>NZ_MECK01000379.1 GCF_014596465.1 Streptomyces sp. CBMA123 | reverse complement strand
TCCAGCCGGCGCCACACCCGCGGCTCGCCGCGCAGGTCGACGACGCACGCGCCGAGGTGGGTGACGCCGATCTCCAGGCCGAGGCCCGCCGGGCCCTCGCCGCTCACGGCCAGCGCCCGCCCGGGTCGGCCGACCCGTCCGCTGGCGGTGGCCACGGCCTCGGTCACCGCGCCGCGACCGATCAGCTCGTCGACCAGGGAGGAGACGGCCGCCCTGGTCAGCCCGACGCGGCCGGCGACGTCCGCGCGGGAGAGCGGGGTGTGCGCGGCGACGGCGCCGAGGACCACCGCGAGGTTCTGCCGTCGCATGTCCTGCAGCGACGCGGGCCCGTTCTCCGCGCTCCTGCTCGCCCTGCCGACCACTGTCACGCGCCGTCCCTCCTACCGGTCCCCGGCCGGGGCGCCCTGCAAGGCCCCGGCCCGACGCAGGGTATCCCCGATCCGCGTCAGTGCGTCGTCGTCCTTCTTCACCGGCTCCAGCACCGGTCCGTGGGCCGTCCGCCAGCGGCGCGCCACGGTGTCGGCGGGCTCGCCGGTGAGGAGGGCGGCGGCCTGGGCGGCGGCGCCGAGCGCGACCAGCTCCTGGGCGTCGGGCACCTGGACCGCCCGGCCGGAGAGCCGCCGGACGGTCTGCTGCCAGGCCCGGCCGCGGGCGCCGCCGCCGATCAGCAGCAGCGGCTCGTCGCCCGCCGGGTCCGCTCCGCCCGCGCGCAGCACGCCGTCCAGGGCGGTGAGGAGGGCGTGGGCGGCGCCGTCGTAGGCGGCCTGGAGCAACTGCCCGGGGGTGGTGTCGTGGCGCAGTCCGTGGACGAGGCCGGAGGCGCCCGGGAGGTCCGGTGTGCGCTCGCCGTCCAGGTAGGGCAGGACGACGACGGTGCCGCCGTCCTCGACCTCGTCACGGCCGCGTCCGAGCAGGACGGCGAAGCGGTCGACGGCGAGGGTGCAGTTGAGCGTGCAGGCCAGCGGCAGCCAGCGGCCGAGGGCGTCGGCGAAGCCCGCGACGGTGCCGGTCGGGTCCGCTGGTCTGGTCCGGCCGACGGCGTAGACGGTGCCGGAGGTGCCGAGGCTGAGCACCGGCTGCCCGGGGAGCAGCCCGAGCCCGAGGGCCGCGGCCATGTTGTCGCCGGTGCCGGCGGCCACCGGCGCGCCCTCGCGCAGCGGCGTCCCGGGGCGGACGACGCCGGCCCTCGCCCCCGGGGGCAGGACCTCGGGCAGCAGCTTCGGGTCGAGACCGAGGCGGGCGAGGACGTCCTGGTCGTAGCCGTCCGGCCCCCACCAGCCGGTGCCCGAGGCGTCGCCCCGGTCGGTGACCGCCTCGCCGGTGAGCCGCTCCGTCAGGAAGTCGTGCGGGAGGCGGACGGCCGCGACGCGGTCGGCGGCGGCGGGTTCCTCGGCGCGCAGCCAGGCCCACTTGGCGGCGGTGAAGGCGGCGGTCGGCACGCTGCCGGTGCGGCGGGCGAGTTCCGCCGCACCGAGCGCGGCCTTCAACGCGGCGGCCTGGAGCGCGGATCGGACGTCGTTCCAGAGCAGTGCCGGGCGGACGGGCGCTCCGGCCTCGTCGAGGGTGACCAGGCCGTGCTGCTGGCCGGCGATCGAGACGGCGGCCGCGCGGTCCGCCCAGCCCGTTCGCGCCGCGGCCTCCCCGAGTGCCTCCCACCACTGCTCGGGGTCGCTCTCGCGGCCGACGCCGGTGCTGACGGTGTGCGGGGCGCGGCCCTGGCCCAGGACGGCGCCGGTGTCGATGTCGACGGCGAGCGCCTTCGTGGACTGGGTCGAGCTGTCGAAGCCGATCACGACACGCTGCTCAGCCATGCGTTCCTCCGGTGCGGGGGGTTACTTCTGACGTTCCGGCATACTAATTTGTTGAGAGTCCTGACAAACACCCCTCGGCACAGATCCGGAGCCGCTCCATGTCCAGCGACGCCCTCACCCCCACCCCCGCGCACAAGTTCACCTTCGGTCTGTGGACCGTCGGCTGGCAGGGGCGCGACCCCTTCGGCGACGCCACCCGCCCGGCCCTCGACCCGGTCGAGACCGTGCAGCGGCTGGCGGAACTCGGCGCCTACGGCGTCACCTTCCACGACGACGACCTGATCCCCTTCGGCGCGGGCGACGCCACCCGCGAGCAGAGCGTCAAGCGCTTCCGCGCCGCGCTGGACGCCGCCGGGCTGACGGTCCCGATGGCGACCACCAACCTGTTCACCCACCCGGTCTTCAAGGACGGCGCCTTCACCGCCAACGACCGCGACGTACGCCGCTACGCGCTGCGCAAGACGATCCGCAACATCGACCTGGCCGTGGAGCTCGGCGCCTCGGTCTACGTCGCCTGGGGCGGGCGGGAGGGCGCCGAGTCCGGCGCGGCCAAGGACGTGCGCACCGCGCTGGACCGGTTGAAGGAGGCCTTCGACCTGCTGGGCGAGTACGTCGAGCAGCAGGGCTACGACCTGCGCTTCGCGATCGAGCCCAAGCCGAACGAGCCGCGCGGGGACATCCTGCTGCCCACGGTCGGCCACGCCCTGGCGTTCATCAACGAGTTGGAGCGCCCCGACCGGGTCGGCCTCAACCCCGAGGTCGGCCACGAGCAGATGGCCGGGCTCAACTTCCCGCACGGCATCGCCCAGGCCCTGTGGCACGGCAAGCTGTTCCACATCGACCTCAACGGCCAGTCCGGCATCAAGTACGACCAGGACCTGCGCTTCGGCGCGGGCGACCTCCGACAGGCCTTCTGGCTGGTCGACCTGCTGGAGACGGCCGGCTACGACGGCCCCCGGCACTTCGACTTCAAGCCGCCGCGCACCGAGGACCTCGACGGCGTCTGGGCCTCGGCGGCGGCCTGCATGCGCAACTACCTGCTGCTGGCGGAGCGTTCCCGCGCCTTCCGGGCCGACCCGGAGGTCCGGTCTGCGCTCGCCGCCTCCCGGCTGCCCGAACTCGCCCTCCCCACCGCGCAGGACGGCCTGGCCGCACTGCTGGCGGACCGCTCCGCGTTCGAGGAGTTCGACGTCGACGCAGCCGCCCGGCGCGGCATGGCCTTCGAGCAGCTGGACCAGCTGGCCCTCGAACACCTCCTCGGCGCCCGCTGACCGCATCCGCGACCGAGCCGGGCCGTGCGGATGGCACGACCCGGCTCGCTCCGTCGTGGGTTCACCCCCGCGAGGCGGGTGGCTGTGCCTGGGCTTCGACCACCAGTGCGTGGCCGGGGTGGTTGGTCAGGCCCGGGGCGGCGAGGCCGACCTCGGCGAGGTACCGGCCGGTCAGGGTGAGCGCGGTCGTACGCCGCGCCCAGGCGGGCCAGGTGTGCTCGGGGGCGGAGAGTTCGGGGCGTACCCGCAGGGCGTAGCGGGTCGTGGGCTCCAGGCCCGGCAGGCGTACGGGCGCGCCGTTCTCGGCGACGGAGGTGTCCAGCTGGACGTAGGCGAAGACGGCGTGGGTCCGGTCACGGGAGACGACGCCGTGGACCCAGGCAGCCGGGTCGGGGTGGTCGGTGCGGACGACGTCGCCGCCGTGGAGCAGCGGCCGCAGCTGCTTGTAGGCGCTGACCCACGCGGTGAGCGCGGTCAGGTCCTCCGGTGACCACCTCGCGAGGTCGGACTCGATGCCGGCGTGGCCGAACAGGGCGGTGGCGCAGCGGAAGGCGAGCGTGGTGTCGCGGCGGCTGATGTGGGCGGGGGAGGAGCCGACGTGGGAGCCGATCAGCTCGTAGGGCAGGAGGAGACCGGTCCAGCGCTGGATGGCCTGGCGTTCGATCGGGTCGATGTTGTCCGATCCCCAGATCCGGTCCGTCCGCTCCAGGATGCCGAGGTCGGCGCGGGCCCCGCCGGAGGAGCAGGACTCGATCTCCAGCCCGGGGTGACGGTCGCGCAGCTCGTCCAGGAGTCGGTAGACCGCCGTCGTCTGCGCGTGCACGCCGGGCCGGCCCTCGTGGACGGCGTCGGCCAGGTCGCGGTTGTGGTCCCACTTGAGGTAGTCGATGCCCACGTCCCCGACCAGGGTGCTGATCCGCTCCAGCAGGTGGGCGAAGGCGTCGGGGTGCGCGACGTCCAGGACGTGCTGGTTGCGCTGCTCGAACGGGAGGCGCTCGGCATCGGCGAGGAACCAGTCGGGGTGGGCGCGGGCCAGGTCGGAGTCGGGGTTGACCATCTCGGGCTCGAACCAGAGACCGAACTGCATGCCGAGGCCGTGGACGTGGTCGGCGATCGGGCCGAGCCCGTCGGGCCACACCTCCTGGTCGACGTACCAGTCGCCGAGGCCGGCCCGGTCGTGGCGGCGGTGCCGGAACCAGCCGTCGTCCACGACGAACCGCTCCACGCCGACCGTCGCCGCGGTGTCGGCGAGGGCGCGCACCCGCTCGGGGTCGTGGTCGAAGTAGACCGCCTCCCAGATGTTCAAGGTGACCGGCCGCGCGGTGGACGGGTGGCGGGGCCGGTCTCGGAGCATGTCGTGGAAGCCGCGGCTGATCCCGTCCAGACCTGTGCCGGAGGTCGCGAAGTACACCCACGGGGTCCGGTAGGACCCGCCCTCCGCCAGCCGGATCTCACCCGCGTCCAGCAGTTCGCCGCCGCCGAGGACCGTCGTACCGTCGGCCAGCCGCTCGGCGTACTGGACGTGGTTGCCGCTCCAGGCGGAGTGCACGCCCCAGACCTGGCCGTGCCGGAAGCCGAAGCCCTCGGTGCCGGCGAGCAGCAGCCCGGCGTCGAAGCCGGTCCGGCCACGGCGGTTCTCCCTCGACCACACGCCCTGGCGCAGCGGGGCGCGCTGCGGGGAGCGCTCACGGGCCCAGCGGCCGGCGAAGTCCAGCAGTTCCGCGGCGTGGGCGGGTACCGGCAGCACGCACACCAGTCCGTCCAGCGTGTAGGCGTCGGTCGCCGTGTTGGTCAGGGCGTGGCGTAGCCGTACCACGCCGTGCGCCGTCATCTCCAGCTCGGTGTCCAGTGCGAGCCCCGCGCCACGGTCCAGGGCGCGCACGTGGACGACACCGCCCCGGCCGTCCCGGGCGCGTGCGCTGACCGGTTCGGCGAGCTCGAACCGCAGGGGGCGGACCCGGCCGTCGCGGTGCCCGGCCAGGGCCGGCCGTCCGAACCAGCCCTGCCCCTGGAAGGGCATCAGACTCCCGGCCCGGTGGCCCGGGCCGCGGCCCATGGCGTCGAGCACCTGCGCGGCGTCACCGGCGCGGAAGCCGGGATCGACGCCCCAGTGCAGCACGCGGGGCAGCCCGGGGCCGGCGGTGTCGAGCGCGAGGGCCGCATCGCCGGCCGTCAGCACGATGACGTTCGATTCAGTCATGTCGTCCTCGTCAGGGGTGGGTCCTGGTGCGGTGCCCGGCGGGCGCCGAGCTACACCCTGGCAGCACGGCGGCCGTGCGGCGCAGAGGCCGTGCGGTCGCTTCCGCCCTGCGGGGAGGGGCTTCGGCGGGGATCAGCCGAGCCTGGCCGCGACGTCCGCACCTTCCCGGACGAAGACCGGGATGCGTTCCAGCGGGGCTTCGGCGTCGAGCGTCGTACCGCCCTCCAGCAGGCGCCCGGTGACCGGGTCGAGCCAGCGGGCGCCGGACGGCAGGTACACCCGGCGGGCCCGGGCGCCCGCCTCGTAGACGGGTGCCACCAGGACATCGGGGCCGAGCAGGAACTGGTCGTCCGTCTCCCAGGCGCGCTCGTCCTCGGGGAAGTCGAAGAACAGCGGGCGCATCGGCGGGGCGCCGGTGCGGTGGGCGTCCTCGGACAGCCTGCTCAGGTACGGGCGCAGGCGCTCGCGCAGCACCAGGTGCTCGCGCAGGATGGCGTACGCCTCCTCCCCGTACGACCAGACCTCGTTCGGCCCGCCGGTCATGTCCGTGGCGAAGGCGGGGTGGTTGGGCTCCCGGTCCCCGTGCAGCCGCATGACGGGAGTGAAGGTGCCGTACTGGAACCACCGGATCAGCAGCTCGCGGTACGCCGGGTCGTCCGGGTCGCCGCCGAAGAAGCCGCCGATGTCGGTGTTCCACCACGGGATGCCGCTCATCGCGACGTTCAGGCCCGCCCTGATCTGGCGCCCGAGGGAGTCGAAGGTCGTCGGGATGTCGCCGGACCACAGCAGGGCCCCGTGGGCCTGACTGCCCGCCCAGGCGGAGCGGACCAGCGACAGCGGCCGGTCCTCGCCCGCCGCGCGCAGGCCGTCGGCGACTCCCCGGACGTGCTCCAGCGGGTAGAGGTTCGCGGCCTCGGCCGCCGGCCCGGCCGCGTAGACGGCGCGCTCGGCGCGGTCAGGGGGAAGGTCGGGTTCGCAGGCGTCCAGCCAGAAGCACGCCACGCCCGGCGAACGGTAGTTGTCGCTCAGCCGCTGCCACAGTGCGGCGCGTGCGCCGGGGTGGGTCGCGTCGTAGTACGCCATGGGGCGGATCAGCGCGTCCCCGCCGTACCGGGACGGCCACGGGTAGGTGAGCAGGCCGCCGTCGGCGTCCCGGACGAGGTGCCCGGCCAGGCGCAACCCGTCGTAGGTGTCGCTGCCGGGCTCGACGGTGGGCCACACCGAGACGGCGAGTCTCACCCCGAGGTCCGTCAGCTCCTTGACCATGGCGGCGGGATCGGGCCACTCCCGCTCCTCGAAGCGCCAGTCGCCCATCCTCGGCCAGTGGAAGAAGTCACAGACGATGACCGACAGCGGCAGTCCCCGCTCCTTGTACTCCCTTGCCACCGCCAGGAGTTCGTCCTGGGTACGGTAGCGCAGCTTCGACTGCCAGAAGCCTGAGGCCCAGTCGGGGAGCAGGGGCGGTCGGCCGGTGGCCCGGGTGTAGGAATCCAGGATCCGGGCCGGGGTGTCGCCGGCGGTGATCCAGTAGTCGATGCGCCCGCCGGCGTCGGCGGTCCACCGGGTGGTGTCGGCGCCCAGGTCGACGCGGCCCGTGGCGGGGTTGTTCCAGAGCAGTCCGTAGCCGCGCGAGGAGTGCAGGAAGGGGATCGCCGCCACGGTGTTGGCCTGGACGAGGTCGATCACACAGCCCTTCTGGTCCAGCCGCCCGTGCGGGTGCTGCCCCAGGCCGTGCAGCCGTTCACCGTCGTAGGCCTCGAAGGACTGTTCCGTCCGGCCGCCCGCCGCGTGGCGGCGGGAGCCGGCGTGATGTGCGTGCGGGCTGCGCTCGGCGAGGAGTTCGCGGCCCGACCCGGTGTGGCGGAACGTCAGCCGGCCGTCCGCCGACGCCTCGACGGCGATGCGGCCGTTGACCAGGCGGGCACGGCCGTCGTCCGCCACGGACGTTTCGGCGGGCGGCGAGGGCGGGGGGCTCGCCAGCGCGCCGGGGGCGGCGGGGTCGATGGTCCCGGCCGAGGCCCGCACCCGGACGGCGTCCGGCCCCCAGGGCTCGATGCGCAGGACCTCTGCGGCGGTGTGCCGTTCCAGGCCGCCCGCGCGGATGCTGTAGGGCAAGGGTGATTCCTCTTTCTTCCTTCTCCGGTGGCGGGTGTGTGCGGGCCGGCGCCCGAGTGCGCCTCCGGGTGCCGGGAGGAGGAAGCGCGGGGCCCGCGCGCCCTTGCGGTGGCGCCCGGGACCTCGCGTCCGGGGGCCGGCCTCAGGCCGGGTAGGGCAGTTCGGCCTCGAAGGTGCCGGCCGGGCTGACGTGCAGGGCGCCGTCCGGGCCGCCGATCCGCAGCTGCCAGGGGTGCGGGCTGTCGGTGGTCACCCGGAGCCGGTCGCCCGTGCGCCGCAGCTGGAAGCGGGCGCTCTCGCCGGGGCCGTCGGTGCGCGGGATCACGGCGGTGCGCTCGGCGCCGTCGGCGAAGGCGTGCACCCGCAGTTCGACGCCCTCGGCCCAGGCGGAGACCGGGCGT
This sequence comes from Streptomyces sp. CBMA123, assembly GCF_014596465.1. Classification (GTDB taxonomy): domain Bacteria; phylum Actinomycetota; class Actinomycetes; order Streptomycetales; family Streptomycetaceae; genus Kitasatospora. The sequence goes on along the minus strand of NZ_MECK01000379.1, from coordinate 40,332 downwards.
TGGTCGTCCGCGCCGAGCGGGACGACGGAGTCCGGGCGGGCGAGCAGCGGCAGGGTGTGGAAGCCGTGCCGTTCGCGCACCCAGCGCGGGCCGGTGATCTGGTCGCCGGTCAGGATGTTGGTCCACGTCCCCTCGGGCACGTAGTACTCGACCGTGCCGTCCTCGGTGAAGACCGGGGCGACGAGCAGGTCGTCGCCCAGCAGGTACTGCCGGTCGAGCGTGGCGGCGGCCGGGTCGTCCGGGAACTCCAGCACCATCGCGCGCATCACCGGGAGGCCGGTGGCGTGGGCCTGCTGGGCGGCGTGCTGGAGGTAGGGCGCCAGGCGGTGCTTGAGCAGGGTGAACTCGCGGGTGACCTTGACGGCCTCCTCGCCGAACTCCCACGGCACCCGGTAGGACTTGCTGCCGTGCAGCCGGCTGTGCGAGGAGAGCAGGCCGAACTGGGTCCAGCGCTTGAAGACCGCGGGGGTCGGGGTGCCCTCGAAGCCGCCGATGTCGTGGCTCCAGAAGCCGAAGCCGGACAGGCCGAGGGACAGGCCCCCGCGCAGCGACTCCGCCATCGCGTTGAAGTGCGATTCGCAGTCGCCGCCCCAGTGCACGGGGTACTGCTGGCCGCCCGCGGTGGCGGACCGGGCGAACAGCAGCGCCTCCCCCTCCCCGCGCTCCTGGCGGAGCAGCTCGAACACGGCCTGGTTGTACAGCTGGGTGTAGTAGTTGTGCATCCGCTCCGGGTCGGAGCCGTCGTGCCAGAGCACGTCGGTGGGGATGCGCTCGCCGAAGTCGGTCTTGAAGCAGTCCACGCCGATGTCCAGCAGGGTGCGCAGCTTGCCGGTGTACCAGTCCCGGGCGGCGGGGTTGGTGAAGTCCACCAGGGCCATGCCCGGCTGCCACAGGTCCCACTGCCAGACGGTGCCGTCCGGGCGGCGCACCAGGTAGCCCTCGCGCATGCCCTCGGCGAACAGCTGCGACTTCTGCGCGATGTACGGGTTGATCCAGGCGGAGATCCGCAGCCCCTGCCGCTTGAGCCGGGCCAGCATGCCGGCCGGGTCCGGGAAGGTGTCCTCGTCCCACGCGAAGTCGCACCACTGGTACTCGCGCATCCAGAAGCAGTCGAGGTGGAAGACGCTCAGCGGGATGCCGCGCTCGGCCATGCCGCCGACGAAGCGGTTGACGGTGGCCTCGTCGTAGTCCGTGGTGAAGGAGGTGGTCAGCCACAGGCCGAGCGCCCAGGCCGGGGGCAGCGCGGGGCGGCCGGTGAGGGCGGTGTAGCGCTCCAGGATCCGCTTGGGGGTGGGGCCGTGGACGATGAAGTACTCCAGCGACTGGTCCTCGACGCTGAACTGCACCTGGCCGACGGCCTCGGAGCCGATCTCGTAGCCGACCTTGCCGGGGTGGTTGACGAAGACGCCGTAGCCCCGGTTGGTCAGGTGGAACGGCACGTTCTTGTACGCCTGTTCGCTGCTGGTGCCGCCGTCCGCCTGCCAGATGTCCACCACCTGGCCGTTGCGGACGAACGGGGTGAACCGCTCCCCCAGGCCGTAGACCAGCTCACCGACGCCGAGGGCGAGCCGGCCGAGCATGTGGTGGCGGCCGTCGGCGTCGGTGACGAAGCCGGTGCCGCGCTCGCCCGCCGTGGTCAGCACCCGGCCGTCGGCGGTGAACTCCAGCTGCCACGGCTGGGCGGTGTCGACCCGCAGGGTCAGTTCGCCGGCGCTGAGCTCGACCACGTCGCCGTCCCGGCGCACCTTCCCGCTGCCCTGCTCGGCGCCGGGCAGCGCGAACTCGGGCCCGCGCCGCACCGAGCCGGCGTGGTGGGTGGTGCGCACCCCGATCACGCCCTCGGCCGGGGACCAGCACTCGACCGTCAGCAGCGGGCTGTTGAGCGTGTCACCGCGGCCGCGCACGTGCTTGACGGGCGCGTAGAGGGTCAGCCGTTGCTCATCGGCGCGGACGTCGGCGACCTCGGTGGCGTAGCGCGCGGTGACGCCCGGGCGCATCAGCCAGTAGCCGTCGGTGAACTTCATCGGGCAGGTTCCTCCGTCCGCGCGCGGCGCGCGGTGATCAGGCCCCGGTACCAGTGGTAGCTGTCCTTGGGGGTTCGGGTCAGGGTGTCGTGGTCGACGCGGACCAGGCCGGGTCACAGCTGCGGCGCCAGCCCGCGCTCGCGCAGCCAGGACAGTTGGACGGGCGGGTTGGAGCCGCAGCCGCCGGCGTGGTCGGCGAACGGCCAGACGGTCATGGTGCGGTCCTCGCCCGCGTAGTGGTTGTAGGCGGCGTAGACCGTCCGGGGCGGGCAGACCGGGTCCATCAGGCCGACGCTGAACAGGGCCGGTGCGGTGGCCCGTTGGGCGAAGTTGACGCCGTCGAAGTAGGCCAGGGTGGCGAAGGTGGGCTGCACCCGGTGCCGGCTGTGCCAGCGCAGGTAGCTGACGAGCTCCTGGTAGGGCCCGTCCAGGGCGAGCTGCGCGGCCTCGCGGTAGTGGCACAGGAACGGGACGTCGGGCATCACCGCGGCCACCCGCTCCCCGGTGAGCCCGGCGGTGGCGAGGGCCAGGCCGCCGCCCTGGCTGCCGCCGGCCAGGACGATCCGGTCGGCGTCGAGACCGGGCAGCTCCGTGACGGCGTCCACGGCCCGCACGCAGTCGGTCATCAGGCGCCGGTAGTAGTAGTTCTCCGGGGAGTCGATGCCGAGGGTCATGAAGCCCCCGACCCACTGGGTGCCGTCGCCCGTGGCCCGGTCCGGGGTGTCGTGGCCCTGTCCCCGGCTGTCCACGACGAGTTGGGCGTAGCCGGCGGCGGACCAGAACAGGTGCTCGGTGGGCAGCCCCCGGCCTCCGGAGTAGCCGATGTAGCTGACGACGACCGGCAGCGGGCCCTGGGCGCCGCGCGGGCGCAGCAGCCAGGCGGCCACCGGCTCGCCGTTCCAGCCCGGGAACCGTACGTCGTCCACCTCGACGGTGCGCAGTCCGTGCCGCGCGGTGACGCGTTCGGCCTTGACCGCCCCGCTGTGCGAGCGGGCCTCGGCGAGGGTGCGCCGCCAGAACTGGTCGAAGTCCCGCGGGATGGTCGACTCGGGCTGGTAGTCGCCGAGTTCGTCGACTCCGAAGTCGGTGGACGGCATGGGTGCTTCCTCCGGGTGGTGCGGGTTCGAGGTCGGGTGGTGGGGCGTGAGCAGTGACACGCGGGCGGCCTCCGGGCGGCGGGTGACTGCGGCGGGGTCGGAACGGATGCGGCGGCGGGCGGTCCGACCCGGCCGGGGAACCGGAAGGGGAGGGGGCGGCAGTCCTCAGCCGGCCGCGGCGAAGCGGTAGGCGGTGAGCCGGAAGTCGCCGTGCAGGGTCAGGCTCAGGTCGTACACGCCGTGGAGCGGGGCGGCGAGTTCGGCGGTGGTGCTGGTCCAGGCGTACCGGTCGCCGGTCACGGGCACGTCGATCGCGGCCAGCACCCGGTCGCCCGACCGGACTTCGAGCCGCGCCCCACCGGTGCCGACGCCCTCGCGGGCGGTCTCGACCTCGATCGCGCGGGCGCCGGAGAGATCGACCTCGCGGAACAGGAGCGTCGCGGGCTGCGCCGGATCGGTGGGCGTGACGGCGTCCCCCTCGGAGCGGGTGGCGTCGACGATGGTGGCGTCCTCGTAGTCGTCGAAGTCGACGGCCAGGATCCGCTGGTCGACGCCCGCCCGGGGTGCGGCGGGCGCCCCGGTCACGGTGAGCGGCGCGGTGAGCACCGGGTGGTCGGCGCTGCGGGCGACGATCACCTCGTAGCGGCCCGGGTCGACGACGAAGGCGCCGGTGGCGACCGACCAGTGGGCGAGTTGCTCGGCCGGCAGCCGGAACGTCAGCTCGCGGCTCCGCCCCGGCTCCAGCCGGACCTTGCGGAAGTCGGCCAGGCGCAGCCGGGGCGCCTCGTAACGGGCGTCCAGGGCGCGGACGTAGAGCTGGACCACCTCGCTGCCGGGCCGCGCTCCCCCGTTCTCCAGGGTGACGGTGACGTCGACCGCGTCGTCCCGGCCGATCGACGGCTGCGACAGCCGCAGGTCGCGGTAGCCGAAGTCGGTGTAGGAGAGCCCGTGGCCGAAGGAGTAGAGCGGGTCGGAGCGGTGGTACTGGTAGGTCCAGCCGGCCTTGATGATGTCGTAGTCGAGCGGGGCGGGCAGCGGGTCGTCGCCCCGGTACCAGGTCTGCGGCAGGCGGCCGGCCGGTTCGGCCTCGCCGAGCAGTACGGCGGCCAGCGCGCGGCCTGTTTCCTGCCCGCCGTGGGAGGTCCACACCACGGCGGGCAGGTGTTCGTCGGCCCAGTCGAGGGCGTAGGGGTAGCTGCTCATCACGACCAGGGCGGTGTCCGGGCGGACGGCCGCGACGGCGCGCAGCAGTTCCTCCTGCCCCTCGGGCAGGTCGATGTCCGCGCGGTCCTCGGTCTCGCGGCCGTTGATCATCGGGTGGTTGCCGAGGACGACCACGGCGAAGTCCGCCGCCCCGGCGGCGGCCCGGGCCTCGGCGGCGCCGTCGCGAACCAGCTCGCGCTGCCAGTGTTCGGCGTCCTCCGCGCTCTCGGCGGTGACGCTCACCCGGCCGTCGAGCGGGTCGACGGCGGCGTAGCGTGCGGTGAACACCGAGCGCAGCAGCACGGTGCCGGGGCCGGCCGGTTCGAGCCGGAAGGTCTCCTTGACGAACCAGCTCTTGATGACGTCCTGGCCGGCCGCCAGCGCGTCGTCGTCCTGGAGGCTCAGGTAGCGGCCGGTGTCGGCGGCGCGCAGGGTGGAGGCGCCGCCGCCCCAGTCGGTCACGTCGAAGGCGGACGTGCCGAGCAGCTCACCCGTGGTGCGCGAGCGCAGGGTGATCCGGTCGGAGCCCTCCACCGGAAGCACCTCGCCACCGTGGGCGCCGAGGGTCTCGGCCAGTCCGTCGGCGATGCTCACCCGGTACGGCATGGTGCCGCTGTACCAGTCCTCGAAGAGGGTGTCGGCGAGCGGGCCGATGACGGCGATCCGCGGCGCGTGGGCCGGGTCGAGCGGCAGCAGGCCGTCGTTCTTGAGCAGCACGGTCGACTCGGTCGCGGCCTGCCGGGCCAGCGAGCGGTGCCCGGGGCTGTCGATCACCTCGGGGCCGGTGCCGGCGTACGGGTCCAGCTCGGGGTCGAACTCGCCGAGGCGGAAGCGCAGTTCGAGCTGGCGCCGGACGGCGCGGTCCACGTCGGCCTCGTCGATCAGGCCGCGCTTCAGCGCCTCGCGAAGGCGGCCGACCGGGATCTCGGTGTCCTCGCCGTGGTCGGTGAAGCTGTCGATGCCGGCCTTGAGCGCGGCCGCGTGGGACTCGGCGTGGTCGTCGAAGTAGTGCTCCGGGTCGACCAGGTTGGAGGGGGCCTCGGCGTCGCTGACCACGAACAGCTCGTGGCCGGTCGGCCGGGCCCAGCGGCGCAGTTCCGCCTCGATCAGCGGACTGACGTGGCAGGGGCGGCCGTTGACCAGGTTGTAGGCGGCCATCGCGCCGGTCGCGGCGCCGGAGGCGATGACGGGCCGGAAGGCGGCGAGGTCGTACTCCTGGAGGACGCGTGGGCGCAGTCCGGAGGAGGTGGTGCAGCGGTCGTCCTCGTTGTTGTAGGCGAGGAAGTGCTTGAGCACCGGGGCGGTCCGCAGGTAGGTCGGGTGGTCGCCGGTGAGGCCGTTGCAGAATGCCTCGCCGACCCGCGCGGTGTGCACCGGGTCCTCGGAGTAGGCCTCCTCGTTGCGTCCCCAGCGCGGGTCGCGCAGCAGGTTGAGCACGGGGGCCCAGGCCTGGAGGGAGTGGGGGCCGCGCTCGGGGGAGCCGATCGCCGGCGGGCGGTGGTAGTGGAAGGCCCGCAGCTCGGTCGAGACGGCCTCGGCGACCTCGCGCACCAGGTCCTCGTCCCAGCTGGCGCCGAGGCCGACGGCCTGCGGGAAGACCGTTGCCGGGCCGAGCCAGGAGACGCCGTGCAGGCCCTCGCTGCCGGTGCGGAAGGGGGCCACGCCCAGGCGCGGGACGGCCGGCGCGTACTGGTGCAGCATCGCGAGCCGTTCGTCGAGCGTGAGCCGGTGGAGCAGGTCGTCGGCACGCCGGCGCAGGGGCAGCGTGGGGTTGCGGAAGTCGGGCAGGCCGGCTGCGGACGCGGGCACGGAACTCACGTGGGGCACCCCTCGGACGGGCTGGGCTCGGGTGGTTGTACATCGAAGCGCTTCGACGCTGGCACGCCTCGGAAGGACTGTCAACTCCCCTGGAAACAACCGATTTTGCATTTGTTCAGACTCTTGCTCAACCAGTAACGCGTCGTTAGTCTCGCCGAAACATCCAAGCGCTTCGACGCTTTGGTGCCTCGACTGTGCTTCGACTGTGCTTCGACGGAGAGGGGCCACGCCACCATGAGATCCGGGCTGAACCGCAGGAGCTTTCTGAGTACCGCCGCCACGGTCGCCGGAGCCGCCGCGATGGCGCCCCTGCTGTCCGCCTGCGGCGGCGGCTCGACCAGGAAGGCCGGCGCGAACACCAAGGAGGGCCTGAGGGCGGCCCTGCCGACCTACGCGCCGAACGCCAACGCGGTCAAGCCGGACATAGCCCCTGTGCAGGGCGGATCCGACGTCGCGACCGACGCGGGCTACCTCTCCTACCCGGCGTCCCCGCCCGCCACCGTGTCCGGCGTTCCGGGCAGGGGCGGCAGCTACACGGCGGTCACCCCGCTGTGGGGCACCGCCCCGCCGGTCGGCAACTCCTTCTACCAGGCGATGGACAAGGCGCTCGGGGTCGAGCTGACCATGAAACCGGCGGACGGGATCAACTACAGCACCATCATCCCGACGATGACCGCCGCCAAGAAGCTGCCGGACTGGATCAACCTGCCGTCCTGGCTGAACGCCAACTTCAACACCGGCGGGCTGGTCGGCACCCAGCTCGCGGACCTGACCCCGTACCTGTCCGGCGACAACGCCAAGAAGTACCCCAACCTGGCCGCCCTCCCCAGCGGTGCCTGGCAGATGGGGGTCTGGGGCGACAAGCTCTACGGGATCCCCTGCTTCTCCAGCAGCTTCGGCATCCCCGGAGCCACCTTCTACCGCCGGGACATCCTCGATGCCCGCGGCATCACGGCCGACCAGGTCACCTCCGCCGACGACCTGATGAACATCGGCAAGGAACTGACCGATGCCAAGCGGGGCGTGTGGGCCTTCGACGACGTGTGGACCTACCTCCAGTTCTCCTGGGGCGTTCCCATGAACTGGAAGGTCGACAACGGCAAGCTGGTCCACCCGTTCGAGACCCAGGAGTTCCTGGAGGCCCTCGACTGGCACTACCGCCTGGCCACCGCGGGCTACATGCACCCGGACACCCTCGCCGGTGACGTCGCCAACGGAGCCACCCGCTTCTACAGCGGCAAGGTGCTCATCGGGGGCGGCGGACTGGGCGCCTGGAACCTGGCCGACCACCAGTCCGGCGCCGCCGCGGACCCGAACTACCGACGCGGCGCGTTCAACGCCGTCACCGCCGACGGCAAGGGCACGCCGGTGATCTACCTGGGCGCGGCCGCCAGCATGATCAGCTACCTCAACGCCGATCTGAAGCCCGCGCAGATCGAGGAACTCCTCGCCGTCGCGAACTACCTCGCCGCCCCCTACGGCACGGCCGAGTACACCCTGGTCAACTACGGTGTCGAGGGCGTCCACCACACCCGGGTGAACGGCGTGCCGACCTTCACCGAGGAGGGCAAGAAGGACGTCCAGGCGACGACCTTCCCGTTCCTGGCCGCTCCCGGCTCCGTGATCAGCAACCCGGGCGGCGACCAGGTCACCAAGGACTACACGTCCTGGTCCGCCGCCAACGTCAAGTACCTCACCAAGCCGCCCTTCTGGGGCATGAACTTCAGCATGCCGCCGGCCCTCGCCACAGCCTCGGCCGCGCAGAGCGTCAACGACACCATCAAGGACTGCTACCACGGCAAGAAGAAGGTCTCCGACGTGCAGGACGCCATCGCCGGCTGGCGCTCCGGCCCCGGGGAGCGGCTCAAGCAGTGGATGACCGACAACGTCCTCGACAAGTACGGCACCGGCCGGTGAGCACCGCGGCCCCGAAGCGCCCGGCGGGCCCCGCGCGGCTCGGCTGGCGGACCAGGCTGCGGCGCGACAGGTCCCTCCTGCTGATGACGGTGCCCGCGGTCGTCCTGCTCCTGGTGTTCAACTACGTCCCGCTGTTCGGCATCGTCACCGCCTTCCAGGAGTACGACCCGCTGGTCGGGGTCTGGCACAGCGAATGGGTCGGCTTCGACCAGTTCCAGCAGCTGTTCGGCGACCCGGCGTTCTGGGCCTCGATGAAGAACACGCTGTACCTCAGCTTCGTCCAGCTGATCCTGTTCTTCCCAATCCCCATCGCCCTGGCCCTGCTGCTCAACTCGGTGATCAGCGAACGGATCCGCAACGTCTTCCAGTCCGTGGTCTACCTGCCGCACTTCTTCTCGTGGGTGCTGGCGGTCACGATCTTCCAGCAGATGCTGGGCGGTGCCGGCGTGCTCAACCAGTTCCTGCGCCAGCACGACATCGGCACCTGGGACATCATGACCAACCCGCACACCTTCGCGCTGCTGGTCACCTCCCAGGCGATCTGGAAGGAGGCGGGCTGGGGGATCATCGTCTTCCTCGCGGCGCTGAGCGCGATCAACAGCGAGCTGTACGAGGCAGCGGCGGCGGACGGCGCCGGCCGGCTCCGGCGGATGTGGCACATCACGCTGCCGGGACTGCGCGGGGTGATCGTGCTGATGCTGGTCCTGCGGCTCGGCAACGCCCTGTCCGTGGGCTTCGAGCAGTTCCTGGTCCAGCGCGACGCCGTCGGCCACGAGGCCGCGGACGTCCTGGACACCTTCTCCTTCTACTACGGCATCTCCACCGGCGGCTACAGCTACGGCGCGGCGGCCGGGCTCTTCAAGAGCGCGGTCTCGCTGCTGCTCGTCTGGGGTGCCAACCGGCTGGCGCACGCCTTCGGCGAGGACGGGCTGTACCGCACATGACCAACGCACTCACCATGGCTTCGCGCCGCGAGAAGCGCCGCCCGGCGGCGGCCGCCCGCCGCCGGGCCGGCTCCGCCCGCCCACCGTGGGAGGAGCCGCCCACCGCCGTCGGCCAGGCCGCCAAGGGGCTCACGCTCGGCGGGACGCTCGCCGTCATCCTGGTCCCGCTCTGGGTCATCATCCTCACCAGCTTCTCCACACCCGGCGCCATCAACCGGGCCGGCGGCCTGGTGATCTGGCCGGACGGCCTGACCACCGCGACGTACCACCAGATGCTCAGCGACCCGACGGTCGTCACCGCGCTGGGGGTGAGCCTGGGCATCACCGTGGTCGGCACCGCGCTGTCCATGGCCGTCTCCGTCCTGTGCGCCTACGGCCTCTCCCGGCCGCGCTCCCTCGGGCACCGCTTCGTCCTGCTGCTGCTGATCACCACGATGTTCATCAGCGGCGGCCTGATCCCCGGCTTCCTGGTCGTCACCGGCCTCGGCGGCTACGGCCAGTGGTGGTCCCTGATCCTGCCGAGCGCGGTCTCCGTCTTCAACATCCTGGTGCTGCGCGCCTTCTACCAGGAGACCTCCTCCGAACTGATCGACGCGGCCCGGATGGACGGCGCCGGGGAGTGGCGCATCCTGTGGTCCGTCGTCCTGCCCACCTCACGCGCCGTCACCGCCGTCACCGCGCTGTTCTACGCGGTCGGGTACTGGAACTCCTTCTTCAACGTCATGCTCTACATGCCGACGGACAGTCAGAAGTGGCCGCTGCAGTACGTACTGCTCACCTACGTCAACCGGGCCAACGGCCTGCCCGGTTCGGTCAACTCCGGCTTCGGAGAGACCCATGTGCAGACCGCACCGCTGTCGCTGCAGATGGCGGTCGTGGTCCTCACCCTGGTACCACTGGTGATCGTGTACCCGTTCGTGCAGAAGCACCTGCGTACCGGCGTCCTCACCGGTGCGATCAAGGGCTGAGCCGTCCGTGCCGGGCCTGACGGGCCCCGCGGACCGGGAGCGGTCCCACCGCGGGCCCGCCCCTCACACGACCGGGACGCTCCCGACCGGAACCGACACGAAGGAAGCAGAACGATGGTGACACTCGCCGATGTGGCCAGGCACGCCGGCGTCTCGTCCAGCACGGTCAGCTACGCCCTCAGCGGCAAGCGCCCGATCTCCGACGGGACCAGGACCCGCATCGAGCAGGCCATCACCGACCTCGGCTACCACCCCAACGCGGGTGCCCGCGCCCTCGCCGGCAAACGCTCCCACATCATCGCCCTGGTGGTGCCGCTCCACCCCGAGGTACACGTCCCCACCATGATGGAGATCGCCATCGCCGTCACCGTGGCGGCCCGTGAGCACGGCTACGACGTCCTGCTGCTCACCAACGACGAAGGGCCCGAAGGCGTCCGCCGGGTCGCCGCCACCGGCCTCGCCGACGGCGTCATCCTGATGGACGTCCGGCTGGACGACGAGCGCATCCCGGTCCTGCGCGCCGAGGAGATCCCGGCCGCGCTCATCGGCCTGCCCGACGACCCCGCCGGACTCTCCTGCGTCGACCACGACTTCGCCACCGCGGGCGCCCTGTGCGCCGACCACCTGGCCGACCTCGGCCACCGCGACATCGCCTTCATCGGCTACAGCAGCGGCGTCTACCGGCGCCACGCCGGATACGCCGAACGTACCCTCCACGGCTTCCGCGCCCGCGCCGAGCGGCGGAACCTGCGCTTCCTCCACCGGCCCTGCGCGGGCACCTACGAGAGCACCGCCGGCACCCTGGCCCGGATCCTCGCGGACCGCCCGGACACCACCGGGTTCGTGGTGCAGAACGAGTCGGCGATCGGCCCGCTACTCAGCCTCCTGCGCGCCAGCGGGCGGACCGTGCCGGAGGACGCCTCCGTCATCGCCATCTGCCCCGACCCGATGGCCGAGCAGCACTCACCCCGGCTCACCTCCGTGACCAGTCCGAAGAAGGACCTCGGGCAGGTCGCCGTCGAGCAGGTCATGGCGAGGATCGCCGCGGCTGCCGCGGGCACCCGGCCGGAGGACCGACTCCTCCTGATGCCACCGGAACTGGTGGTCCGTGAAAGCACCGCCCCGGCCCCGCCCCGCAGTTGACACCACGACGAGAAGGACGGTTCCCAGATGGACATCCGCCGGCTCACCGACCGCCTCGGCGGCCTCGCCTACGGCGGGGACTACAGCCCCGAGCAGTGGGACGCCGAGGTGTGGAAGCAGGACGACGAGTTGATGCGCCGGGCCCGGATCAACCTCGCCACCGTCGGCGTCTTCTCCTGGGCTCTGATGGAACCCGAGGAGGGGCGTTACGACTTCGACTGGCTCGACGCCCACCTCGACCGGCTGCACACGGCCGGCGTCGCCGTCGACCTCGCCACCCCCACCGCCTCCCCGCCGCCCTGGTTCACCCTGGCCCACCCGGACGCCCTGCCGGTCCGCCCCGACGCCACCAGGCTCACCCACGGCAGCCGGGACACCTACTGCCTCGCCTCCCCCGCCTACCGCCGGGCCGCGCGCCGCATCGCCGCCGCCCTCGCCGAACGCTACGGCGACCACCCGGCGCTCGCCCTGTGGCACGTCCACAACGAGTACGCGACCCGCTGCCACTGCGACCACACCGCCGCCGCCTTCCGGGTCTGGCTGCGCGCCCGCCACGGCTCGCTCGACGCCCTCAACGAGGCCTGGGGGACGGCCTTCTGGAGCCAGCGCTACACCGCGTGGGAGCAGGTCCTGCCGCCCCGTGCCAGCCAGTGGCACCGCAACCCCGGCCAGGCGCTGGACTTCAGCCGCTTCTGGTCCGACGAGACCCTCGCCGCCTACCGGGAGCAGCGCGACGCGATCCGCGCCCACAGCGACCGCCCGGTCACGACCAACCTCATGCTGCCCGGCTACCAGAACCTCGACCTGTGGGCCTTCGGCCGCGAGGTCGACGTGGTCTCCGTCAACCACTACCCCAGCGCCCCCGGCGTCGACGCCGCCGCCCACGCCGCCTTCGACGCCGACCGGGCCCGCTCGTTCGCCGGCGGCGCCCCCTGGCTGCTGATGGAACAGGGCACCAACACCGTCTACGCCGACGGCCGGGTCCTGGCCAAGGACCCGGGGGACGTCCTGCGCCACTCGCTCGCCCACATCGCCCGCGGCTCGGAGGGGGCCCTGTTCTTCCAGTGGCGCCAGTCCCGGGCCGGCGCCGAACAGTGGCACTCGGCGATGGTCCCGCACGCCGGGCCGGACAGCCGCACCTTCCGCGAAGTCACCGCGGTCGGCGAGGCCGTCGCCCGGCTCGGCGAACTCGCCGGCTCCGCCGTCCGGACCGAGGTCGCCGTGCTGCACGACTCCGACGCCTGGTGGGCGCTGACGGTCGACGGCCTCCCCTCGTCCGAACTCGACTACTTCGCCGCGCTGCGCCGCGCCCACCGGGCACTGTGGGACGCCGGCCGGACGGTCGACTTCGCCCACCCCGGGCACGACCTCGGCCACTACCGGCTGGTCATCGCCCCGGCCCTTTTCCTGCTGTCCGATGTGAACGCTCACAACCTGCGCCGCTACGTCGCCGCCGGCGGCACCCTGCTCGTCCAGCACTTCAGCGGCATGGTCGACGAGCGCCTCCACTCCCGGCTCGGCGGCTACCCCGCCGCACCGCTGCGCGAGGCGCTCGGCATCCGGGTCGAGGAGTACCGTCCGCTGCGGCAGGGCGAGGAACTGACGCTCTCCGACGGCTCGACGGCCACGTCCTGGACCGAGTCCCTGCGCACCGAGGGCGCCGAGGCAGTCGCCGCCTACACCGACGGCATGCTCGACGGCAGTCCGGCGCTCACCCGCCACGCCTTCGGCTCCGGCCACGGCTGGTACCTCTCCACCCGGCTCGACGACACCGGCTACGCCGCCCTCGTCGGCCGACTGCTCTCCGAAGCCGGTGCCGTCCCGGAGCTGCCGGGGCTGCCGCCCGGCGTCGAGGCCGTCACCCGGCACGCTCCGGACGGCCGCAGCTGGCACGTGTTGATCAACCACGGTGCCGACCTCGTCCCGCTGCCGCAGGCGGGCCATGACCTGCTCACGGACGGGCCCGTGCACCGACTGCCGCCCGGCGGCTGCGCGGTGCTGCGCGCGCACTGACCGCACCTCATGTCCCCCGGACCGAGGAAGGCACCATGAGCGACCCGCACGAGACGATCCGCTGGGGCCACCATGCCCTGGACCTGGAGATCGCCCTGGACGAGCAGGGCCCGCCCCGCCTGGTCCGCCTCGGCGCGCCCGGCGAGAAGACCGCCGCCCCGCGCCCAGGAGCACCGCTGCCGCTGGTGGAGGTGACCACCGCCGCCCTCGGCCGCTACTGGTCGGGCCGGCACCTCGTCAACAGCGCCCTCGGCGGACGGCTGCGCCACCGCTCCCACCACGCGACCCGGGACGGCGACTGGCACGTGCTCACCGTCGAACTCCACGACCCGGAGACCGGCCTGACCGCCGAGGCCGTCTACCGCTCCCCGGACGGCCTGCCGGTCTTGCGCAGCGAGGTGCTGCTGCGCAACGACGGGCCGCGCACGCTGCACCTGGAGTCGGTCTCCTCACTCGTGGCGGGCTGCCTCACCGGGGGCGACCCGGCGGCGCTGGACACCGCCGACCTGCTGTGGGCGGAGAACGAGTGGTTCGCCGAGTGCCGCTGGCACCGCCAGCCGCTGAGGGTGTCCTCGCCCGAGCGCAGCGGCCGCGTCCACACCACCTCCGGCCGCAGCACCCGCGTCGCGGCCGGTCAGGGCGCGTGGTCCAGCTGCGGCCAGCTGCCGATGGGCGGTCTGACGGACCGCACGTCGGGCCGCACCTGGCTGTGGCAGATCGAGCACAACGGCGGTGGCTGGCGCTGGGAGTGCGGTGTTCGCGACGACACCGCGTACGCGGCGCTGTACGGCCCCGACGACGCGGACCACGGCTGGCGCCACCCGCTGGAGCCGGGCGCCGAGTTCCGGACCGTGCCCGTGGCGCTCGCCCTGGCCGCGGACGGCGGCTCGGACGCCGCCTTCGCCGCCCTCACCCGCTACCGCCGCGCCACCCGCCGGCCGCACCCCGACCACCGCCGGCTGCCGGTCATCTTCAACGACTACATGAACTGCCTGATGGGCGACCCGACCACGGCCAAGCTGCTGCCGCTGGTGGACGCCGCCGCCGAGGCCGGCGCGGAGTACTTCGTCATCGACGCCGGCTGGTACGACGACGACGACAACTGGTGGAGCTCCGTCGGCGCCTGGGAGCCGTCGGCCTCCCGGTTCCCGGGGCCGAAGGGGATCCACGAGGTCCTGGACCGCATCCGGGAGCGGGGCATGGTCCCGGGCCTGTGGCTGGAGCCGGAGGCGGTCGGGGTGAACAGCCCGGTGGCCGGCTCCCTTCCGGAGGAGGCGTTCTTCCGGCGCGACGGACACCGTGTGGAGGAGGGCGGCGGCCGCTACCACCTGGACCTGCGCCACCCGGCCGCCCGGGCCCACCTGGACGCCGTGGTGGACCGCCTGGTCGGGGAGTGGGGCGTCGGCTACCTCAAGCTCGACCACAACACCGACCCGGGCTCCGGCACCAGCAGCCACCCGGCCGAGGCCCCGGCGGCCGGCCTGCTCGGCCACAACCGGGCCCAACTCGCCTGGCTGGACGGCATCCTGGACCGGCACCCGGACCTGGTGATCGAGAACTGCGCCTCCGGCGGCATGCGGATGGACCACGCCCTGCTCTCCCGGCTCCAGCTACAGTCCACCAGTGACCAGCAGGACCTGCTGCGCTACGCACCCATCGCGGCTGCGGCCCCCACCGCCGTCACGCCCGAGCAGGGCGCGGTCTGGTCGTACCCCTTGCCCGAGGACTCCCTCGACGAGGTCGCCCTCACCATGGCCAACGCGCTCCTCGGCCGCATCCACCTCTCCGGCCGGATCACCGATCTCTCCCCGGCGGCACGGGACTTGGTGCACGAGGCGGTAGCCGTCCACAAGTCGATCCGCGCCGACCTGCCGAAGGCACTGCCCGGCTGGCCGCTCGGTCTCCCGGGCTGGGAGGACCCGTGGATCGCCCTGGCACTGCACACCCCGGCCACCACCTACGTCACCGCCTGGCGCCGCTCCGGCGAGGAGACCGTCAGGGATCTCGACCTGCCCCACCTGGCCGGCGCCGAGGTCCGCGTCGAGGTGCTCTACCCGTCGTCCAGCCAGGCCTGCGCCACCTGGCACCCCTGCACCGCCGAACTCACCCTGGCCCTGCCGGCGGCCCCGTCCGCCGTCCTGCTGCGCCTCACCAGGATGTCCGCCGAGAGGAGTTGACGATGCGTCAGGCGACCGCGCGCGCCCCACCGCGCCGGCCCGCATCCGTACGGAACACGCTCAGCGTCCGGGCCAGATCCCGAGCAGCCGCTCCGGCCCCCACCGTCCAGAACGCGGGAGTTCGATCCCCCACCCGAACACCACGCACCCCCACCCCTGGAGGGACGCAGTGAAGTCACCCGTCCAGTCTTGTCGTGAACGCGCCATAGCTGTCGCGGCGGCCCTGGCGCTCGCGGTCACCGGCGCGATCGCCGCCGTCGCACCGCCCGCCGCCGCCGCGAACTCCGTGTCGGTGTCCGTCGACGCCGCCCTGCAGCTCGCCACCGTCCCCGCCACCGGCGTCGGCGTGAACATCCCGGTCTACGACGCCGGCATGAACGCCGCCACCACCCCGGGCCTGCTCAGTACGGCCGGCATCAACACCGTCCGCTACCCCGGCGGCAGCCACTCCGACGTCTACCACTGGCAGACCGGCACCGCCGAGGGCGGTGCCTACGTCGCCCCGAACACCGGCTTCGACGCCTTCATGAGCACCGTGCGAGCCGCCGGGGCACAGCCGATCATCACCGCCAACTACGGCTCCGGCACCCCGCAGGAGGCCGCCGCCTGGGTCCAGTACGCCAACGTCACCAAGGGCTACGGCGTCAAGTACTGGGAGATCGGCAACGAGGTCTACGGCAACGGCGAGTACGGCGCCAACTGGGAGTACGACACCCACACCAGCAAGAGCGCAACGACCTACGCGAACAACCTGGTGCAGTACATCTCGGCGATGAAGGCGGCCGACCCGAGCGTCAAGATCGGCGCCGTGCTGACCACCCCCGGCTACTGGCCGGACGGCATCGTCGGCCCGGGCGACACCATGGACTGGAACCACACGGTCCTGTCGATCGCCGGCTCGAAGATCGACTTCGCCATCGTGCACGCCTACCCCACCAGCACCAGCCCGGCCGACCTGCTCACCAAGCCGCAGGCCCAGAACCCGAACATCGCCGGCGCCGTGCGCTCGCTGATCAACCAGTACGCCGGATCCAACGCCCCCAACGTCGGCATCGCGGTGACCGAGGCGAACGCCCAGGCCTACCTGGACACCTCCCCGAACGGACTGTTCGCCCCGGACAACTACCTCACCTGGCTGGAGAACGGCGCGTTCAACGTCGACTGGTGGGACCTGCGCAACGGCACCGACTGCACGAAGGTGACCACCGTCGAGGGCGCCACCGACTACAACGACGGCGGCATGGTCTCCAGCGGCTCCCCCTGCGAGCCGGCCGTCAACACGCCCTTCCCCGCCTACTACGGCACCCAGATGATCTCCAGGCTGGGCGCACCCGGGGACACCCTGGTCAAGGCCGCCAGCTCGTCCGCGCTGCTCTCCGCGCACGCCGTCCGCCGCGCCGACGGCGACGTGGACGTCATGCTGATCAACAAGGACCCGAACAACGACGCCACGGTGAACCTCTCGTACAGCGGGTTCACCCCCTCCTCCGCCGCCCCGACCGTCCACTCCTACCTCAAGAACGCCCACGGGATCGGCACCGCCCAGTCCAGCAGCCCGACCACCCAGACCGTGCCCGCCTACGGCATCACGGTCGTCCAGATGCACCCGACCGACGCGCCCTGCCGGGTCGTCTACGCCAAGAGCCAGTGGTCGGGCGTCACCGTCGCCAACCTGACCGTCGTCAACAACGGCCTCGGCCAGGTCAACGGCTGGTCCCTCGGCTTCACCTTCCCCGGTGACGCCGGCATCACCAACACCTGGAACGCCTCGGCCTCGCAGAGCGGCCCGAACGTCACCGCCCAGAACGTGTCCTACAACGCCTCCGTCCCGCAGGGCGGCAGCGTCCAGTGGGGCTTCAGGGCCACCTGGTCCAGCAGTGACGCCAACCCCTCCGCCTTCCGGTTCAACGGCGCCTCCTGCGCGATCGGCTGAACCGCCGAACCGGTGGTGCCCCTGGCTCCCCGGGGCCCGGGGCGCCACCCCCGACCCATGAAGACCCGAGAGGAACCGACCACGTGTCAGTCCAGCCCGAGCCCGCCGGCACCGTCCCCAACCCGGTGATCCCCGGCTTCCACCCCGACCCCAGCGTCTGCCGCGTGGGCGACGACTACTACCTCGCCTGCTCCAGCTTCGAGTACTTCCCCGGCATCCCGGTCTTCCACAGCCGCGACCTGGTGAACTGGGCGCGGATCGGCAACGCCCTGGACCGGCCGAGCCAGCTGAACCTGCCACTGGAGTCGCCGTCCTCCGGCGGGATCTACGCCCCGACGCTGCGCCACCACGACGGCCGCTTCTGGCTGATCGTCACCAATGTCAGCGGGGACGGGAACCTGCTCTTCACCGCGACCGACCCGGCCGGCCCCTGGTCCGACCCGGTCCGGCTGCCCGGCGTCCACGGCATCGACCCGGACCTCGCCTGGGACGAGGACGGCACCTGCTTCTGCACCGTCGCCGGCGTCTCCCAGGTCCGCCTCGACCCGGCCACCGGCGAGACCCTCGGCGAGCCGCAGCGGATCTGGTCCGGCGCCCCCGGCGCTGCGGCCCCCGAAGCCCCGCATCTGTACCGGATCGGCGCGTACTGGTACCTGATGATCGCCGAGGGCGGCACCGAGCGCGGCCACGCCGTCTCCATCGCCCGAGGCACCTCGCCCTCCGGCCCGTTCGAGCCCTGCCCGACCAACCCGGTACTGACCCACCGCGGCATCGACAGCCCCGTCCAGAACACCGGGCACGCCGACCTCGTCCAGGCTCCCGACGGCTCCTGGTGGATGGTGCTGCTCGCCGTCCGGCCGCGCGGCGGCACCCCCGCCTGGTACGTGCTCGGCCGGGAGACCTTCCTCGCCCCCGTCGAATGGATGGACGGCTGGCCGGTGGTCGGCCGGGTCACCCCCGAACTGCCCACCCCGGCCTGGCCGTTGCACCCGATGCCCACCGTCCCGGCCCGGGACGACTTCGACCAGGCCGAGCTGCACCCCCAGTGGATCTCCGTACGCCGGCGCACCGAGCAGCTGTGCACCACGAAGGAACGGTCCGGCTGGCTCACCCTGCGCGCCGCCGGCGCCTCCCTCGACGAGAACGACGTGGTGTTCGTCGGGCGGCGCCAGCAGCACCTCGGCTGCCGCGCCCGCACGCTGATCGATCCCACCGAGGGACGCGGCGGCCTCGCCGTCCGCATGGACGAGGACCACCACTACGAGATCGAGGCGGCCGACGGTGAGGTGAAGGTCCTCGCCCGGATCGGCTCGCTGCGCACCGAGGTCGCCTCCCGTGCGGTGCCCGCCGGAGCCGTGGTGCTCGGTGTCGACGTCGTCCCGCGCCAGACGCGAGGCCCGCGCACCGGCCCCGACGACATCGTCCTCGGCATCGAGGAGCCGGACGGAACCTTCACCGAGCTCGCGTGCCTCGACGGCCGCTACCTCTCCACCGAAGTGGCCGGCGGCTTCACCGGCCGGGTCATCGGCATGTACGCCGCCGAAGGCACCGTCCACTTCGACTGGTTCGACTACGAGCCCCTCCCGTTTCCCTGACCACCCGTCAGGGGCTCCCCCACCCCGTTCACCCGAAGGGACGACCCGTGAACACCGCACGACACACCGCCCGACCGCTCGCCCGCCGGCTCCGGCGCACCGCCGGCCTCGTGGTGGCCCTGGCCACCACCGGCGCCCTCTGCGCCGGCACCGCCGTCGCCGCCCCCGCCGAGAAGGCCCCGCCGGCGGCCGAGGCCGCCGGCGTCCGGGTCCCGCAGGACCCGATGGCCGCCGTGGCCCGGATGCAGCCCAGCTGGAACCTCGGCAACACCCTGGACGCCATCCCCGACGAGACCTCCTGGGGCAACCCGCTCACCACCAAGGCCACCTTCGACGGCCTCAAGGCCCAGGGCTTCCGCAGTGTCCGGATCCCCGTCACCTGGTACCCGCACCAGTCCGACACCGCCCCCTACACCATCGACCCGGTGTGGATGAAGCGGGTCAAGCAGGTCGTCGACTGGGCCCTGGAGGACGGCCTCTACGTCGAGATCAACGTCCACCACGACTCGTGGAAGTGGATCGCCGCCATGTCCACCGACCACGACAACGTCGTGGCCCGGTTCAACTCCACCTGGCAGCAGATCGCCACCGCCTTCAAGGACGAACCGCGCAGCCTGCTCATGGAGAGCATCAACGAACCGCAGTTCTCCGACGCGACCGACGCCCAGAAGACCCAGTACCTGCGCGAGCTCAACACCTCGTTCCACGACATCGTGCGCAACACCGGTGGCAGGAACAAGGACCGTCTGCTCGTCCTGCCCTCCGAGGAGACCAACAACGCCCAGCACTGGCTCGACGACCTCTCCACCACGATGGCCTCGCTGCACGACCGCAACCTGGTCGCCACCGTGCACTACTACAGCTGGTACCCGTTCAGCGTGAACATCGCGAACGGCCCGACCTACGACGCGAAGGCCCAGTCGGACCTGACCGAGGGCTTCGCCCGGGTGCACGACACCTTCGTCGCCAAGGGCATCCCCGTCTACCTCGGCGAGTACGGCCTGCTCACCTCGCCCTACTCCGGCGTGGTCGAGCGCGGCGAGATGCTCAAGTACTTCGAGCACGTCAACTACGAGGCGCGGCGCAACGGCATGACCTCCGCCGTCTGGGACGCCGCCAACGACTTCCTGAACCGCGGCACCATGCAGTGGATGGTCCCCGAGATGAAGGACCTGATCCAGACCTCCTGGCGGACCCGCTCGGGCACCGCCTCCACCGACAACGTCTTCCTGCCGAAGTCCGGCCCCATCGCGGCGCAGACCATCACCCTGAACCGCAACGGCTCCTGGTTCACCGGCCTCTGGCAGGGCGACCGCCCGCTGGTCCCGTACATCGACTACACCGTCAACGGCGACCAGCTGACCCTGACCGCCGACGCCCTCACCCGGCTCGCCGGCGACCGGACCGCCGGGGTCAACGCCACCCTGGAGGTCCGGTACTCCGACGGCGTCCCGTGGAAGCTCTTCGTGCGCTCGTACGACAAGCCCGCGATGGCCGACGCTACCGGAACCGCCGACGGGCTCACGATCCCCACCCGGTTCAACGGCGCCCTGATGGCCAACGTGCAGTCCACCTACGCCGACGGCACCGCCGCCGGTCCCGCGTCCTGGACCACCTACCAGTCGTTCGACAACCTCCGTGCCGACTACGGCGCCAACACCACCACCCTCAAGCCCGACTACGTCAAGTCCCTCAAGGACGGCGTCCCGGCGACATTCACCTTCCGCTTCTGGACCGGTGACACCGTCACCTACCACGTGACCAAGTCCGGCAACACGGTCACCGGCACCGCCTCCTGACCCGCGTCCCCTCCGCCCCGGCTGTCGCGCCCGGCAGCCGGGGCTCCCACCCGTTCCGAGGCGCACCCATGGTCCCCCTGCCCCCTCGCGCGCTGTCGGCGCCGCCTACCACCACGAGTACCAGCCCTACGAGCGGCTCACGGAAGACCTCGACCTGATGGACGACGCGAGGTTCACCGTGATCCGGGTCGGCGGGGGCGCTGGCCTCCTGACGCGGGAGGGCGGTGGGCCCCGCCGGGCCCACCGCCCCCGCTCACCGCCCCCGCTCACCGCCCGGCGCTCCGCTACTCGGCCGAGAAGCGGTACACCGTCCGCGACCGGTACCTCTCCCCCGGGCGCAGCACGGTGGAGGGGTAGTCGGGCCGGTTGGGCGAGTCCGGAAAGTGCTGGGTCTCCAGGGCGATGCCCGCGTAAGCGGTGTACCGGCGGCCGGAGCGACCGGCCAGCGTGCCGTCGAAGTGGTTCCCGGTGTAGACCTGGAGCCCCGGCTCCGTGGTCAGGCACTCGACGTGCCGACCGCTGGCCGGGTGGCTCAGCAGGGCAGCCCGCCGCAGCCCGGAGCCGTCGAGCACCCAGGTGTGGTCGAACCCGCGTCCGGCCGCCCGGATCTGGGGGTGTTCCCCGGTGACGCAGGCACCGATCCGCCGGGCGCGGCGAAGGTCGAAGGGGGTGCCGGCGACCGGCTCGACCGGGCCGAGCGGGATCAGCTCCCCGTCCACCGGGAGGTACCCGGCGGCCTCGACGCGCAGCAGGTGGTCGAGCACCGTTCCGCGGCCCTCGCCGGCCAGGTTGAAGTACGCGTGATTGGTGAGGTTGACGACCGTCGGGGCGTCCGTGGCCGCCTGGTAGGTGATCGAGAGTTCGCCGTCGGCATCGAGCAGGTACGTCACCTCGGCGGTGACCGCCCCCGGGAACCCCTGGTCCCCGGCGGGGCTGCGGAGGCGGAAACGGACGCCGACCTGCCGGTCCGCCCGGACCGGCACGCCGTCCCAGACACGGGTGGCGAAGCCGTCCGGGCCGCCGTGCAGGGTGTGCCCGGTGGGTTGGGTGGCCAGCTGGTACGTCCGGTCGTCCAGGGGCAGCACACCGCCGGCGATCCGGTTGGCGTAGCGGCCGACCGTCGCGCCGAGGAAGGCCGCTTCGCCGAGCAGGTCCTCGACGCTGCCGCCGCCCAGGACCACATTGGCCCGCTGCCCGGTCCGGTCCGGCGCGTTGAGGGCCTGGAGGCGGGCGCCCAGGCTGAGCACCTCCGCTGTGACCCCGGCCCGGGAGCCGAACGTCCAGCGGGTGATGCGCTGCCCGTCCGGCAGGGCCCCGGCGGCCTCCTGGGCCACCGTCAGGTCACCGGGGGAGACGAGTACGTCTCTGGGCACGGGCTGCTCTCCGTTCGGCGGGTGTGCGGGAAGCCGGGGCGACGCCCACCGGGCGGGCGGGCGTCGTCGGTACGGGCTCATCGGGGTCAGAAGCCCTGGGCCAGCCGGTGGTAGGCCTGGTTCCAGCGCAGTTCCTTGGTGAAGCGGCGCATCGTGGTGTCGTCGTCGATCACCAGGAGTTCCACGCCGAGCATCTCGGCGAGGTCGTCCAGCTCCTCGGTGCCGACCGCACCGGAGAGCACGGTGTGGTGCGGCCCTCCGGCGGTCAGCCAGGCCTCGGCGGAGGTCGGCAGGTCCGGTCGCGGCCTCCAGACGGCACGGGCGACGGGCAGGTTGGGCAGCGGCGCCGGGGACGGGACGACGTCGATCTCGTTGGCGACCAGCCGGAAGCGGTCACCGAGGTCGGCGAGTCCGACGACGACGGCCGGGCCGGGTTCGGCGTCGAAGACCAGGCGGACCGGGTCCTCCCGGCCGCCGATGGCCAGCGGGTGGATCTCGCACGAGGGGGTCTGCGCGGCGATGCTCGGGCAGACCTCCAGCATGTGGGCACCGAGGATCAGCTCACTGCCGCACTCCAGGTGGTAGGTGTAGTCCTCCATGAAGGAGGTGCCGCCGGGCAGTCCGGTGCCGGTCACCTTGAGGGTGCGCAGCAGGGTGGCGGTCTTCCAGTCGCCCTCGCCGCCGAAGCCGTAGCCGTCGGCCATCAGCCGCTGCACGGCGAGGCCGGGCAGCTGGCGCAGTCCGCCGAGGTCCTCGAAGTTGGTGGTGAAGGCCTTGAAGCCGCCCTGTTCCAGGAAGCCGCGCAGGCCGAGTTCGATGCGCGCCGCGTAGCGCAGCGAGTCGTGGCGCTCCGCGCCGGCGCGCAGTTCGGGCGCGAGGCGGTAGCTGTCCTCGTACTCCTCGGCGAGCGCGGTGACTTCGCCCTCGCCGGCCGCGTCCACGGCGGCGACCAGGTCGTTGACGCCGTAGGTGTTGACCGAGACGCCGAAGCGGCGCTGGGCCTCGACCTTGTCGCCCTCGGTGACGGCGACGTCGCGCATGTTGTCGCCGAAGCGGGCGAGCTTGAGGCTGCGGAGTTCGGCGCGGCCCGCGGCGGCGCGGGCCCAGGCGGCGATCCTGGCGGCCACGGTGGGGTCGGCGACGTGTCCGGCGACGGTCTTGCGCGCGAGGCCGAGGCGGGACTGGATGTAGCCGAACTCGCGGTCGCCGTGGGCGGCCTGGTTCAGGTTCATGAAGTCCATGTCGATGGACTGCCAGGGCAGTTCGACATTGGCCTGGGTGTGCAGGTGGAGCAGCGGCTTCTGCAGGGCGTCGAGGCCAGCGATCCACATCTTGGCCGGGGAGAAGGTGTGCATCCAGGCGATCAGGCCGATGCACTCGTCCGCGGAGTTGGCTTCCAGACAGATCCGGCGGATGGCGCTCGCGTCCGTGAGGACGGGCTTCCAGACCACCTCGACCGGCAGGGTGCGGTCGCGGTTCAGGGTTTCGGCGATCCGCTGGGACTGCTCCGCGACCTGGCGCAGCGTCTCCTCGCCGTAGAGCCCTTGGCTGCCGGTCAGGAACCAGACCTCGCGGCCTTCGAGTGGCTTGGTCATGGGGTGGCTCCTCACCGGGCCTGGGGCTGGCCGTAGACGTTCTGGTAGCGGAAGTTGAGACTGTCGATGTCCGCCTGGGCGATCGGCAGCGGTTCGCCGAGCTGACGGGAGAGGTGGACGGTGCGGGCCACGTCCTCGCACATCACGGCGGCCTTGACCGCTGACGTGGCGTCCTTGCCGATGGTGAAGACACCGTGGTTCTGCATCAGGACGGCGGGCGAGCGGTGGCCCTTGAGGGTGTCCACGATGCCGCGGCCGATCGAGTCGTCGCCGATCAGGGCGAACGGGCCGACCGGGATCTCGGCGCCGAACTCGTCGGCCATCGCGGTGAGCACGCAGGGGACGGCCTCGCCGCGGGCCGCCCAGGCGCAGGCGTAGGTGGAGTGGGTGTGGACCACGCCGCCGACCTCGGGCAGGTGGCGGTAGACGTAGGCGTGCGCGGCGGTGTCGGAGGAGGGTGCGTGCTCGCCTTCGACGACCGTGCCGTCCAGGTCGCAGAGGATCATGTTCTCGGGCGCGAGCTCGTCGTAGGAGACGCCGCTGGGTTTGATCACCATGAGGTCCTCGCCGGGGACGCGGGTGGAGACGTTGCCGGCGGTCCAGACCACCAGGTGGTAGCGGACCAGCTCCCGGTGGAGGTCGCTGACCTGGCGGCGGATGAGGTCGATGGTCGCGTTCACAGATCCTCGCTCGGTGTGGTGAGGGTGGTGAGGGCGGCGTTGCGGATGTCGCGCAGGCGGTGCAGGAGTTTGTCAGCGCCGAGGCCGAAGTGGTCGTGCAGGGCCCGGTATTCGGCGAAGAGCCGGTCGTAGGTGTCGGCGGCGGCCGGGTCCGGCTGGTAGGCGCCCCGGTGCACCCGGCCCATGGCGGCGGCCGCGGCCCGTACGTCCGGGTAGGCTCCGGCGGCGACGGCGGCGTGGATCGCCGAGCCCAGCGCCGGGCCCTGCTCGGACTCGGCGACCGAGACCGGGCGGCGCAGCACGTCGGCGTGGATCTGCATCAGCAGGGCGTTCCTCTTGAGGCCGCCGGTGACGATGAACTCGGTGACGGGGACGCCGCCCCGCTCCAAGGCCTCGACGATGACGCGGGTGCCGAAGGCGGTGGCCTCCAGCAGGGCGCGGTAGATCTCCTCGGGGCGGGTGGCCAGGGTGAGTCCGACGATGACGCCGGACAGGTGGTGGTCGACCAGGGTGGAGCGGTTGCCGTTCATCCAGTCGAGCGCCACCAGGCCGTGCGCGCCGACGGGTTGGGCGGCGGCCTTGCGGGTGAGCAGCCGGTGCAGGTCCTCGCCGGTCGCCTCGGCCTCGGCCAGGTAGTCGGCGGGGACGCCCTGGCGCAGCCACCAGGCGAAGATGTCGCCGACGGCGCTCTGGCCGGCCTCGTAGCCGTAGGAGCCGGTGACGATGCCGTCCTCGACCACGCCGCAGATGCCGGGGACGTCGGCGAGGGTGGCACCGTTGACGACGTGGCAGGTGGAGGTGCCCATGATGGCGAGGAGTTGGCCGTTGTCGACGGCTCGGGCGGCGGGTGCGGCCACGTGGGCGTCGACGTTGCCGGCGGCGACGGCGATGCCCTCCGGCAGGCCCGTCCACTCCGCCGCCCGGGCAGTGAGCGAGCCGACCCGGGAGCCGAGCGGGGAGAGCGGGTGCTCCAGGCGGGTGCGGGCGAAGTCCGCGAACTCCGGGTGGAGCAGGGCGAGGTAGTCCTCGCTCGGGTAACTCCCGTCCTGGTGGATGCCCTTGTAGCCGGCCGTGCAGGTGTTGCGGCTCTCGGTGCCGGTGAGCTGCCAGACGATCCAGTCGGCGGCCTCGATCCAGCGCTCGCAGGCGGCGTAGACGGCCGGGTCCTCCTCCAGCACCTGGAGCGCCTTGGCGTACTGCCACTCGGCGGAGATCCGGCCGCCGTACCGGGAGATCCACTTCTCGCCGCAGGCGTGCGCCAGCGCGTTGATCCGGTCCGCCTGGGGCTGCGCGGCGTGGTGCTTCCAGAGCTTGGGCCAGGCGTGCGGGTGGGCGGCCCAGGCGTCCGTCTCGGCCAGCGGGGTGCCGTCGGTGAGCACCGGCAGGACGGTGCAGGCGGTGAAGTCGGTGGCGATGCCGATGACGTGGGCCGGGTCGACGTCGGCGGCGGCGAGCGCGGCCGGGACGGCGGTGCGCAGCACCTCGCGCCAGTCCTCGGGGTGCTGGAGCGCCCAGTCGGGCGGGAGCGGCCCGCCGGTGCCGGGCAGTTCGCGCTCGATGACGGCGTGCGGGTAGTCGTGGACGGCGGTGCCCAGCTCCTCGCCGTCCCGGACCCGGACCACCACGGCGCGTCCGGAGAGGGTCCCGAAGTCGACCCCGACGACGTACTGGTCGGTGTCGGGGTCGGCAGGAGTCACGGTCACTTGCTCATCCTTCGTACGGGAGGCGTGGCGTTGTCGACTGTCGCCGGTGCGGTTCTCGACCGAGGCGGTGGGACCGCACCGGCGACAGGCTTCGTTCCGCTGCCTCCCCCTCTGGAGGGCGGAACGGCTGGCCGTCGGCCGGGCACACGGAAGCGGGATGCGGTGGCTCGGCCGACGGAGTGGGGGGCGTCACTGTTGACGCTCACGGCGATTGTTAACGCTCACAATCACCGTGTCAAGGGAGGTCCACGGCCGAAAGGCCGCGAAACCGCGTGCTCAGGGCGCTGCGGCCCGGCTACCGGCTCAGCGCCGGACGACGGGGCCCACGCTGCGCCGCAACACCATCTCCGCGGAGATCTGCACCTGACTGGGCGGGTGCGCCACGCCCTCCAGCTCATCCACGAGCAGTTCCAGGGCCCTGCGGCCGAGTTCGCCGAAGTCCTGCCGCACCGTGGTCAGCGGCGGAATGAAGTACGCGGCCTCGGGGATGTCGTCGAACCCGACCACGCTGATGTCGCCCGGCACCGACCGGCCGGCCTCGTGCAGGGCGCGCAGCAGGCCGAGGGCCATGTGGTCGTTGGCGCAGAACACGGCGGTGACGTTGCCCAGTCCGGCGATCCGCAGACCCGCCTGGTAGCCGGAGCGGGCGCTCCAGTCACCGCGCTCCACCTCCGGCACGGGAGCCCCGGCCGCCTCCAGGGTGCGACGCCACCCCTCCTCCCGGTCCTGGCTCTCCAGCCAGTTGGCCGGCCCCGCGACGTGGTGCACCGTACGGTGCCCCAGGTCGAGCAGGTGCCGGGTGGCCGCCTCCGCGCCGGAGCGGTTGCCCACCGACACCATGGGCACCTGGGTCTGGTTGCCCGAACCGACCGCGACCACCGGCACGGAGCTGGAGAGCCGGGCCACCGCGCTGACGGTGGAGGTCTGCGGCGCTATCACCATGACGCCCTCCACCCCCTGGTCGCGCAGCCGGTCGACGGCCTCCTGGATCGAACGGCCGTCCAGGGAGCGCAAGCTGGCGACGCTCACGAAGTACCCGGCGCTGCGCGCGGCCCGCTCGATGCCGTCCAGCATCGAGGCGGGGCCGTAGAGGGTCGAGTCGAAGCTCACCACCCCGAGCGTCTGCGAGCGGCGGGTGACCAGCGCCCGGGCGGCGGAGTTGGGCCGGTAGTCCAACTCCCGTATGGCCGCCAGCACCCTGTCCCGGGTGTCGGGCCGGACGTGCGGGGCTCCGTTGAGCACCCGGGACACCGTCTGGTGGGACACACCCGCCAGTTTCGCCACGTCCGCCATTACGGGCTGGCGCTGTTCAGTCCCGGTGCTGTCGGTTCCCACTCGCAGTCCCCTCCTCGGTTGTGGACCACAGTACGCGACCAGGTCCAGTCCAATCCGTCACCCTCGGTTCAACAGACGGCCTCTCTTCATACCAGTCCCCCGGGGCGTCCACATGTGCCGATACCGCCAAGTTAACGCTCACACGCGCTCCACGGGGGGGCTTGCCGAGATCGTCCGCCCGTGGCCCGCGCGGCCGGCAGCGGTCAGTGAGGCGTTCAGCACGGAGCGCGTACCGGCCGGCCGGGACCGGGGCGCTGAACGCCATGCCGTCCCCGGCCTCGCGGGACCTCGCCGGCCCAGCCCCCGACGCACGCGTCGGGGCCGCACCCCCCCGGCCCCGACGGCGGCCGGGCCCCGGCTCCGCAGGTGCGCGGAGCCGGGGCCCGGCCGGGGTGCGCGCTACCCGAGGGTCCACCGCTGGTTCCCGCCGCCCCAGCAGCTCCACAGCTGGACGGGCGTGGCGTCGGCGGTGGCCGCCCCGGCGACGTCCAGGCACCGGCCGGACGGCACGCCGCTGACGCTGCCGTCGGAGTTGAACCGCCACTGCTGGTTGGCGCCGCCGTTGCACGGCCAGGTCACCACCTTGGTGCCGTCGGCCGTCGCGCCGCCGTACGCGTCCAGACACAGCGTGGTACCGGAGACGTTCACCGTGAGCCGGCCGTCGTCGGTGCGGGTCCAGGTCTGGTTCGTGCCTCCGGAGCAGCTGTTGATCTGCGTCTGGGTCCCGGGCGTGGTGGAGGCGTTCGGCACGTCCAGGCACTTGTCCGAGCCGGCGCCGCGCAGCGCCCCCGTGGCCGCTGCCGGGGAGTTGGCGTAACCGGCGGCGACGATGTTGGCCTGCACCGCGTTCTCGGTGGCTTCCGACGGGTAGCCGGAGGTCATCACGCCCTCGTAGAAGGTGCCCCGGGCACTCTTGCTGTTGTCGCCGCCGATGCCGAGGATGATCGCGCCCTCCTTGTGCATCGGGTGGTACCCGGCCACGTTCGGACGCGGACCGGAGTAGAAGGTCGACAGCCCCCCGGACTGGGCGTCGCCGGCGCGGATCGCCCACTGGTTCGGCGCGCCCTTGACCATGGCCGTCAGGTAGCGGTGGTTCACGGTCGGGTCGTCGGCGTTGTAGCCGGCGTCGACCCCGGAGAACAGACCGTTCTCCAGGTCGGCCATCACCCAGGGGCCCGGTCCGGTGCCGTAGCCCCAGACCTTGATGTTGCCGAAGTAGATGGCTTCCATGTGACCGTTGCCGGTGTCGGTGCTGCTGGTCTCGGCGTTGCCGTAGTCGAAGCAGCAGCCGCCGTTGTCGTGGGTCCCGTCGAGGATCGCGTACATCCCCTCGGGCTGGTCCCCGGTCGCGACGCCCGAGGTGTGGTTGTCGCGGTAGCCGGTGCCGGGCGCCACGTAGACGCCGTAGGCCCGGTGCCCGTTCAGCGTGGTGGGCGCGAGCGCGGCGTCCGCGAGGTTGTCCGGGCCGGGTGCGGCCCCGCCGCCGGGCGCCTGGGTCAGGTGGTTGCCCCGACCGCTCTGGTCGTAGATCACGGTGATCACGCAGGCGGTACCGGCGCAGAAGGCGTCCTGGGCGGCGGCGTCGGCGTAGCCGCCGGGACTCAGCGCCCCGATGTTCCGGATCGCCTGGTCCGACGCCCGCCGGACCTGGTACAGCGGCCCGCCGTACCCGGAGTACAGCGCGCGGGTGGTGCTGTGCGCGGCCACGCAGGGCGTGCCGCCGGCGGCGTAGAGGTCGCACGGGCCCTGGGTGGCGGCCTGGGCCACGCCGCCCGTCACGGTGGCACCGGCCAGGGCGCCGACCAGGACGGCGAGGGCCGTCCCGGCCCGGGCGAGGCGGCGCAGCGCACCGCTTCGACGGGTTGTCCTGTTGTTGTCACTCATGGGTGCTCCCTGCTCGTCCGTTGAGCGCGGCCAGAGAAATGTGAGCGCTAACAATCCAGCCCACGACAGCAGGCTGCGGCCGGGGCGGGGGTGGGGGTGGGGGTGGGGGTTCCTGGACCGGTGACAGTGCCCGCACCGGCCGTGTCCCGTCAAGGCTTTCGACAGAACCCGTGACGGAAGGGCCGGTCGAGGACTGATCGCCCGTCAGGGCCGCCACCTTCCGCTTGACGCACAGTGGTTGACGCCGAGCAATGTGAGCGCTCACACTCCACACCGGCGCACCCGCGTCCGGTTCGCCGCGTCCACGCCTTTCACCTGCTCCCCCACCCATCGGCAGCGATCGAGAGGAACCACCCCATGCGCGCACCCTCCCGCAGGCCCTCCAAAGCCACCCGCCTCACCTCCGCCGCGATCGCCGTCCTGGCGCTGGCCGTCGGCTGCAGCAAGCAGGGCGCCGGTGACTCCGGCACCTCCACCGGAGCCTCCTCGGCCGCCGCACCCGCGATCCAGGGCGACATCACCTTCAACGACGACAACCTGACGCGCCTCGACGCCGCCCTCAAGACCGCGCTCCAGGGCAAGGACCTGTCGCAGCTGGACCTGGCCATGGTCGTCAACGTCGCCGTGGACTACTGGAACGCCGGAAAGGCCGGCTTCACCAAGGGCCTCGCCGACCTCGGCGCCAAGGGCACCTTCCAGGCCCCGGCGAACGGGCGGCTCGACCAGCAGCTGTCCATCCTCCAGACCCTGCGCGGCCAGGACATCTCCGCCTTCTCGCTCTCCGCGATCGATCCGACGGCCGTCAAGTCGCCGATCCAGTCGGCTGGTGCGGCGGGGATCCCGGTCCTCGCGATCGACTCGCCACTGCCCGCCGAGGACGGCGCCGCACTCTACCTCGGCACGCCCAACTACCAGGCCGGAAAACGGGCGGGCGAGGCGATGAGGACCGCCCTCGGCGGCCGGGGAAAGGTCGTGGTGCTGGTCGGCTCGCTCACCGCCTCCAACGCCGTCGAACGCATCCAGGGCTTCGAGGACGCGCTCAAGGGCTCCGACGTCACGGTGTCCAACAAGCTCGCCGACACCATGGACGCGGCCAAGGCCCTGACCAACGCGCAGACCGCGATCCAGACCGACCCGGGGGTGACCGGCCTCTACGGCGTCTACTCCTACGACGGCCCGTCGGCCGCGCAGGCGGTGCAGGCCGCAGGCAGGACCGGAAAGGTCAAGGTGATCTCGGACGACAGCGACGCCCAGACCCTGGCGTTCATCCAGCAGGGCGTCATCCAGGCGACCGTCGTCCAGTCGCCCTACCAGCAGGGCTACACCGGCGCCTACCTGCTGGCCGCCCTCAAGGTGCTCGGCAAGGACGCCACCATGGCCGTCGTGAAGCCGTTCCTGGAGTCCGACGGCAGCACCCTGAGCTCCGGTGTGGGCGTGGTGACCCCGGACAACCTGGCCGCCTTCCGGGCCAAGCAGGCCCAGCTCGGCAGCACGGGATGACCGGGGCGGGCACCCCCGGCCGGCCGGCCGCGACCCTGCGCGCCGTGCGCAAGAGCTACGGGCCGGTCACCGTGCTGGACATCCCCGAGCTGGAGCTGATGCGTGGCCAGATCACCTGCGTGGTCGGGGAGAACGGCGCCGGGAAGTCGACCCTGATGGGCGTGCTGTCCGGCACCGTCTCCCCCACCGCCGGCGAGATCCTCGTCGCCGACCACCCCCTCCAACCGGGCCGACCCGACCACGCGAAGGCCCTCGGAGTCGGCCTGGTGGCGCAGGAGTTCCCGCTGGTCGGCCGGATGAGCGTGGCCGAGAACCTGCTGCTCGGCCGGCGCACCCGGCCCGCGCAGGGCGCGGGGGCGCTGCGCCGCGCCCTGTTCGACCGCGCCGGCACCCGGCACGAGGCCCGTGAACTGCTGGCGGACATCGGCGTCGAGGGCGTGGACGTCGACCGACCGGTGGAGCGGCTGCCCGTCCCGCTGCGGCAGATGATCGAGATCGCGAAGGCCTGGGGGAACCGACCCCTGGTCCTGATCCTGGACGAGCCGACCTCCTCGCTGGGGCCGGTCGAGGCCGGCAAGGTCCTCGCACTCGCGCGGCGGCAGGCCGCGAACGGCGGCGCGGTGCTGTTCATCGGCCATCGGCTGGACGAGGTGCGGGACATCGCCGACCGCGTGCTGGTGCTGCGCGGCGGCCGTCTGGTCGCGGACCTCCGCCCGGCCGAGGCCACCGACGTGCGGATGATCCGCGAGATGGTCGGCGGCGAACTCGCCCGCGACATCACCGTCCGCCCCGTCCCCGCCGCGGCCCGCACCGTCCTGACCGCCCGGGGGCTGACCGCGGCCGGCCTCGGCCCGGTCGACCTGGACCTGCGGGCCGGTGAGATCGTCGGGGTGGCCGGCCTGATGGGCTCGGGCCGCAGCCGGTTGCTGCACACCCTGATGGGCGCGCAGCCCAGCACCGGGGGCGAGGTCGCACTGGGCGGGCGCCGGTTCCGCCCGCGCCATCCCGCCGACGCGGTCGCGGCGGGCATCGGTCTGGTGCCGGAGGACCGCAAGGAGCAGGCCCTGCTGCTGTCGCACCCGGTGCGGTGGAACGCCACGCTGGCCACCCTGCGGCGCGACTCCTGGCACGGCGTGCTCACCCCAGGGGGCGACCGGGCGCGCTCCCGCCGGATCGTCGACGCCCTGGGGGTGCGGCTGCACAGCCAGGAACAGCCGATCGGAGACCTGTCCGGTGGCAACCAGCAGAAGGTCGTGTTCGGGCGGTGGCTGCACGCCGCCCCCGAGGTGCTGCTGCTCGACGAGCCGACCCGCGGCGTCGACGTGGGCGCCAAGGCCGAGATCTACCGGCTCGTCGACCGGGCCGCGGCGGACGGTCTCGCCGTCCTGGCCGCCTCATCCGAACTGGAGGAACTGCTGTGGATCTGCCACCGGATCCTCGTGATGGCCCGAGGACGGATCGTCGCCGATCTGCCGCGCGACCGGTTCGAAAAGGAACGGATCATGACGGCAGCCACCAGCCGGCCGACAACGAGCGCGGAGGAAACCGCATGACCACCGAGAGCGCTCCGGCCCGCGAGACGGCCGCAGCCGCCCGGAGCCGACTGCGTGTCCTGATCGACACGCCCGAGGTGGGTGTCGTCCTCGCCTGCGTCGCCGTGTTCGCGGCACTCGCGCTGGCCCGTGACACCTTCGCGAGCGCGGTCAACCTCCAGGGCATGGGCGCCGACCTCGCCCAGTACGGGCTCCTCGCGATCGGCGAGTCGCTGGTCATCCTCACCGGCGGCATCGACCTGTCGGTGGGCGCCCTGATGGGCACCAGCGTGATCCTGATGTCCTGGTTCGACGTCCGGGCCGGCCTCCCCGCAGGCGTGGCGGTGCCGGCCACCCTGGCCGTCGCCGGACTGGTCGGCCTGGTCCACGGGCTGGCCGTCACCCGGCTGCGGATGCCGCCGTTCGTCGTCACACTGGTCACCTACACGGTGGCCCAGGGCGTGACCCTGGCCATCACCTCCGGCACCTCGATCGTCGGCATCTCCCCGTTCTTCGGCGACGTCGGCCAGAGCTACCTGGCCCAAGTCCCGGTGCCGCTGGTGCTGTTCGCGGTGGTCGCCGGCACCGCCTGGTTCTTCCTCGAACGCACCTACGCCGGACGGCAGGTCTACGCGGTCGGCGGCAATCCCGAGGCGGCCAGGCTGGCCGGCATCCGCGGCGACCGACGGGTGGTCTCCATGTACGTGGCCTCCTCGCTGGTGTCGGCTTTCGCCGGGATGCTCGTGCTGGGCCGGATGGGAGTCGGGTCCGCCAGCGGCGTCGGCGTCGGCTGGGAGCTCTCGGCGATCGCGGCCGCGGTCATCGGCGGGGTCAGCCTGACCGGCGGGCAGGGACGCGTCCTGGGAATCGTCGCGGGCGCCGTCCTGCTGGAGCTGATCAACAACGGACTGACCACCCTCCAGGTCAACTCCGACTACACCGACATCGTGCTCGGCTGTGTCCTCGGCCTGGCCATCACGGCCGACCGGCTGCGCGCCAGGCACGTGGCGAGGAGGTCCTGAGCCGTCTCCTCGGCACCCTGCCGATCTCTCCGGCCTGCCGTCGCCCCGCCATCTCGCCTTCACCTGGCCCTGGTTGGCGGGGCACGCCCCCTCCGCCTGGCGGGGAGAAGGACACGGCGAAGGCCCGTCGGCTCGTCGCCGACCGGATGACCGGCACCGGTGGCGGGACCTGCGCCCACCGCCTGCTGGAACGCGTCGCCGGCGAGGTGCCCCGGCAGTCGGGTCGACCTTCCGGGGCAGCACGCGGCACCCGCCCCGGGAGGCCTGTCCCGGGGCATGGGAATGTCCATGTGAGCGATAACATCGCATCGCGGATGCGTGCTATCGTCAGCACCGACCGCCAGTCGGGACAACTCCGCGGCGGCCTCGAAATACCCCCGACAGCGCGTCATGAAATGTGCTGCACGGGGCCCTGATCAGGACCCTTCCGGTCTCGTGCACTGCCTTTCCCGCAGCCCCCTGCCCCCGCTGCGCGAAGAGGTCGGCAGCCGCCCCCCTCTCCTCCCCCCGGCGGCGACCGGAAGGGTCCCCTTTTCTGCTGAATTCCGACCAAGAAACCGGGCTCCGTCGAATCTTCACTTCGGAAGCTATTCTCAGGCATTACCTGCCGTATAGGTTTGCGCCATGGAGCTGGAGTTTCGTCATCTGAGGATGATCCGGGCCATCGGCGACGCCGGAAGCGTGACCAAGGCAGCGGACCGGCTGGGACTCGCCCAATCGGCGCTCTCCACCCAGCTGAAACGGATCGAGGCGGCCGTGGGCGGGCGGCTCTTCGAGCGGGGCCGGGAGGGCGTACAACCGACCCCGCTGGGCATCCTGGTCCTGGAGCGGAGCCGAGTACTGCTGCCCGCGATGCGTCAACTGCAGGAGGACGCCCGGTGCCTCGCGAACACTGCGCGCAAGGACGGCGCACTGCGCGTGGGGGCGACCCACGGTCCGTTCCTGGGCGCACTGGTGGACCGACTCACGACGGCCCGGCCCGAGCTGGTGGTGAGCACCCGATCGTCGACTTCCGCCTCGGAGTTGGTGGACCGGGTGCTCGACGGGCGGCTGGACCTCGCACTCACCGGGTGCTGCGGACACCGGAAGGCCACGGGAGACGAGCGGCTGGAATGGCGGGAGATCGCCACAGACCCGGTGTTCGTCCTGCTCGCCGAGGAACATCCGCTGGCAGGGGAGCCGGAGGTGGAACTCGGACAACTCGCGGGCGAGCGCTGGGCTCTGCCACCCGGGGAGAGCTGCTTCGGTGAGTGCTTCGCAGCCGCCTGCGTACGCGCGGGCTTCCTGCCCCGGTCGGTCTACGAGGCCGACGCGGCCTCGTGCCTCCACCTCGTCCGCTCGAACCGGGCGGCCGCGCTGTGCCGGGCGACCTTCCCGCCACCCCCTGGCGTCGTGCCGATTCCCCTGGCCCCACCGCAGTTGAGCTGGCGCCAGCTGTTCTGCTGGCGTCCGCTCGCGCTGGCGCGTGGGCTCGCGGACGAGGTGCTCTGCTACGCCAGGGCGGTGCACGCCGACGCGGTGGCCCGCAGCCCGGTGTACTCGGCGTGGCTGCGGCGACAGGAGGAATCGGCGGCGCGACTGGGGGACAACAGTGCTCCTGCGTCGCCGGACCACCGGCCTCACCCGCGCCTGACGGACCCCGATCCGCTGGAGAGCCAACCGGACCCGGCACCCTGAACGACCCTGACCGTCGCCACCGCCGCCCCGGCCGCCGCCCGGACCACGGTCGTCCGCAACACCCTCGCCACCGGCTGACCCAGGAGCAGCAAGGTGCTCCGCTCCCCGGTCCCCGGCGGGAAGCGGGGCACCGTGCTGCGGCGGCCGCCGCTCCCGGACAGCCCCCTCCGGCCGTCCGCACCCCGGCGGACGTGTCGCCGGGGCACCGCTACCCAACGGTGATCTCACGCCCCTTGACGCCACGGTTGTTAGCGTTAACACTTCATTTCACGCCAGGCCAGAGCTACCGCCACCCCGACGTTCCACAGCGCGAGGGACCGCTCCGGCCGGCCCCGCTCGACCACGCCCAGAGCCGCCCAGTCACGGGCGCACTGCGCCGGTCGCGGAACATCATCACTGGAGGAACTGTGCGGAAGCTTTCAGCGGGCCTTGTCGCGGCGGGCCTGACCCTCTCGTTGGCGGCCTGCGGCCAGAGCAGCAACGGCGTAGGGGACGGCGCCGCCAAGGGCGATGCCAAGGGTGGACTCATCGGCATCGCGATGCCGACCAAGTCGTCGGCACGCTGGATCGACGACGGCAACAACATGGTCAAGGACTTCCAGGCCAAGGGCTACAAGACCGACCTGCAGTACGGCGACAACGTGGTGGAGAACCAGGTCTCCCAGGTCGAGAACATGATCACCAAGGGCGCCAAGCTGCTGGTGATCGCCGCCATCGACGGCTCCTCCCTCACCAACGTGCTACAGAAGGCCGCCGACGCCCACATCCCGGTCATCTCCTACGACCGGCTGATCAAGGGCACCGCGAACGTCGACTACTACGCGACCTTCGACAACTACAAGGTCGGCGTCCTCCAGGGCGGCTACATCGTCGACAAGCTCGGCCTCAAGGACGGCAAGGGCCCGTTCAACATCGAGCTGTTCGCCGGCTCGCCGGACGACAACAACGCCAACTTCTTCTTCAACGGCGCGATGAGCGTCCTCAAGCCGTACATCGACCAGAAGAAGCTGGTCGTGCAGAGCGGCCAGACCGACTTCAACCAGGTCGCCACGCTGCGCTGGGACGGCGGTGTCGCCCAGTCCCGGATGGACAACCTGCTCAGCAAGGCCTACACCACCGCGCACGTCGACGCCGTGCTCTCGCCGTACGACGGCATCTCGATCGGCATCCTGTCCTCACTCAAGGGCGTCGGCTACGGCACCGCCAAGTCGCTGCCCGTCGTCACGGGCCAGGACGCCGAACTGGCCTCGGTGAAGTCGATCATCGCGGGCGAACAGACCCAGACCGTCTACAAGGACACCCGCCAGCTGTCCAAGGTGGCGGTCCAGATGGGCGACGCGCTGCTGACCGGCGGCAAGCCCGAGGTCAACGACACCACCCAGTACAACAACGGCGTGAAGGTCGTTCCGGCGCAGCTGCTCCAGCCGGTCAGTGTCGACAAGGACAACTACCAGAAGATCCTGGTCGACAGCGGTCAGTACACCGCGGACCAGCTCAAGTAGCCTGCGGGGCCCGCTCGGCGGGCCCCGTGCCGAACCGGCGGTGCCGAGCCCGGGCTCCCCCGGGAGCCCGGCGGCTCCCCCACCGCACCGCCCCGAACGATACGGACGCACAACCATGGTTGGACCGGTTCTCGAAATGCGGTCGATCAGCAAGTCGTTCCCCGGCGTCAAGGCGCTCTCCGAGGTCAACCTAACCGTCGCCGCCGGCGAGGTGCACGCCATCTGCGGCGAGAACGGTGCCGGCAAGTCCACCCTGATGAAGGTGCTCAGCGGGGTCTACCCGCACGGCGGCTACGAGGGCGAGATCCTCTTCGAGGGCGAGCCCTGCCGGTTCAAGGACATCCGGGCCAGCGAGCAGCGCGGCATCGCCATCATCCACCAGGAACTGGCGCTGGTGCCGTACCTGTCCATCGCCGAGAACATCTTCCTGGGCAACGAGCACGCCACCCGGGGCATCATCAGCTGGCACCGGACGCTCACCCACGCCGCCGACCTGCTGCGCCGGGTCGGGCTGGACGAGAGCCCGCACACCAGGGTCGCCGACCTCGGTGTGGGCAAGCAGCAACTGGTCGAGATCGCCAAGGCGTTGGCCAAGGAGGTCAAGCTGCTCATCCTGGACGAGCCGACCGCCGCGCTGAACGACGAGGACAGCCGCAAGCTGCTCGACCTGATCCTCGAACTCAAGGCGCAGGGCATCTCCTGCATCGTCATCTCGCACAAGCTGAACGAGATCGCCCGGGTCGCCGACGCCGTCACCATCCTGCGCGACGGGCAGACCATCGAGACCATCGCGATCGGCCCGGAGGGCATCTCCGAGGACCGGATCATCCGCGGCATGGTCGGCCGGGACCTGGAGCACCGCTACCCCGAACGCACCCCCGAGATCGGCGAGGTCGCCTTCGAGGTCGAGGACTGGACCGTCCGGCACCCGATCGACCAGCAGCGCACGGTGGTGGACGGCGTCTCGCTGAACGTGCGGCGCGGCGAGATCGTCGGCATCGCCGGGCTGATGGGCGCCGGCCGCACGGAACTCGCGATGAGCGTCTTCGGCCGCTCGTACGGGCGCTGGGCCGGCGGCCGGGTGCTGCTGCACGGCCGGGAGGTCCACACCCGGACGGTGCCGGAGGCGATCGGGCACGGCATCGCCTACGTCACCGAGGACCGCAAGCAGCTCGGCCTCAACCTCATCGACGACATCAGCCGGAACATCTCGCTGAGCGCGCTCGGCAAGGTCGCCCGGTACGGCCGGGTCGACCGGCACGAGGAGAGCAAGGTCGCCGAATCGTTCCGGCGGACCATGAACATCAAGGCCCCGACGGTGTTCACCCGGACCGGCACGCTCAGCGGCGGCAACCAGCAGAAGGTCGTCCTCAGCAAGTGGATCTTCGCCGAGCCGGAGGTGCTGATCCTCGACGAGCCCACCCGGGGCATCGACATCGGCGCCAAGGCGGAGATCTACACCGTCATCGCCGAACTCGCCGCCCAGGGCAAGGCCGTACTCGTCATCTCGTCCGAACTCCCCGAACTCCTGGGCCTGTGCGACCGGATCTACACCATGGCCGAAGGCCGGATCACCGGTGAGGTCGAGCGCGCCACCGCCACCCAGGAATCCCTCATGCGGCTCATGACCATGAGCGCCGCATCCAGCAGCGAACAGGTGTAAGGCATGGCCCAGACCGAGATCATCCCGGACTCCACCCAGAGCGGCCCGGAGGCCGGCCCCGGCCAGTCCGTCGGCTCCGCACTGGCCCGCGCGCTGCGTGGCAACGTGCGCCAGTACGGCATGCTCGTCGCGTTGGCGTTGATCGTGCTGCTGTTCCAGATCTGGACCGACGGCATCCTGCTCCAGCCGCTCAACATCACCAACCTGATCCAGCAGAACGGCTACATCCTCATCCTGGCGATCGGCATGATGATCGTCATCATCGCCGGGCACATCGACCTGTCGGTCGGCTCCCTGGCCGCCTTCGTCGGGGCCGCCGCCGCGGTGATGATGGTCGAGCACCACCTGCCGTGGCCGGTGGCGATGCTCGCCGCGCTGGTGATCGGGGCCCTCGCCGGGGCCTGGCAGGGCTTCTGGATCGCCTACCTCGGGATCCCGTCGTTCATCGTCACCCTGGCGGGCATGCTGCTGTTCCGCGGCGGCACCCAGATCCTGCTGCAGGGCCAGTCGGTCGCGCCGTTCCCCAAGGGCTTCCAGAGCATCAGCAGCGGCTTCCTCCCCGAGGTCGGACCGCACACCAACTACCACAACCTCACCCTGCTGCTCGGTCTCGCGGTGCTGGCCGTCGCGATCCTCCAGGAGCTGCGCGGGCGGCGGCAGACCGCCTCGTTCGGGCTGGAGGTGCTCCCGCTCGGGCTGTTCGTCGTCAAGCTCGCCGTGATCACGGCGGCCGTGGTCGTCTTCACGCTGCTGCTGGCCAGCTACCACGGGGTGCCGATCGTCCTGCTGATCCTCGGCGCCCTGCTGGTCGGCTTCGGCTACCTGATGCGCAACTCGATCATCGGCCGGCACACCTACGCCATCGGCGGCAACGAGCCGGCGGCCAGGCTCTCCGGGGTGAAGAGCAAGCGGGTCGTCTTCCTGGCCTTCACCAACATGGGCGTCCTCGCGGCGCTGGCCGGACTGGTCTTCGCCGCACGGCTCAACGCGGGCACCCCGCAGGCCGGCATCAACTTCGAGCTGGAGGCGATCGCCGCCGCCTTCATCGGCGGTGCCTCGGCCAGCGGCGGCGTGGGCACCGTCCTCGGCGCGATCATCGGCGGCCTGGTGCTGGGCGTACTGAACAACGGCATGTCGCTGGTCGGTGTCGGCACCGACTACCAGCAGGTGATCAAGGGCCTGGTGCTGCTCGCCGCCGTCGGCTTCGACGTCTACAACAAGCGCCGGGCCGGTTCCTGACCAGCCTGCCCGGCGGGGACGGGCCGCGGTGTCTCGACACCGCGGCCCGTCCTGCCCTGTTTCCACCCCGATCCAGACTGGCTTTCTCTCCCCCGACGGCAGCGGCTGCGGCGGACCGGTCAGGGTCACCGACCGCTACGGCGAGCACCTGAGCGTCGACGGGATCGCGTTGCGGGCGAACGCCGTCCAGCCGACCCGCGTCCCGTTCGCCCGGCATGGACAGCGCCGGCCACCCGTCGGCCCCCGCCGGCCTCCGTCCGAGGCGACCACGGCACCGCCCCGGGACCGGGCACTGCTACGCTCAGGCCGATTGTTAACGCTCACATTGCAGGGAGGAGGCGACCGGGGACATGCTCCTCGATGACGCGTCCGCGGAGTTCCACGACTTCTTCGAACGCCACTACGCCGAACTCGCCCGCCTCGCCCATCTCCTGACCGGCGGGACGGACGCGGCCGACGACCTCGCCGCGGACGCCCTGGTCGCCCTGTGGCAACGCTGGGACCGGCTCCGCGCGGCCGACCACCCGCTCGCCTACGCCCGCGGAGTGGTCGCCAACATGGCCCGGGAACGGATCCGCAGCGCCGTCCGCGAGCGGCGCCGGGTCCTGCTGTTCTGGTCCCGCACCCCGGAGAGGACCTCGGGACCCGACGTGGCGGCCGTCCTGGACGTGCGCGCGGCGCTCGCCCGGCTGCCGTTCCGCAAGCGGGCCTGCGTGATCCTGCGGCACGCCTTCGACCTCTCGGAGAAGGACACCGCGGCGGCGCTGGGCATATCGGTCGGTACGGTGAAGAGCCAGACCTCGAAGGGCATGGCCGAGCTGGAACACCTGCTCGGCGCACGAGCGGTCGGCGAACTGGCGACAGGAAGGAGGAACCGATGAACGAGCACATCACCCGGCAGCTGCGCGAGGCGGCCGAGGCCCACCAGCCCGACCGCGCACGGATGCTGGCCCGCGTACAGCGCGGCGCGGCCGGCCCCGCCGCCCGCCACCGCAC
>NZ_MECK01000378.1 GCF_014596465.1 Streptomyces sp. CBMA123 | reverse complement strand
CTTCCGATCTGACGGCCGCGCCGACCCGGCGCTCGTCCAGACCGCGGCGCAGCAGCTCCAGCAGCTCGCTCTCGGGCACCGGGCCGTCCACCAGGTGCAGGAAGGACAGCAGCTGCGGGGCCTGGTCCACGGCCTGGCCGGCCAGGACGGCGAACACCCCGCGCAGCGCGGCGGGCGGCACCGGGGCGAGCAGCGTCCAGGCGTCGAACAGCCCGGACCAGCCGCGCACCACGGCCTCGTCGTCGTGCTCCCAGGCGTGCAGGCGCCAGCCGGGGCCGGCTCCGCCGTCCCGGGCCTCCACCAGGCCCACCAGCAGCGCCTGGCCCCAGGCCTTGGCCGCCGCGCCGACCGTCATGGCCAGCGCGCGGCCGGCCGCCCGGGCGTCGTCCGGGAGCAGCTCGCCGCGCTTGTCGACCTCCGCCAGCTCCCCGGCCCAGCGGGCGATCCGGACGGCGTCCACCAGCATCCGACGGGCCAGCGGCGCCAGCTCGGCCGGCGCGGGGAAGCCTTCCGGCATCGGAACCCGGCCCCGGCCGGGCGCCGGGGCGGGCCCTCGTCGCCGGGGTACACCGGCCCCGCCCGGCCTGCCGCCGGATGGCCGCTGGGCCGTACCGGGGAGACGGGTCACCGTCGCACCGGTACCGATCGTCGGCGGGAGCGGGGCATCACGGTCGCGCGGGTTCCGAGACGTCACGTCCAGCAGTCTTCCCCTTGCATGGGCCTTCTGTCACATCCGGTTGTCCGTACGCCCGCGCGACTGGCGACGGCACCTCCGCAAGACCGGGCAACAGCGGCAAACCGCCTGGCCGGAAACGGGTGGCGGGGTCATGCCAGGGTGGCGGCTGGGCGTCGCACTGCCCGTCCGCGCGGTCACTCTCCGTACTGGGACGGGGTTCCGCGACGGTGCGGGGGCGGGTCGCGGCGGAAACGGAGGGCTGGAATCCGGCCAGCCGGCGGCTGCCGACGGGAACGCGGCGGCGCACCGGAAGTCGGACCGGCCGACTTCCGGTGTGGCGATCGCTCTCTTGGCGGCGGCCGGCCGCCTGGTCAGAGCAGCGGCGGCTGGCCGCTTGGTCAGAGCAGCGGGGTGAGCCAGCGCCGGAGGAGCTCGGTGTAGTGGTCCGGGGCCGAGTTCCAGAGCGCGGCGTGCTCGGCCCCGGGGAAGCGCTGGAGGCTCACCACGTCATGCCGGGCGGCGGCCAGGCGCTCCACCGTGCCGAAGGGCGCGATCCGGTCGTCGGGGCTGTGCAGGATCAGGGTCGGCGCCCGCAGGTCCGTCCCCTCGGCGAGGCGGGAGAAGTCCGCCAGGTCGACGCCGGTGCGGCCCTCCGCGGCCAGCGCGCCCAACTCGGCGGCGACCCCGGTGAAACCGGCCCGGACGGCGTCCCGGCGGGCGGCGACCGGAAGGTCCAGGACCGGCGAGTCGAGGACGATCCCGCTGATCGCGTGCGCCCAGGCGGAACGCGCCGCCGTCTGCAGCACCGTGGTGGCGCCCACCGACCAGCCGTAGAGGATCACCCGGCCCGCGCCGTTGTCCAGCGCCAGCCGCACCGCCGACTCGATGTCCCGCCACTCGGTCTCGCCGAAGTGGCTGTAGCCGTCCGGCGAGGCCGGGGCGCCCTCGTCACCGCGGTAGGTGACCGCCAGCGCGGGCAGGCCCAGGCGGTGCAGGACCGGCAGCACCGGGAGGGTCTGCTGGCGGTCGGCCTCCGGGCCGTGCACCAGGATCACCCAGGTCCCGCGCCTGCCGTCCAGCCACCAGGCGGGCAGCGCGCCGAGCTCGCCGTCGACGGCGGTGTCGGTGAAGGCCAGACCGAGCGCCCGGGTGGGATCGCCCAGGTGCACGCGCGGAGTGAAGCGGACCTCGGTGCCGGGCGTCAGGGTGCCCCGGTCGGCCCGGACCAGCCGGCGGGTGACACCCTGCTCGTCCCGGTGCAGGACCTCCTCCACCACCGCGTGCCCGCCGCCGTCCCACTCGACCGCCCACCGGCCGGGCCGCAGACTCTCCGGACGGCGGCTGAAGGTGACCCGGCCGGCGGCCAGGCTCTGCACCAGCACGGGACCGGAATCCGGCCCGGCACCCCCCGGCCCCGGACCCGCCCCCGGACGGACCATCCGCTCGGAGGCCCGGCGGCCGACCACCAGGACGACGGCCCCCGCGGCGGCGGCCGCCACGACGGCTGCGGTTCCCCAACGCATTTCGTTCCCCGCTCTGCTGCACGGACCCGGACGGTTTTCGAGCACCAGTCCACCGGGGGGGCATCGGCCTGGCCACCGGGCTGGGCCGTCTGGGGGGTGGTGTTTGTTCGGGGGGCTCTCGGGAGGGTGGGGGCGGGGCGGTTCCGGGGGTGGCTGCTCCGGGGGCTGGGTGATTTTCGGACTGCCGACTCTGTGGGTGGGGGGTTGGGCGCCGTTGGCAGTCTGAAAATCACCCGTCACGCCCCTCTCCGCAGCCACCCCCTGCACCGCCCCTCCCGCAGCGCGTCCCTCTCGCCTGGTCGGGTGAGGGGGTGGGTGAGGGGTGGGGTTTGTTGCGGGCGCGCGGGCTTTCGTCCGGCGCGCCCGCTGAGGTGGGTGGGGGGTAGCCGGGTCAGACGGGGATGGCGGGGTGGCGGGTGCTGAGGAGGTGCCAGAAGCGGGGGGTGAGGGGTGGGGTGGGGGTGCGGGGCTGGGTGGTGGCGCCCCAGTGGGTGGGGACGTGGTGTTCCTGCTGGAGGAGGGGGAGGACGGCGGCGAGGTGGGGTTCGGGGACGGGGACGAGTCGGGCGAGCGGGCGCAGGTGGGGCTGCCAGCGGCCGGCCACGCACTGGCGGAGCAGCCGGTCGAGCGCTTCGCGGCGGCCGGTGGCCTCGACCAGTTCGGTCAGCCGCAGGGCGAGCACCTGGGCGAGGGCGTGGGTCTGGTCCGGGTCGCCGTCCCAGTGGCCGGTCAGTTCGGCCTGCCGGTAGGCGGGCAGCGGCATGCCGAGCCGTTCGGCGACGGCATCCGGGCCGAGTTCCCGGGCGAGCCGGTGGTCGCGCAGGCTCACCGGCCGGCCGTCCATCAACTGGTCGGCCGGGCACCAGAGGGCGCGGGCCAGTGCGATGAACTCGGCCTCGCCGGGCCGCAGCGCGCCGCTCTCCCAGGCGAGGACGTGCCCGGGGAGCAGCCGTACGCCGTGCGCGGCCATGCCCTCGGCGACCTGCTCGGGGGTCAGCCCGAGGCCGGCCCGGTGGGCGCGGGCGGCCCCCGGCGAGAACGGCACCGGGGCGGGGGCGGCGGCGGGTGACTCTCTGCGGCGCATGGCACCGAACGTAGGTGCGGTCCTCGGCGCTGCCCCAGCCGCCGAACGCACGAAGCGGGGCCGGTCGGCCCTCCCCAGCGCTGGGCGATCGCACAGGCCGGACGGCGGCCCGCCGTGTGACCAACCCCTCCGTGACCTCGGTTGACTCCCGGTTCGGGCGCGTGATGGGATCCTGGGGCCAAACGGAGGCATGGAGAGGAAGCCGGTGCGAGTCCGGCGCGGTCCCGCCACTGTCACCGGGGAGCACGCTCGAACATGCCACGGTGGGCCGTCAGAAGCCGCTGGAAGGCCCGGGGGTGCGTCCGACCCGGAAGCCAGGAGACTCTCGCCCCCGGTACGTCGATCCAGGGCGCGGACCCTGAGTGAGGACACCCACGCGATGCAGGCTGCCCCGCCCCGCCGGACCCTGAGCTGCCCGCCGCCGTGCGCGGGCTGACCCGCGCCGCCGCCTTCGCGC
Source organism: Streptomyces sp. CBMA123 (assembly GCF_014596465.1). Classification (GTDB taxonomy): domain Bacteria; phylum Actinomycetota; class Actinomycetes; order Streptomycetales; family Streptomycetaceae; genus Kitasatospora. The sequence goes on along the minus strand of NZ_MECK01000378.1, from coordinate 29 downwards.
TGGGCGCCGTCGCGGGCTATGCCGCCGAC
>NZ_MECK01000377.1 GCF_014596465.1 Streptomyces sp. CBMA123 | reverse complement strand
CCCCGCCACCCCGTTCGGCGGCCCCGCCACCGGCGTCCCCGGCACTCCGGCCGACGGCGGCAGCGCCGTGCAGCTCCCGCAGCCGCCCGGCACCCAGCCCGGCCTGCCCTCGGCCGGCCCCTTCGCCGCCACCGGCGCCTCGCTGCCCGCCACCGTCTTCGCCGCCTACCGCCAGGCCGAGGCCTCGCTGGCGCAGCGCTCGCCGGGCTGCCACCTGCCCTGGCAGCTGCTCGCCGCGATCGGCCAGGTCGAGTCCGGCCAGGCCAACGGCGGCCAGGTGGACGCCGCCGGCAAGACGCTCACCCCGATCCTCGGCCCGGCGCTGGACGGCAACGGCTTCGCCGCGATACCCGACACCGACGGCGGCCGCTACGACGGCGACCCGCGCTGGGACCGCGCGGTCGGCCCGATGCAGTTCATCCCCTCCACCTGGGCCTCCTGGGGCGTGGACGCCACCGGCAAGGGCACCGCCGACCCGAACAACATCTTCGACGCCGCCGAGACCGCGGGCCGCTACCTGTGCGCGGGCGGCCGGGACCTCTCCGATCCGGCCCAGCTGGACCGGGCGATCCTCAGCTACAACAACTCCACCGAGTACCTGGGCACCGTCCGCAACTGGATGGCCCACTTCGGCAGCGGCGCGGTCACCACCGTCGCGGACCGCCCCGGCGTCCCGACCCTGCCCGACTCCTCGCCGTCGCCGTTCCTCCGGCCGTCCGGCGGCACCGGCACCTCGGGCGCTACCCCGACCGGCAACGACGGTGCCGGCACCGGCCCGACGCCCGACGGCCAGCCGACCGTGCCGCCGGTGACGCCGACCCCGACGCCGTCCGCGCAGCCGACCACCACGCCGACCACCACGCCGACTCCCGGTGGTTCGCCCTCGCCCTCCGCGAGTCCGACGGCCACCCCGACGACCACGCCCACCGGCACGCCGACCTCGACGGCCACGCCGACCGGCACCCCGACGGGTACGCCGACGTCCTGCCCGAGCCCGACGGCGACCGCGACGCCCACCGGCACGGCCACGCCCACCGGCACGCCGTCCCCGACGGCCACGCCGAGCGGCACCCCGTCGCCGACGGCCACTCCCAGCGGCTGCCCGACGCCCACGCCGAACGCCAGCCCGAGCGCCACGGCAACCCCCGGCGCCACCGCGTCCGCCGCACCGACCGGCACGCCCAGCTCCTCGCTGTCGCCCTCCCCCTCGGCGACCGTGAAGAACTAACCGCGCGCGAACAGGCACCGCCAAGCACCGACGGCGGCAGGCCGGCCCGCAGGGGCCCGCTCTGCCGCCGTCGGCGCGTTCCCCGGGACCGCGCCCCGCCGGAGGGTCTACTTCCCCGTCGTCAGCCCCGCCCGGTGCTCGCGCCAGCGGCCGAGCATCCCGTGCAGCTCGTCGATCATGAACTCGAAGAAGGCCGCGCTCTCCGCCAGCCGCTCCGCCGCCACCGTGCCCACGCCGACGGCCAGTTCACCCTCCTTGAGCACCCGGACCCAGCGCAGCAGCAGTTCGTCGCGCCGGGTCAGCGACTCGAACCAGACGTCGTTGAGCACCCGGTAGCGGTCACGCCGCGAGCCGGGCTCGCGCTCCTTGGCGACCAGCCCGACCTGGATCAGGTAGCGCATCCCGCCGGAGACGGCAGCCGGGCTGATCTGCAGGCGCTCGGAGAGCTCGGCGGAGGTCAGCACACCGCTCTCCTCGGCCATCAGGCAGGAGAAGATCCGGGACGGCATCCGGCCCATGCCCGCGACCACCAACTCGGCCGCGAACCGCTCGACGAAGTCCGACACGGCCCGCTCGCGCCCGTGCCACGGCGCCCCCTGCGCCGCCTGCTCCGGCGCGCTCTTCGGTGCCTGCTCCCGCGCCTTCCGCGGTGTCTGCTCCACCACTCGCCCCTCTCCGGCGATCATCCATCCCCTGCTCGCACCTTAATGCTTTCCAATATTCACGTTTTTCTGAAACTACGGTAGCTTCGGAAGCATGACCAAGGCCATCATCCTGTCCGGCCTGCGCAAGACCTTCGGCCGGACCACCGCACTGGACGGCCTCGACCTCACCGTCGAGACCGGCGAGGTCCACGGCTTCCTCGGCCCCAACGGAGCCGGGAAGTCCACCACCCTCCGCGTCCTGCTCGGTCTGCTGCGCGTGGACGGCGGCAGCGCCCAGCTGCTCGGCAAGGACCCGTGGAGCGACGCCGTCGAGCTGCACCGCCGCCTCGCCTACGTCCCCGGCGACGTCGAGCTGTGGCCCAACCTCACCGGTGGCGAGGCCATCGACCTGCTCTCCCGGCTGCGCGGCCGGCTCGACCGGCGCCGCCGGGACGAACTGATCGAGCGCTTCGACCTCGACCCGACCAAGAAGGGCCGCAGCTACTCCAAGGGCAACCGGCAGAAGGTCGCCATCGTCGCCGCCCTCGCCTCCGACGCCGAACTCCTGCTGCTGGACGAGCCGACCTCCGGCCTGGACCCGCTGATGGAGGTGGTCTTCCAGGACGTCGTCCGGCAGGCCAAGGCGCGGGGCCGCACCGTCCTGCTCTCCAGCCACGTCCTGGACGAGGTGGAGAAGCTGGGCGACCGGGTCAGCATCATCCGGCAGGGCCGGGTGGTGGAGAGCGGCACCCTGACCGAACTCCGCCACCTCACCCGCACCACCGTGGAGGCGGAGACCGACCGCCCGGTCACCGGGCTGGAGGCGCTGGCGGGCGTGCACGCCCTGCGCACCGACGGCCGGCGGGTCCGGTTCGCCGTCGACGGCGCCCGGCTCGACGCCGCGGTACGAAGGCTGAGCGAGGCCGGGCTGCGCACCCTGGTCAGCCACCCGCCCACGCTGGAGGAGCTGATGCTGCGCCACTACGGCGACGAGCTGGCCGCCAACGGGCACCGCCCCGATCCCGAGGCCGTCCGATGACCACCACCACCCCACCCACCGCCCGGCGCACCGGGCCGGACCGCACCGGCGGGCCCGGCACCCTGGCCGGCACCGCCACCCTGCTGCGCTTCGCGCTGCGCCGCGACCGGGTCCGGCTGTCCGCCTGGGTGCTCGGCCTCGCGCTGCTCACCCTGGCCACCGCTGACAGCGCCCACACCGTCTACCCGACCGCCGCCGACCGCGCCGCGATCGCCCGTGGCTCGGGCAGCCCGGCCGTGCTCGCCATGACCGGCCCGGCCCACTACCTGGCCGACTACACCTGGGGCGCGATGCTCGGCCACCGGCTGCTCGGCCTGCTGGTCGTCCTGGCCGGCCTGCTGAGCGTCCTGACCGTCACCCGGCACACCCGGGCCGAGGAGGAGAGCGGCCGCGCCGAACTGGTCCGCTCGGCCGCCGTCGGTCGACACGCCCAGCTGGCCGCCGCGCTGGCCACCGCCGCCGTCGCCGACCTCGCGCTCGGTCTGCTGCTCGCCGTCGGCCTGCCCGGCCTCGGCATCCCCGGACTGACCGGCGGCGGCGCCCTGCTCTTCGGCGCCGCGACCGCCGTCGGCGGGCTGCTGTTCGGCACGGTGGCCGCCGTCACCGCGCAGATCACCGCGCACACCCGGACGGCCTCCGGGCTGGCCCTGGCCGTGCTCGGCGCCGCCTACGCGCTGCGCGCCGCCGGGGACGCCGGCGGGACCGGGCTCTCCTGGGCCTCCCCGATCGGCTGGCTGCAGCGCGGCTACCCCTTCGTCGACGACCGCTGGTGGCCGTTGCCGCCCGCGCTGGCACTGGCCGCCGTCACCGCCGCGGCCGGGTTCGCGCTGAGCACCCGCCGCGACGTCGGCGCCGGGC
>NZ_MECK01000376.1 GCF_014596465.1 Streptomyces sp. CBMA123 | reverse complement strand
GTGCGCGCCGGCGACGTCCTCGCGGCCCGGCTGGCCCGAGCGGGCGCGGTGGCCGCCACCGGCCGCGCGTGGGACCGGGACGGGACCGTCCTGATCACCGGCGGCACCGGTGGGCTCGGCGCCGTTCTCGCCCGGCACCTGGTCGCCGAGCACGGCGTCCGGCGGCTGCTGCTCGCGAGCCGCCGGGGCGCCGAGGCCGAGGGCGCCGCCGACCTGGCGGCGCAGCTCACCGCGCTGGGCGCCGTCGTCGCCGTCGAGGCGTGCGACCTCACCGACCGTGCCGCCGTCGAGCGGCTGATCGCCGGCATCCCGGCCGAGCACCCCCTGACCGCCGTGGTGCACGCCGCCGGTGTGCTCGACGACGGCGTCATCGAATCGCTCACCCCCGAACGGCTCGCCGCCGTGCTGCGGCCCAAGGCCGACGCCCTGTGGCACCTGCACCAGGCCACCCGCGCGCTCGACCTCGGCGCGTTCGTCGTCTTCTCGTCCTTCTCCGGTACGGCCGGTGCGGGCGGCCAGGGCAACTACGCCGCCGCCAACGCCTTCGCGGACGCGCTCGTCCGCACCCGCCGCGCCGCCGGGCTGCCCGGACAGTCGCTAGGCTGGGGCCCGTGGGCACCGGTCGGTGGCATGACCGGCGGACTCACCGACACCGACCTCGACCGGCTGGCCCGGCTCGGCACGCCGGCCCTCTCCGAAGCCGACGGCACCGCGCTGTTCGACGCCGCCCTCGCCCGCCCCGAGGCCGTCCTCCTCCCCGTCCGGCTGGACCTCCCGGCGCTGCGCGCCCAGGGCGAGGTGCCGCCGCTGCTGCGCGGTCTGATCCGCACCCCCACTCGGCGCGCCGCCGTGACGGCCTCCGAGGCGGCCGGCGCCCTCGCCCGCCGGCTGGCCGGGCTGGACGAGCGCGGCCGCACGGAGGCCGTCGTCGAGCTGGTCCGCGCCCAGGTGGCCGCCGTGCTGCGGCACGCCGACCCGTCCGAGGTCGACGCCCACCGCCCGTTCCAGGACCTCGGCTTCGACTCGCTCACCGCCGTGGAGCTGCGCAACCGGCTGAGCGCCGCCACCGGTCTGCGCACCTCGGCCACCGTCGTGTTCGACTACCCGACCGTCACCGCCCTGGCCGGGCACGTCCTGGAGGAGCTCACGGGCGCCCAGGCGCCCACCGCCGCGGCCCCCGTGCGGGCCGCGGCCGACGACGACCCGATCGTCATCGTCGGCATGAGCTGCCGCTACCCCGGCGGCGTCGCCTCGCCCGAGGACCTGTGGCGCCTGCTGCGCGAGGGCACCGACGCCATCTCCGGCCTGCCCACCGACCGCGGCTGGGACGTCGACGCGCTCTACCACCCGGACCCGGACCACCTCGGCACCAGCTACACCCGCTTCGGTGGCTTCCTGCACCGGGCCGCCGACTTCGACCCGGGCTTCTTCGGCATGAGCCCGCGCGAGGCGCTGGCCACCGACGCCCAGCAGCGCCTGCTGCTGGAGGCCTGCTGGGAGGCGGTCGAGCGGGCCGGGATCGACCCGGTGTCACTGCGCGGCAGCCGTACCGGCGTGTTCGCCGGCGTGATGTACAACGACTACTCCGCGCTGCTCGCCGGGGGCCGCTTCGAGGGCCACCAGGGCAGCGGGACCTCGCCCAGCATCGCCTCCGGCCGCGTCTCCTACACCCTCGGCCTGGAGGGCCCGGCCGTCACCGTCGACACCGCGTGCTCGTCGTCGCTCGTCGCCATGCACTGGGCCATGCAGGCCCTGCGCGCCGGCGAGTGCACGCTCGCGCTGGCCGGCGGTGTCACCGTGATGTCCACCCCGACCTCGCTGGTCGAGTTCTCCCGGCAGCGCGGCCTCGCCCCGGACGGGCGCTGCAAGGCGTTCTCCGACCGGGCCGACGGGGTCGGCTGGGCCGAGGGCGTCGGCGTGATCGCCCTGGAGCGCCTGTCCGACGCGCGTCGCCACGGGCACCCGGTGCTGGCCGTCGTCCGCGGCTCCGCCGTCAACCAGGACGGCGCCTCCAACGGGCTCACCGCGCCCAACGGGCCGTCCCAGCAGCGCGTCATCCGCCAGGCCCTGGCGACCGCCGGGCTCGCGACGGCCGACGTCGACGTGGTCGAGGCGCACGGCACCGGTACCTCCCTGGGCGACCCGATCGAAGCCCAGGCACTGCTGGCCACCTACGGCCAGGACCGCGAACTCCCGCTGCTGCTCGGCTCGGTGAAGTCGAACCTCGGCCACACCCAGGCCGCCGCGGGCGTCGCGGGCGTGATCAAGATGGTGCTGGCGATGCGTCACGGCGTCGTGCCCCGCACCCTGCACGCCGCCGAGCCGTCCTCCCACGTGGACTGGGACGAGGGCGCGGTGGAACTGCTGACCGAGGAAGCGGACTGGCCGGACACCGGCCGGCCGCGCCGGGCCGGTGTGTCGTCGTTCGGCTTCAGCGGCACCAACGCCCACGTCATCCTCGAACAGGCCCCCCCAGCGGTGGTGCACGCCCGGACTCCGGCGGTTGCGGAGCCCGTCCTGCTCTGGCCGCTGGCCGGCCGTAGCCAGGCCGCCCTGCGCGACCAGGCCGCTCGCCTGCGCGCCTTCGCCGGCGCGAGCCCCGAGTCGAGCCTCGCGGACGTCGGCCTCTCGCTCGCCACCACCCGCTCCGCCTTCGACCACCGCGCCGTGGCCGTCGGCGGCGACCGTGACGAACTGCTCGCGGCCCTGACCGCCCTCGCCGCGGGCGAGCCCGCCGCAGGGCTGGTCACGGGCGAGACCGGCGCCGGCAAACTCGCCCTGCTGTTCGCCGGCCAGGGCGCCCAGCGCCTCGGCGCCGGACGCGAACTCGCCCAGCGCTTCCCGGTGTTCGCCGAGGCGCTGGAGGCGGTGCTGCGCGAGTTCGGCCCCCGTCTGGACCGCCCGCTGCGCGACGTGCTGTGGGGCGAGGACGAGGAACTGCTGAACCGCACCGGCTGGGCGCAGCCCGCGATCTTCGCCGTCGAGGTCGCGCTGTTCCGCCTGGTCACCTCGCTCGGCGTGCGCCCCGACGTGCTGCTCGGCCACTCCGTCGGCGAGATCGCCGCCGCGCACTGCGCCGGGGTGCTCTCGCTCGCCGACGCGTGCGCACTCGTCGCCGCGCGGGCCCGGCTGATGGACGCGCTTCCCGAGGGCGGCGCCATGGTCTCCGTCGAGGCCACCGAGGACGAGGTGCTGCCGCGCCTGGCGCCCGGCGTCTGCGTCGCGGCGGTCAACGGGCCCCGGGCCGTGGTCGTTTCCGGTCTGGAGGACGAAGTGCTGCGCATCGCCGGGGAGTTCGCGGCCGACGGCCGCCGGACCAAGCGGCTGCGCGTCTCGCACGCCTTCCACTCGCCGCTGATGGACCCGATGCTGGAGGAGTTCCGGCGCACCGTCGCGGAGCTGGAGTTCCGCGCGCCGACCGTCCCGATCGTCTCCGACACCACCGGCGAGCTCGCCACCGAGGCCGAGCTGTGCTCCCCGGACCACTGGGTCGAGCACGTCCGCCGGGCCGTGCGCTTCGCCGACGGCGTCCGGGCCGCCCGCGCGGCCGGCGCCGCCACCTTCCTCGAACTCGGCCCCGACAGCGTGCTGTCCGCGCTGACCGAGGACATCCTGACCCAGGACGACCCGGCGGACGCCGCCGCGGTGACGGCCGTCCCGCTGCTGCGCGCCGCACGCCCCGAGGAGCGCACCACCGCCCTGGCCCTGGCCGCGCTGCACGTGCGCGGCCACGCCCTCGACTGGGCCGCGCTGCACACGGGCACCGGTGCCCGCCGCACCGACCTGCCCACCTACGCGTTCCAGCACGAGCGCTACTGGCCCGAGGCCGAGGCCGGCATCGCCGCCCCGGCCGCCGACCC
>NZ_MECK01000375.1 GCF_014596465.1 Streptomyces sp. CBMA123 | reverse complement strand
CGGCCTGGCCCGCCTCGCCCGGCGGATCGAGCCCGCGGTCGGCTGGGCCGACCTGGTGCTGCCCGACCCCACCGCCGCCCGGCTGCGCGAACTGGTGCTGCGCGCCCGGCACCGCGACCAGGTGCTCGGGCAGTGGCGGATGCGGCCGGGCGGCGGCCGGGGCAACGGGGTGATCGCCCTGTTCGCCGGGGAGTCGGGCACCGGCAAGACCATGTCGGCCGAGGTGGTCGCCGCCGAACTCGGCATGGAGCTGTACGTGGTGGACCTCTCCACGGTGGTCGACAAGTACGTCGGCGAGACCGAGAAGAACCTGGAACGGATCTTCACCGAGGCCGCGCAGGTCAACGGCGTCCTGCTGTTCGACGAGGCGGACGCGCTGTTCGGCAAGCGCTCGCAGGTCAAGGACGCCCACGACCGCCACGCCAACGTGGAGACCGCCTACCTGCTCCAGCGGATGGAGTCCTTCGCGGGCATCGCGCTGCTGACCACCAACCTGCGCGCCAACCTGGACGAGGCGTTCACCCGGCGACTGGACGTCATCGCCGAGTTCCCGCTGCCCGACCAGGCGCAGCGCCTCCTGCTGTGGGACCGCTCGCTGGGCCCGCGGCTGCCCCGCGGCGACGACCTCGACCTGGACTTCTGCGCCCGGCAGTTCGAGCTCACCGGCGGCTCCATCCGGTCCTGCGCCGTCTCCGCGGCCTACCTGGCCGCCGGAACGGGCACCCCGCTGGGCATGGCCCAGCTGGTCGCCGCCGTGGTCGGCGAGTACCGCAAGCTGGGGCGGCTGGTGCTGGAGAGCGAGTTCGGGCCGTGGCTGGGCGTCCTCGGGGACACCGGGCACGGCTGACGGGGCGTGGGGCGCCGGGGGTGCAGCGGGCGTTGGAGGGGGCCGGGCCGTCCGGTGCGCCTGGGAGTACCCGCCGGGCTGGCCGCCGGGGGCAGCCGGTGCTGCCCCCGGCGCGGGACCAGGGGACATGTCCCCGGACGGCGCCCCGGCCGCAGACTCGGGGGAGTACCAGGAGAATGACCGGTCATCCGAAGGAGCGCGAATGCCGTCGTACCTGACCCCGGGCGTGTACGTGGAGGAGGTCCAGTCCGGTGCCCGGCCGATCGAGGGCGTCGGCACGGCCGTGGCCGCCTTCGTCGGCTTCGCCGGATCCGGACCCTTCCACGAGCCCACGCTGGTGACCAACTGGGACCAGTACGTCCAGCGGTTCGGCGGCTTCACCGAGGGCACCTACCTCGCCCACGCGGTCTACGGCTTCTTCGCCAACGGCGGCGGCTCCGCCTACGTGGTGCGGATCGGCGACCCGGACCGGCAGGCCTCCGGCGGCGTCCCCGCCGCTGCCGCCGTCACCGTGGCGCCGGCCGCGGTCTCCGGCTTCCTGATCTCCGCCCTGCCCGGCGCGGGCGCCGACGTGTCCGTCGAGATCGCCGACGCCGAGGGCGAGAACGTCCCCGACGACCGGTTCCGGCTGCTGGTCCGCCGCGGCGCCGAGGTGGTGGAGAGCTACGACGTCTCCACCCGGAAGAACACCAAGGGCTACGTCGTCACCCAGCTGCGCGAGTCCAAGCTCATCGCGGTCATCGAGCAGGCCGGCACCGCGCCCAGCCGCCCCGAGCGCCGCACCCACGCGCTCGCCGCGGCCCCCGCGCCCGCGCCCGGCCCGGTGGTGGCCCCCGGCGCCCGGCTGGACCCCGCCGAGTACGTCGGCGACGCCGCCGCCCGCACCGGCTTCTCGGGCCTGGAGGCGATCGACGAGATCACCATGGTCGCGGTGCCCGACCTGATGAGCGCCTACCAGCGCGGCGAGCTCGACGACGAGGGCCTGCGCACCGTCCAGCTCGCGGTGATCTCGCACTGCGAGCAGATGGGCGACCGGATCGCCGTCCTGGACCCGCCGCCCGGGCTCAACGCCCAGCGGATGCGCACCTGGCGACAGGACGAGGCGGGCTACGACTCCCGCTACGCCGCCCTCTACTACCCGTGGATCAAGGTCTTCGACCCGGCCACCGGCCGCAACACGCTGGTCCCGCCGAGCGGGCACGCCGCCGGGGTGTGGGCGCGCAGCGACGCCGAGCGCGGCGTGCACAAGGCGCCGGCCAACGAGGTCATCCGCGGCGCCGTCGACCTCGAACTGCGGCTCAGCAAGGGCGAACAGGACCTGCTGAACCCCATCGGCGTCAACTGCGTCCGGGCGTTCCCCGGGCGCGGCATCCGGATCTGGGGCGCGCGCACCCTCTCCTCCGACCCGGCCTGGCGCTACCTCAACGTGCGCCGGCTCTTCAACTACCTGGAGGAGTCGATCCTCCTGGGGACCCAGTGGGTCGTCTTCGAACCCAACGACGACCGGCTGTGGTCCAGCATCCGCCGGAACATCACCGCCTTCCTCACCGAGGAGTGGCGGCGCGGAGCGCTGTTCGGCCAGACCGCGGCCGAGGCCTTCTACGTCAAGTGCGACCGCGACAACAACCCGCCGGAGTCCATCGACCTCGGTCAGGTGATCTGTGAGATCGGGGTCTCGCCGGTGAAGCCGGCCGAGTTCGTGGTGTTCCGACTGGCCCAGTTCTCCGACAGCACGAGCCTCGTCAACGAGTGATCGTCGTACGGTCGGCCCCCATCGCACGGAAGGTGACAGCACGCCATGGCTGAAGGCGATCCGCTCTCCACACACATATTCGGCGTCCAACTCGGCGGCTACAACGTCGAGTCCGTCAAGGAGATCAGCAACCTGACGGTCGAACAGGACGTCGTCGAGTACAAGCAGGTGACCCAAGAGGGCAAGCTGATCGTCCGCAAGCAGCCCGGCGCCCGGCTGCCCGGCGAGGTGACCATCACCCGCGGCCTGGACAAGAGCGGCGCCTTCACGAACTGGATCAAGGAGACCCTCAACAACGGGGCGATCAACACCGCGCGGCAGAACCTGACCATCGAGGTCAAGGACACCACCGGCGCGACCCTGCGCCGCATCCAGCTCACCAACGCCTGGGCCAGCCGCTGGGAGGGCCCCACGCTCAGCGCCGGCGAATCCAGCGCCGCGACCGAGACCGTGACCATCGTGTTCGAGGAGATCCACGTCGAGTGAGGCGGAAGATCGGCCTTGAGGAGCTGCTGGAAGGGGCCCCGGCCCAGCAGAGCCCCGCGCCGCAGCAGCAGAGCCCGGCACCGACGGGGCCGGCCGGGCCGCCCCGACGGCAGTCGCCGCACGGCGAGTTCGAGTTCGAGCTGCCGCTCGGCTACGTCGACGACGAGGGCACCGTGCACCGCCACGGCGCCATGCGGCTGGCCACCGCCCGCGACGAACTGATGCCGCAGATCGACCTGCGGGTCAAGGAGAACCCGGCCTACCTCAGTGTGGTGCTGCTCAGCCACGTGATCACCAGGCTGGGCGACCTCACCGACGTGCACGCCGGGATCGTCGAGCGGATGTACGCCACCGACGTCGCCTTCCTCCAGGACCTCTACCAGCGGATCAACAGCGAAGGCCACACGCGCGCCGCGGTGACCTGCCCGCACTGCGACGGCGCCTTCGAGGTCGACCTCGCCGGTGGGCGCCTGGGGGAATCGTGACGTACGCGCCTGCTCGGTTGTACGAGGAGATCGCGTACATCGCCTACCACTTCCACTGGCCGCGCGAGGATCTCCTCGACCTGACCCACCGCGAACGCGGGCAGTGGGTGCGCGAGATCGCGCGGATCAACTCCCGTGTCAGTGAAGGTGGGTGAGCCGGGTGGGGCTGCGGGACTGGATCGCCGGGCGGCGGGTCGGGGCCGGGGACGGGACTGAATCCGGTCCCGGCCCCGGGGCCGCTTCCGGTGCTGCGGAGACCGCCGTCGGTCCGGGCGGGGCCGCGCGGCCCCGCCCGGCGGCCGGGGGCGGGG
>NZ_MECK01000374.1 GCF_014596465.1 Streptomyces sp. CBMA123 | reverse complement strand
ATCGCACCGACCCGGACCGCGAGCAGCCCGCCCAGCCGGCCCGGCGCCGCGGACGGGGCGTCCACGTCGACCCGCACCGTGTCCGCCGCGACCGCCACCCGAACCCGTGCGCCCGGCGGGGCCGCCGCACGGGCGAGCCCCTCGGCGTCCGGCTCCCCTCGTGCGGCTGCCCTGGCGCCGATCCGGGCCGCGTCCACGCAGGTGATCTGCGCGGCCGCCGCGAGCACGCCCCAGATCAGCATCGCCGCGAGCAGGACGAGCGCGGGCAGCACCACCGCCGTCTCCGCCGTGACGAAGCCCGCGTCCCCACGCCGCCCCGGCCGCAGCCGCCCCCGGCCTCTCCCTTCCTGGGCCGCCCCGACGCGCCCTGCCTCCGAACTCCCGCGGGCCGCACGGGAAGCAGGCCCGCCGGCGAAGGAGACCCGAGCGGCGAGGCTTCGCGGACGAGCGCTACGTCGCATGGAGCGCCCGTTCCAGCATCTCGGTCAGTGCCCCGGTGATGGCCGCGCTGGTCACCACCTTGTACAGGCCGGCGGCAAGGGCGCACGCGCCCAAGGTTCCGACGGCGTATTCGGCCGTGGTCATCCCGGCGTCCGACCGCCCCCGGCGCTGAACCACCCGGACCACCCGACGCACCCGACGGGCGGCCCCACGGCTGTTGCGCCACCGCGCCCCCGACACGTGCCGGAGCGGACACCCGGTGCCCGGCCTGATCATGATCACTGCAGTCATGAATCTCTCCTGTTCTGTGCTCACTTCTGGATCTGTTCTGGCTCTTCGGTGGATCCGGACCCGGATCCACCGCTCACTCACATCGCTTGCGCGAAACGGCTGGTGAGGCCGATCACCACCGGCACCACCCCGACCAGGACGAAGGCCGGCAGAAAGCAGAGCCCGAGCGGGGCGGTGGCGAGCACCGCGGCCCGGCGGACCCGGGCGTGGGCCGCGCGGGCCGCGGCTGCCCGCTGCGCCTGGGCCAGCCCGATCAGCGGACCGGCCGCCGGAGCCCCGCTGAGGCTCGTCCGGACCAGGCAGCGCGCCAGCGGTGCCAGCGAAGGGTGCTGCTCGCCCAGCCGGGTCCAGCACAGCTCCGGCGGGGCGCCCAGGGCCAGTTCGGCCCCGATCGCCACCAGCCTCGGCCCCAGCGGCACGCCCACGCTCCGGCCCACCGCCGACACCGCCGCCGAGGGCAGCGCCGCCGAGCCGAGACAGGCCGCCAACAGCTCTGCACCCAGCGGGAGCTGTCTGAGCATCACCTCCTCCTCCAGCGCCGCCCGCCGGTCCGTCGGCGACCGCGCCCGGGCGGACCACCGAAAGACGCCCACCGCCGCCAGTACCCCGGCCACCGCCCCGACGCCACCCCCGACCAGCACTGCCACAGCCAGCCCCGCGCCGACCGCCACCGCCGCGCGCCGCCGAGGCCCAACACCCCGGGCCCTCGCGCCCGTTCGTTCCCGCTCCGCCTCCCACCCCTCCTCCCGCGCCCGTTCCCAGGCGAACGCCCGCCGCCCGGCCCAGCGCCGCATCGGCATCACCGCTGCTGCCGCCACCACCGCCGCCACCGGAAGCCCGGCCAGCACCCACTGGACGCCCCGCATCACCCCACCCCCAGCCCGGCGCCGAGCACCCGCGCCCGCGGGCTCCCTCGACCCCCGCTCCCGCTCTCATCGACACCTTCGGCGCCCTTGGGGACCGCAAGACCACCCCGCGCCGCCGCCCGGACGATGCGGGCCGTCCAGAACACCCCCAGGCCCTCCAGAGCCGCCCCCACCGCGAGACAGCCGAGCCCGGCCGAGGTGTGCAGCAGGACCTCCAGCGGGCGGGCCCCGAGCGCGCCGCCCAGCAGCAACCCCACGCCCGGCAGGGCGGCCAGGACCGCGATCGTCGCCCGCGGCCCGGCCAACTCCCCGGCAATCTCCTCCGCCAGCGCCCGCTCACCGCGCAGCGCCTCCGCGACCCGGTCCAGCGCGGCGGCCAGCCCTGAGCCGCCGTCGGAGGCGACCCGCCAGCAGGCCGCGATCGCCGCCGCCCCGCTGCCGCCCGGCAGTTCGGCCAGCAGCTGGAGCGCCGCGGGGACGTCCCCGCCGTAACGGCCCGCCGCCAGCCGGGCCACCGGCTCCGTACCGAGCCGGCGCAGCCCGTCCGGATCCGTGGCGAGCCGCGCGGTGACCAGGTGCAACGCCTGTTCCGGCGTCGAGCCGCTGCGCAACTCCCCGGCCAGCGCGGCGCAGAGCTCCACCACGGCAGCGGCCCGCTGCCCGGCCTCCACCGTCAGCCGGCGCCGCAGCCGCCACCTCCGCAGCGGCAGGACGGCCGGTACCGCCGCGAGCACCGGCACCGGCGAGGCGGTGACCTGTCCGACGACCAACCCCAGCGGCAGCAACAGCAGTTCGGGCGCCAGCAGCAGCGGAAGCCGGCCCCTCGCCCACCGCGCGGCCTCCAGGGCCGGCCCGCGCGCTGGAGGCCCGGCGCCCGTTAGTACCAGCCTGGAGCGCCGCTCACCCGCCAGCTGTTCCTGAGCGGCCCGCCACCCGACGACAGCCAGCAGGCAGAGCACCGTCACCCAGCAGAGCGCGAACTGATTTTGCATCACCTCGATCACCTCCATCTCATCGCTCCTTCCGGCCCCACACCCCGAGCAGCACCAGGGCGCCCGTCGCGCACCCGGCCAGCAACAGCACGAACCCGATCTCCACCAACCGCAGCTCCCGCTCCGCCTGGGCCGCCGCCGCCACCACCATCGGCACCGCCATGGAAACCGGCACCGCCATCACCACCGACGCCGCGCTCATGGCGCCCCCGCCCCGAGCGTCACCCCGCGCGCGGCCAGCAGCCTGACCAGCCGCTCCCAGCCCACCCCGGGCAGCAACCCGCCCGCCGCGGGGAACTCCACCGCCGGGGTGGTCACGGCCAGCCCATCGCGGTCCCCGGCCAGCGTGTGGATCTCCGCCACCCGGCGCCGCCCCGAGCCCGGATCCCGGACCAGGTGCACCACCACGTCCAGCGCGGCCCGCAGTTGGCTGTGCAGCGCCGGCCGGTCGAGTCCGGCGAGTGAACCCAGGGCCTCCAGCCGGACCGGCACGTCCGCCGCCGTATTGGCGTGGACGGTGCCGCAGCCGCCCTCGTGCCCGGTGTTGAGCGCGGCCAGCAGGTCCGATACCTCGGCCCCGCGGACCTCGCCGATCACCAGCCGGTCCGGCCGCATCCGCAGTGCCTGCCGGACGAGGTCCCGCAGGGTGAACTCGCCCAGCCCCTCCTGGTTCGGCGGCCGGCTCTGCAACCGGACCACGTGCGGGTGGGCCGGTCGCAGCTCGGCGGAGTCCTCGGCGATCACGATCCGTTCGTCCGGCCCGACCAGACCGAGCAACGCCGCGAGCAGAGTCGTCTTGCCCGAGCCCGTCCCGCCGGAGACCAGCAGCGACAGCCGGGCCCGCACGATGCCGGCCAGCAGCTCGGCACCCTCCGGGGGCAGCGCACCGCCCGCCACCAACTCGTCGAGCGTGAACGGCCGGGGCCGGCACACCCGCAGCGAGATGTGGGTGCAGCCGGCCGCGATCGGCGGCAGCACCGCGTGCAGCCTGGTGCCGTCCGGCAGCCGGGCGTCCACCCAGGGCCGGGCGTCGTCCAGGCGCCGCCCGGCCGCGGTGGCCAGCCGGTGGGCCAGCCGCCGCACCTCCTCGGCGTCGGCGAACCGGACTCCGGTGGCTCGGTGCAGGCCGCCGCCACGGTCGACCCACACCTCGTCCGGCCCGTTCACCAGCACGTCCGTGACGTCGGGCGCCGCCAGCAGCCGTTCCAGCGGGCCCGCACCCACCAGTTCGGCGCGCAGCGAGCGCACGGTGTCCAGCACCTCGTCCCCGCCGAGCGGCGGGCGGGTGGCCCGCAGCACGGCCGCGACCGAG
>NZ_MECK01000373.1 GCF_014596465.1 Streptomyces sp. CBMA123 | reverse complement strand
GCCGCGCCCGCGCTGGCCATCGCCTTCTGGCGCAACGTCATGTCGGTGGGCGCCCTGGGCCCGTACGCGCTGCTGCGCCACCGGGCCGAACTGCGCGGCATCGGGCGACGGGCGCTGCTGCTGGCGGGCGCCGCCGCGGCCTGGACGGCCTTCGCGGCCACCGAGCCGGGCGGCGGCCACCCGTCCCGTCCGGCCGTGCACGGCACCGCCCCGCGGGCGCCCTGAGACCGGGGGAGCCGGGGGTGTCGTCATGACCACCCCCGGAACCATTACGCTGGGGGCGTGGCAGCCGTCGATCCTTCCGAAGAGCTCAAGAACCTCGATACGACCATGGGGTCGATCGAGGCCGTCCTCGACCTGGACAAGATCCGGGCCGACATCGCGGTCCTGGAGGAGGAGGCAGCCGCCCCCAGCCTGTGGGACGACGTCGCGAACGCGCAGAAGGTGACCAGCCGGCTCTCCTTCCTCCAGGGCGAACTGCGCCGCGTCGAGGGCCTGCGCAGCCGCATCGACGACCTGGGCGTGCTGTTCGAGCTCGCCGAGGCCGAGAACGACGCGGACACCCGCACCGAGGCCGAGGCCGAGCTGGTCTCGCTGCAGAAGGCCGTCGAGGAGCTGGAGGTCCGCACCCTCCTCTCCGGCGAGTACGACTCCCGCGAGGCCCTGATCAACATCCGCGCCGAGGCCGGTGGCGTGGACGCCGCCGACTTCGCCGAGCAGCTGATGCGCATGTACCTGCGCTGGGCCGAGCGGCACGGGTACCCCACCGAGGTGTACGACACCTCGTACGCCGAAGAGGCCGGCATCAAGTCCGCGACCTTCACCGTGAAGGCGCCGTACGCCTACGGCACCCTCTCGGTCGAGCAGGGCACCCACCGCCTGGTCCGCATCTCGCCGTTCGACAACCAGGGCCGCCGGCAGACCTCCTTCGCCGGTGTCGAGGTGCTCCCGGTCGTCGAGCAGTCCGACCACGTCGACATCGACGAGGGCGAACTGCGGATCGACGTCTACCGCGCCTCCGGCCCCGGAGGCCAGGGCGTCAACACCACCGACTCGGCGGTGCGCATCACGCACCTCCCGACCGGCATCGTGGTCTCCTGCCAGAACGAGCGCTCGCAGATCCAGAACAAGGCGTCCGCGATGAACGTCCTCCAGGCCAAGCTGCTCGAGCGGCGCCGCCAGGAGGAGAAGGCCATGATGGACGCGCTCAAGGACAGCGGCAGCTCCTGGGGCAACCAGATGCGCTCCTACGTCCTGCACCCGTACCAGATGGTCAAGGACGTCCGCACCGCGTACGAGGCGGGCAACCCGCAGGCCGTCCTGGACGGCGACATCGACGGCTTCATCGAGGCCGGGATCCGCTGGCGCAAGCAGCGCGAGACCAGCGCCGAGTAAGCACCCGGACACGCAGAAGGCCCCCGACCGCAGTGGTCGGGGGCCTTCGTCGCACCTCGGGGTCTCAGCCCAGCGCCTGCCGCGCGATCAGCACCACCGCGAGCAGCCCGGCCAGCAGGGCCAGCAGCATCGCGGGGGAGAGCGTGGCGAACGGCCCCTGCTGCTCCTGCAGCCGGGCCCGGTTGGCGCGGCACACCGGGCAACGCCCGTCGCTGACGCGGCCGTTGCAGTTGGCGCACACCAGATGGTCGCACGTCATGCGATCTCCTCCTCGCTGCTACAGCCAACGCACCGGACGGGGCTTTGGTTCCCTCTTCGTACCTGTACGGGGGAGTCTGCCCTGTACGGGGGAGCGACCGGACACGGTCGCCACCTCCACTCTGCCAGGTTCTGGCGCTTCCGGCTCCCGGGCTGTGAGATGGCTCCCAATTATCGGGGCACAGCCGGACATTCTCCCCCAGATTCCGGAGCCCGTCCTGGGCCGCCCCTGCGGACCGGTCGCCGGTTCGCGTATGGTCCCAGACCGGGAGCGGCCCTCCGCGCTCCCTTCGCCCGCCCTGGACCGGGCCTCCGGGGCGGATCGACCGAGGACTGGCGCCGCCTAGGATGGCCTCCGTGATGCAGCCGTGATCAGATTCGACAACGTCTCCAAGACCTATCCCAAGCAGAACCGTCCCGCCCTGGACAACGTCTCGCTGGAGATCGAGAAGGGTGAGTTCGTCTTCCTGGTCGGCTCGTCCGGCTCGGGCAAGTCCACCTTCCTGCGCCTGTGCCTGCGGGAGGAACGTCCCTCCACCGGCGCGGTGCACGTGCTGGGCAAGGACCTCGGCAAGCTGTCCAACTGGAAGGTGCCGCACATGCGCCGCCAGCTGGGCACCGTCTTCCAGGACTTCCGTCTGCTGCCGAACAAGACGGTCGCGCAGAACGTCGCCTTCGCGCTGGAGGTGATCGGCAAGCCCAAGAGCGCCATCGGCAAGGTGGTGCCCGAGGTGCTGGAGCTGGTCGGCCTCGGCGGCAAGGAGGACCGCATGCCGGGCGAGCTGTCCGGTGGTGAGCAGCAGCGCGTCGCGATCGCGCGGGCGTTCGTGAACCGTCCGATGCTCCTCATCGCGGACGAGCCCACCGGCAACCTCGACCCGCAGAACTCGGTCGGCATCATGAAGCTGCTCGACCGGATCAACCGCACCGGTACCACGGTGCTGATGGCCACCCACGACCAGGCCATCGTCGACCAGATGCGCAAGCGAGTCATCGAGCTCGACAAGGGGCTGCTCGTCCGCGACCAGGCCCGCGGCGTCTACGGATACCAGCACTGACCGACCAGCGCTGAGCCGTAGGGCCGCCGGCCCGGCCCGTCCGACCGCGCAGTACCGACCCTGGAGTTGTTTCCCGCATGCGTGCCCAGTTCGTCCTGTCGGAGATCGGTGTGGGTCTCCGACGCAACCTGACCATGACCATCGCGGTCGTGGTCAGCGTCGCGCTCTCCCTCGCCCTCGCCGGTTCCTCGCTCCTGGTCCGCGACCAGGTGAACTCCATGAAGGGGTACTGGTACGACAAGGTCGAGGTGAGCATCTACTTCTGCACCAAGGCGGATGCCCGCAACTCGCCGCAGTGCGACAAGGGCGCGGCCACCGACCAGCAGGTCCAGGACATCAAGGACCAGCTGGACAAGATGAGTTCGGTGGTCCAGTCCTCCACGTACGAGAGCTCCGCGGAGGCGTACAAGCACTGGAAGGACATGAACCCGGACAACCCGCTCATCTCCGTCCTGGGCCCGGACGCGATGCCGCAGTCCTGGCGGGTGAAGCTCAACGACCCGACCAAGTACGACGTCATCCAGAGCGCGTTCGCGGGCAAGCCCGGCGTCAAGTCGGTCGAGGACCAGCGGAAGATCCTGGAGAACCTGTTCGGCCTGCTCAACGGCCTGCAGACGGCGGCGTTCGTGATCATGGTGCTGATGCTCTTCGTGGCGTTGCTGCTGATCGTCAACACCGTCCGGGTGTCGGCGTACAGCAGGCGGCGCGAGACCGGCATCATGCGCCTGGTCGGTGCGTCGAACTTCTACGTCCAGATGCCGTTCATCGCCGAGGCCGCGTTCTCCGCGCTGCTCGGTGCGGCGCTGGCCTCCGGTCTGCTGATCGGCGGGCACTTCTTCGTCCAGAACTGGCTGGCCGACCGGGTGCAGTTCATCCACTTCATCGGCCTCGGCTCGGTGCTGGCGGTGATCCCGCTGCTGGTCGTGGTCGGTATGGGCATGGCCGGTGTCGCGGCGTTCTT
Organism: Streptomyces sp. CBMA123; assembly: GCF_014596465.1. Lineage (GTDB taxonomy): Bacteria > Actinomycetota > Actinomycetes > Streptomycetales > Streptomycetaceae > Kitasatospora. The sequence goes on along the minus strand of NZ_MECK01000373.1, from coordinate 324 downwards.
CACCCTGCGCAAGTACCTCAAGGTCTGATCCCCGCAGGTTCCTTCGGCCCCGTACGGCACTGCGCCGTACGGGGCCGTCGCCGTTCCGCGCTCTGCCGTTCCGGCCCGCCGCCCGCGGCGCGGTGTCTACACTCCGGTGCCATGCTGCAAACTCCGCGCGGGGCGCGTCAGGTGGCCGCCCTCGGCCTGGTGTTCGGCGCCGTGCTGCTGGCCGGACTCCTGCCGGAGAAGGACGCGGTGTTCGTCGCCGCCGCCTTCGTCGCCACCGCCGGCGCGCTCGCCACCTTCACCGCCGTGCTGATGCCCGGCACCCCGGCCGGGAAC
>NZ_MECK01000372.1 GCF_014596465.1 Streptomyces sp. CBMA123 | reverse complement strand
CCGCTGCCCGGCCAGCGCCGCCCCGGGGCGCACGGCGGGCCGGTCGGCCCGGGCGGGATGCCGGTCCGGCTGGCCGAGATGGGCCTGCCGCGCGGGCGCTGAGTCCGGCTGTTCCGCAGCGCGCGGAAACACGACCGGTCCGCACCCCCCGAAGGGAGTACGGACCGGTCGAGGATTGACGGACCCGGCGTCAGCCGCCGGTCCGGATCAGTCCTTGATCTCGCACAGCGCGGCGCCGCTGCTGACGCTCGCGCCCACCTCGGCCTTGAGGCCGACCACGGTGCCCGCCTTGTGGGCGTTCAGCGGCTGCTCCATCTTCATCGCCTCCAGGACCACGATCAGCTCGCCCTCGGCGACGACCTGGCCCTCCTCGACGGCGACCTTGACGATGGTGCCCTGCATCGGCGAGGCCAGGGCGTCACCGCTGATGGCCGAGCCGGCCTTCTTGGCGCCCACCCGGCGCTTGGCCTTGGCACCGCCCGCCGCACCGGCCGCCGGGGCCGCCGCGGCGCCCAGCGAGGACGGCAGCGAGACCTCGATCCGCTTGCCGCCGACCTCGACGACCACGGTCTCCCGGGTCTCCGCCTCCTCGGCCTCGCCGGCACCGCCGGTGAACGCCGGGATGGTGTTGTCGAACTCGGTCTCGATCCAGCGGGTGAAGATCGTGAACGGCTCGTCGCTGCCGTGCACCTCGGGCGCGAACGCCGGGTCGGTGACGACCGCCTGGTGGAACGGGATGGCGGTGGCCATGCCCTCGACCCTGAACTCGCTCAGCGCGCGCCGGGCCCGCTCCAGGGCCTGCTTGCGGTCGCGGCCGGAGACGATCAGCTTGGCCAGCAGCGAGTCCCAGGCCGGGCCGATGACCGAGCCGGTCTCCACGCCGGAGTCCAGGCGCACGCCCGGGCCGGACGGCGGGGCGAACAGCGTCACGGTGCCGGGCGCGGGCAGGAAGTTGCGGCCCGGGTCCTCGCCGTTGATGCGGAACTCGAAGGCGTGGCCGCGCACCTCCGGGTCGCCGTAGCCGAGCTCCTCGCCGTCGGCGATCCGGAACATCTCGCGGACCAGGTCGATCCCGGTGACCTCCTCGGTGACCGGGTGCTCCACCTGAAGACGGGTGTTGACCTCCAGGAAGGAGATCGTGCCGTCCAGCGCGACCAGGAACTCGCAGGTCCCGGCGCCCTCGTAGCCGGCCTCCTTGAGGATGGCCTTGGAGGCGCGGTACAGCTCGGCGTTCTGCGCCTCGGTCAGGAACGGCGCGGGCGCCTCCTCGACCAGCTTCTGGTGCCGGCGCTGCAGCGAGCAGTCACGGGTGGAGACGACCACCACGTTGCCGTGCTTGTCCGCGAGGCACTGGGTCTCCACGTGCCGCGGGTTGTCCAGGTAGCGCTCGACGAAGCACTCGCCGCGACCGAAGGCGGCGACCGCCTCGCGCACCGCGGAGTCGTACAGCTCCGGGATCTCCTCCAGGGTGCGGGCGACCTTCAGGCCGCGGCCGCCGCCGCCGAACGCCGCCTTGATGGCGACCGGCAGGCCGTGCTCCCGGGCGAACTCGACGACCTCGTCGGAGCCGGAGACCGGGTCCGGGGTGCCGGCCACCAGGGGGGCTCCGGCGCGCTGGGCGACGTGACGGGCGGTGACCTTGTCACCGAGGTCGCGGATGGCCTGCGGCGGCGGGCCGATCCAGGTCAGGCCCGCGTCGAGGACGGCCTGGGCGAACTCCGCGTTCTCCGACAGGAACCCGTAGCCGGGGTGTACGGCGTCGGCGCCGGAGTCCTCGGCGGCCTTGAGGACCTTGGCGATGTCCAGGTAACTGGTGCCGGGGGTGTCACCGCCCAGCGCATAAGCCTCGTCGGCCGCGCGGACGTGCAGCGCATCCCGGTCCGGCTCGGCGTAGACGGCGACGCTGGCGATACCGGCGTCCGAGCAGGCCCGGGCGACGCGGACGGCGATTTCCCCGCGGTTGGCGATGAGCACCTTGCGCACTGTGGCTCCCTTCTTGAACCTCGTTGAGTTTATGGATTCCTGGGCGGTACCGGCGAGTAGCCCCAGGTTGTGAACTATCCCACACGCTCGGTGATGGAATTTCGGGCCCCGGCGACGAGGCGGTCGGCGACTTCGCAGGTCGCGGCCGGTGCGGTCGTACGGGCCCGGTCGACGGTGGGTGACCGGGGGGCGGCGTGGCGGGTCGGTGGCATGGAACACACCCTGCCGTGGTCCGCTCAAGCCACGGTCGTGCCGGTGGTCGTACCGCTCGTCGTACCGCTCGTGGGGGCGGTGGTGGGGGCGGTCGTGGGGCGGCGCAGCGCCTCGGCCGTGACGTCGGCGACCGGCTCGACCATGTCCGGCCCGTACGCCGCCGGGTTGACCACCCGCAGGACGAGGGCGAAGGTGCCGTTCCGGCCGTGCCTGCGGGCGAGTTCGCGGTGGTGCGCCACCAGGTAGCGGACGCCGGCCTGGTTGGCCGTGCCGGTCTGGCCGGCGACCAGGAACACCGGGCGGCCGCCGTCCGGGGTGGCGATCCGGGCCAGCAGCACGTGGGTGCGGTCGGGCTCGACGGCGAACTCCTGGTCGCCCACCGCGATCACGTTGCTGCCCGGGCCGGGGCCGGAGGTGATCAGCACCCCGGGCAGGCCCCAGGCCACGTGGGCGGCCATCCGCTCGTTGCTGACCGGACCGCCCAGGCACAGCTCGGTCTTGGCGCCCAGGCCGCGGTGCGCGGCGTCGTGGGCGACCAGTTCGGGCCGGGCGCCGCACTCCTCGACCAGCCCGGCCAGCCACATCAGGGCGTAGGCGTCCCGGCGGGTCACGGTGCTGGCGTGCGAGCCCGCCCCGACGCTGCGGGGCACCACGATCAGGCACTCGCTGCCGGCCGGCAGCCCGAAGAACTCCCGTACCCGCTCGACCTTCCGCCGCCGCCGCACGGCCTGGGCCAGCCAGCCGAGCCCGGCGCTGATGGCACTGGCCACCAGGCCGAGCACCACGTTGAGCACGTTGTCGGTCATCGCCGCGTTCCCTCCCCGTTCGAACGCCGGTCAGCTTAGGGGGCCGACCAGCCGGTACGGCAGGTCAGTCGGTCCACACGTCCGCCCGGCCGTCAGGCCCAGAGATCGACCAGCCGGACGCCGAGGTCGGCGAGGAGTCGGCGCAGCAGCGGCAGGGACAGGCCGATGACGTTGCCCGGGTCGCCGTCGATGCCGTCGATGAACGGCGCCGAGCGGCCGTCCAGGGTGAACGCCCCGGCCACGTACAGCGGTTCGCCGGAGGCGACGTAGGCGGCCACCTCCGCGTCGTCCGGGGTGCCGAAGCGGACGGTGGTGGAGGCGGTCGCCGAGGACTGCCGGCCGGTCGCGGTGTCGATCACGCAGTGGCCGGTGCGCAGCACCCCGGCGCGACCGCGCATGGACTGCCAGCGGGCCAGCGCCTCGGTGGCGTCGGCGGGCTTGCCGAGGGCGAGGCCGTCCAGCTCCAGGACGGAGTCGCAGCCGATCACCAGCTCACCGTCGGTCAGTTCGGCGGCGACGGCCTTCGCCTTGGCCTCGGCCAGGACGAGGGCGAGCTCGCCGGGGGTGGCGGCGGTGATCGCGTCCTCGTCGACGCCGCTGACCACCACGCGCGGGTCGAGCCCCGCCTGGCGCAGCAGCCCGAGGCGGGCGGGGGAGGCGGAGGCGAGGACGAGGGCGCGCTGGTCTGTCATGCCCACCAGGGTAGGGCTTGCCCGGGTGAGCCGTTCGGGTGAACGGCTCAGGTGAAGTACCGGGTGACCATGATCAGGACGGCGCCCACCAGCACGATGGCGGCGAGCACCTTCCCGGCCCGCTGCATCCGCTCCTGCATGCGACGGGCCTCGGGCGAGGGCCCGTCCTCGGGGTCTGACCAGAGCACCCCTCCAGAGTGCGGTGCGGACGGGCCCGGCCGCCTGAGTATCCGTACTCAGGTTCCGGGCGGAGCGGGCGGCGGGAGGCGGCGGAGCGCGCGCGGGGCGGGAGGCCGGGCCGGCCGGCCTCCCGCCCCGCGACCGGGAACCGCTAGTGCGCCCAGCCCGAG
>NZ_MECK01000371.1 GCF_014596465.1 Streptomyces sp. CBMA123 | reverse complement strand
GCGCCACGGGCTCGCCGCCCTGCGGCCGGACCGCCGTCCCCAGGAGCAGCGCCAGCACCCCGACCGCGACCACCCCGACCCGCGCGCCCCCGCTCTTCGGCCCGGGCAGGTTGATCCCCGCCCCGCTCGCGGCCTCCTTGGCGAACGCCACCACGAAGCAGAGCAGCCCGAACACCCACAACGTGATGGTTCCCGCCACGACCCCGTCCCCCATGTCCCGCCCGTACAGCCCGGCTCGAACCCGCAGATCGTACCGGGAACCTGACACCCCGGCAGCTCAATTCACCACGCCCTCCACCGCACCCCGCCACCCTCGCGGTCCTCGCGGTCCTCGTGGTGTGAGGCCGGAACGGCCGGGCGGGATCCGGTCTCCCCCGGCCCGACGTACCGGCACACCGGGACGCCCGTCGGCCTCCCCGTCCTCGGCGAGAGTCGCATAGCGGGCGAACGGTCGGCCCGCGGGCGTGCGCCATTCGATGGCGCGTTCGAGGCGCCGTCATGCGAGGTGACGCCAGGGAGGCGCCGTCGGCGTCAGCCGCCGGGCCGCGCGGGCCGGGCGTCGATCTCGGCCCAGACCGTCTTGCCGTCGTCGTGCGGCACGGCGCCCCACCGGGTGGCGGCCTTCTGCACGATGAACAGCCCGTGCCCTCCGGGCAGGCCCGGGCGGTGCGGCCGGCGCGGCTCGGGCAGGTCGGTCGAACGGTCGCTGACCTCGATCCGCAACCGGGCCTCGGAGGCGTCCAGGACGAGGTCGACGGGGCCGCCGGCGTGCAGCATCGCGTTGGCGACCAGTTCCGCGACCAGGAGCACGATGTCGTCCCCGACGCCGGCCTCGCTCATCGGCCACGACCAGTCGGCGACGGCCTGCGCGGTGTACGCCCGGGCGCGGGCGACGGGCTTGGGCAGCCCGGCCAGGTGCAGCCTCCGGCGCTGGCCGCCGGGCGGAAGGGTGGGGCCGGCGCACGGCCGGTCGCCGTCCAGGGTGGCCCGGCTGGTCGTCATGTGCGGGATCTCCCCTTCGGTTCCGGCGCGCTCGGTTCCGGCGCTGTGTTCCACTTCGTCTGCTCGGTTCCCGACCACGGACGAATTATGCGTGTCATCGGCCGGCCATGGCGGTCACCGGGGTGCGGCGAGTGCGGCGTCCACCGACGGATGGAGCGCGAACACGGTGTCGGTGCAGGTCAGTTCCAGCAGCCGCCGGACCGTGCCGGAGGGCGCCGCGAGCCGGAGGGCGACGTCCGCCGCGGCGGCCGACATCCGGGTCTGCAGCAGCAGGTTCAGTCCGGAGGAGTCGCAGAAGTCGACCCGGGCGAGGTCGACCACGAGCAGCGGCGGGCGCTGCTCCACCAGCTCGTCGAGGGCGGCCCGGGCGGGTGCCAGGGTCTCGATGTCGAGGTCGCCCGCCAGCGCGCAGACGGCGGCCCGGGTGTCGGTGTGCCAGGTGTGGACGACCAGGTCGGGCCCGGACGGGGCGCCCGTCCGGGAGGGGTCGGAGGGGGTGGTGGTCGGCGGCACGGTCACGGACTCGTTCTCTGCGGGCATCGTCTTCTCGGCTGGCATCATCGTCGTGTTCCCTCCACGGGTGTGCTCCACGAGACTACGCACGCCACCCGGCCCAGGGCCAGGCCGTGGGCCGGGCGGCCCGGGCGCGGGTGGCGTGCGCGGTGTCGTGGGTGCTCCTGGTGACCGTGTGACCGGGTCGGTGGCCGGGCGGCCGGGCCGGCCGTCCGCGCCGCCCCGGTCAGTCGGCGGTGAGGCCAGCGCGCAGGCTCTTCAGGATGCGGCTGAGGAGACGGGAGACGTGCATCTGGGACAGGCCCAGTCGGGCGCCGATCTGGGACTGGGTGAGTTCCTCGCCGAAGCGCAGCGCCAGGATGAGCCGGTCGCGTTCCGGCAGCGCGGCGACGAGCGGTTTGAGGACGATCAGGTTCTCCAGGGTGCCGAACCGCGGGTCCTCCTCGCCGAGGCGCTGGGCGAGCGGGCCCGGGTCCTCCTCGCCGTCGGTCGCGGGGGCGTCCAGGGACCCGGCGGTGTGACCGTTGGCGGCCGCGAGCCCCTCGATCACCTGCTCCTCCGTCAGGTCGAGGTGCTCGGCCAGCTCGGGCACGGTCGGTGCCCGGCCCAGGCGCTGGAACAGCACGTCGCGAGCCTTGGCGAGGGTGATGCGCAGCTCCTGGAGGCGGCGTGGCACGTGCACGGCCCAGGTGGAGTCGCGGAAGTGGCGGCGGATCTCGCCCAGGATGGTCGGCAGCGCGAAGGTGACGAACTCCGCGCCGTGGTCGGGGTCGAAGCGGTCGATCGCCTTGATCAGGCCGACCGAGCCGACCTGCATCAGGTCCTCCTCGGGCTCGCGGCGGTTGCCGACCCGGCGGATCGCGAACCGCACCAGCGACAGGTTGAGTTCGATCAGCGTGGACCGCACGTACGAGTACGCGCGGGTGCCCTCCTCCAGCGTCGCGAGCCGGGCCAGCAGCAGGCGGGTCAGCTCGCGCGCGTCACTGGGCGCGACCTGTCGCGGGTCCTCGATGTCGGCGAGTTCCGGGAACTCCATGAGCTCCGGGTGTCCCGGGAGCCCCCGGACGGCGGCCCGGTCGGCGCCGGACGCGTCGACCGTCGAGGCCCCGTCCGGAGCCGGGGCTGTCCCACGGTGGAGGAGTGCGTCACTGGTCGTGGCCATGTCGGTCCTTTCCCCTCGGCGTACGGTCCGTCCCCCGGTACCCGCCCTGGCCGATTCCATGTCGGTTCCCGTTGTGAGGATTGCGTGAACGAACGACCCGGACGGTGCGGCGGTGCCGCCTGCCGCCCGCCGTGCATGTCCGGCGGGGAACGGGGCACCCGGACCGGGTGCAGGACGGCAGAGCCGAGGAGAAGGAGGACCGGACGATGGGACGGATCGAGGAATCGGTCGAGATAGCGGCACCGCTCGGCGAGGTCTACCGACGCTGGGTGCACTGCGAGGACTTCCCCCAGTTCATGCGCGGCGTGGTCAGCGTGGACGTCTCCGGCGACGGCAACAGCAGCTGGGTGGTCGAAACCGCGGGCGGCCGACGGGAGTTCCGGGCCGTGACCACCGAGGTGGTGGAGGGCGAGCGGGTCGCCTGGGACGGCGGGGCCGACCCGGTGCGGCACAGCGGCGTGGTGACCTTCCACCACGTGGACGACCGCACCACCCGGGTGATGCTCCAGCTGGAGGTCGAACCCCACGGGCTCTGGGCGCACCTCGCCGAGGCGCTCGGCTTCGTCGACCGCCGGGTCATCGACGACCTGAACGACTTCAAGGACCACGTCGAGCGGAGCGAGCGACCGGACGCCGATCCGGGGGCATGAACCCCGGCATCGGGGGCACCCGAGCCGTAACGGGCCCGACAGGCCGACAGACCGACAGGCACCACAGACGAGCGGGCGGGGACGGCCCGGCGGCCGTCCCCGCCCGAAGAACCCGGGAAAGGGGAACCCTTCCATGGAACGTCTCACCACCCGGATCACCATGCGACTGATCACCGGCGACGAACGCAGCCGGGACCTGGCCGTCGACTGGTCCTACCGCGCCGACCAGCCCCACGCGGCGGAGCTGGACTTCACCTCCTACCAGCCGCACGCGGTGTGGTCGCTCTCCCGCGACCTGCTGCTCGCCGGCCTGGACGCGCCCGCCGGTGAGGGGGACGTGCACGTCACGCCGTTCGACGACACCCGCGTGCTGATCGCGCTCGCCGGCGACGAGGGCGTGGCCCTGCTCGCCGCCTCCACCGAGGCGGTCGCCCAGTTCCTGGCCGCCACCACGCGGCTCGTCCCACCGGGGCAGGAACACGAACGGCTCGACTGGGACCGCGGCCTGAGGGACCTGCTGGCCGCGTGACACCGCACCACCGCAGGGATCCGCGCCACGCGGAACCGCACCGCACCGCACCGCACCGAGAGGAGTGCTCCCCCATGACCACCGCCCCCGCCCAACCCGGCCTCCCGCCCCCGACCCCGGAACCCCCGGCGCCGCCGCGGCCCGCCGGCGGGCAGGGGGGGGGGCTCCGGGGGCCCCCCGGCCGGGGGGT
>NZ_MECK01000370.1 GCF_014596465.1 Streptomyces sp. CBMA123 | reverse complement strand
ACTGCGTCAGCACGCTGTTCAACGTCACCGGCACCGACGCGCGCAACGTCTTCCAGCAGTCGCAGATGCTCACCGTCGCCAACGCCGTCGAGGCCCGCCAGCTCACCGGCGCCGCGACCGCCGTCGAGGCCGCCCACGCGCTCGCCCGGTACGGCGAGGGGGCCGTGGTCACCCTCGGCGGGGAGGGCGCACTGGTCGCCAGCGACGGGGCGCTCACCCGGCTGCCCGCGCCCGCCGTCCGGGTGGTCGACACCACCGGCGCCGGCGACGTCTTCTGCGGAGCGCTCGCCGAGGGCCTCGCCCGCCTCGCCGACCTGCCCGCCGCAGCCGCCACCGCCGTAGCCGCCGGGGCCTTCGCCGTCACCGCGCTCGGCGCCCGCGGCGCACTCCCCCGCCCGACCGACCTCCGACCGCATCACCCCTGACCGGACGTCGGGGGCGCGCGTGGGGGCGCCCGGACCGACAGGCCCGGGCGCCCCGCACGAGTGCGCTACGGCCGTCCCATGTACGCCGGGTAGTACCCGCTGCTGATCCCCGAGATCCGGATCAGCGTCCCCGGCCGCGCGGCCTCCACGTACTGGTTGTTGCCCAGGTAGATCGCCACGTGCTGGATGCCCCGCGCGGTGCCGTCGGGCGACCAGAACAGCAGGTCACCGCGGCGCAGCTGGCTCGCCTTGATCGGCGTGGTGGCCGCGTACTGGTCGTTGGCGACCCTCGGCAGGCTGATGCCGCCGCGCCGGAAGGACTGCTGCACCAGACCCGAGCAGTCGTACCCGTCCGGCCCGTTGCCCGCGGTCCGGAACGGCTTGCCCAGCTGGGCGAGCGCGTACTCCACCGCGGTCTCGACATCCCGGTCCTCGGCCACCTGGGAGCCGCCGGGGGAGCCGGAGGACCCGGACGAGCCGGACGAGGAGCCGCCGGTCCGCTGCAGGTAGATGTCGTAGTGGGAGGTCCAGCGCCACTCCCCCTTGCTGTTCTTGAACCAGTACCGCGAACCGTCCCAGCCCTGCTTGATCCCGCCGTTCGAGGACTTCGACGAGGACGAGGACGACGACTTCGCCGTGGACTTCGCCCCGCCGGTCCGCGCCAGGTACACGCTGTAGTGCGTGGTCCAGCGCCACTGCCCCTGGCTGTTCTTGAACCAGTACCGCGAGCCGTCCCACCCGGCGTGCGCCGGCGCCCGCTCGGCCACGGCGGGGCTCACGCCGGTGCCGAGGCCGATGGTCCCCGCCCCGACCGCGATCACGGCCGCCATGCCTATCCCCCGGCGGATCCGCGCGGCCCGCGAGGGACGGGCGGGGGTGGCGGAACGGGCGGCGGTGGCGGGGGCGTGCTGCCCGGTCGGTTCGTCGGCGGCATCCGGCGCGCCGGTGTTGACGGTGGTCATCCTGCTGACTTCCTTCACTGCTGCGAACGCACTGCGGCGTACGGCCGCCGAACGGACGACTGCGGAAACTGCTGCGGACACGCGGTACGCCCCGACAGGGCCGGTACGTACGCTCGGCAGATCCCCGGTCCGACGTGCCGCGGCCTCCGGTCCTGCGACCGGGAGCCGCGGCACGTCACCCAGGATTCAGTTCTGCCTGCGTGTCACGTTAGGCACGCGTCCCGTCACGGCGCGCAGTGGAGTGCGCCAAAGGAAGGTTTCCGCAGGACGGCCGCCGACGGCGCATCAGGGTGAACGGCCGTCACCGCCCGGCGTGTCCGACGCCCCCTCATCAGCGCCCTTCGGCCTCCGTCAGCAGCTGCTTCTTCAGCACCTTTCCCAGCGCGTTCCTGGGCAGTTCGGGCACCAGGACGACCCGGCGCGGCCGCTTGTGCACCGAGAGCCGCTCCGCCACGAAGGCCGTCAGCTGTTCCCCCGTCACGGCGCCGTCCGGAACGACGTAGGCGACGATCGCCTGTCCGAGGTCCTCGTCCGGCGCGCCGACCACCGCCGCGTCGGCGACCGCCGGGTGGTCGCGCAGCGCGGCCTCCACCTCACCGGCGCCGATCCGGTAGCCGCCGCTCTTGATCAGGTCCACCGAGGCGCGGCCGACGATCCGGTGGAAGCCGTCCGCCCCGATCACCGCGACGTCCCCGGTGCGGAACCAGCCGTCCGCCGTCCAGGCCTCGGCATCGGCGTCCGGCCGGTTGAGGTAGCCGCTGAACAGGGTCGGGCCGCAGACCTGCAGCTCACCGACGCTCTCCCCGTCGTACGGGACCGACTCGCCGTCCTCGCCGACCAGCCGGGTGCGCACCCCTTCCACCGGCAGCCCGACGCTGCCGGGCCGCCGCTCGCCGTCGGCTCGGGTGCTGACGGTGATCAGCGACTCGGTCATCCCGTAGCGCTCGATCGGGGCGTGCCCGGTGAGCGCCGCCAGCCGCTCGAACACCGGCACCGGCAGCGGCGCGCTGCCGGAGACCAGCAGTCGGGCGGAGGCCAGCCGCCCGGCGGCCTCCTGGTCGGCCGCCAGCCGGGACCACACGGTGGGCACGCCGAAGTAGAGGCTGCCGCCCGCCGCCGCGTAACCCTCCGGGGTGGGCCGTCCGGTGTGCACCAGCCGGCTGCCGGTGCGCAGGGCGCCGAGCACACCGAGCAGCAGCCCGTGCACGTGGAACAGCGGCAGACCGTGGACGAGGGTGTCCTCGGCGGTCCACCGCCAGGCGGCGGCGAGGGCGTCCAGGTCGGCGGCGATCGCCGCCCGCCGGATCACCGCGCCCTTGGGCGCGCCGGTGGTGCCCGAGGTGTAGAGCACGAAGCCGGTCGCCTCGGCGGCCGGTTCGGCGTATCCGGTCGCCGAGCGCTCGGCGGGGTCGACGGGCAGGGCCGCCACCGACGCGCCGGCGGGCGCGGCCTCCCCGGCGGCGTGCGCCAGCAGCGCCGCACCCGAGTCGCGCAGGATGTGCTCGCGCTCCTTGGGGCCCGAGTCGGGCGGCAGCGGCACCACCGGGACGCCCGCCAGCAGCCCGCCGACCACGGCCACCACCGTCTCCACGGTGGGCCGGGCGAGCACCGCGAGCGCGGGGGCCCCGGCGACCCGGTCGGCCACCGCGGTCGCCGCGCCCAGCAGCTCCTCCCGGGAGAGCGCCCGGCCGTCGATCCGCAGCGCGTCCGCCGCGTCGCCGTGGCCACCCTGAAGTGCCGTCAGCAGTGCCATGCTTCCGTCCTCGCCCTCGTCCTCGCCCCGATCGCACCACAGGCTCCCGCGCCCGGGCACCGTCGGGCCGACTCTACGGGCCGGCGCTCCGCTCCCCGCGGCCCGGGGCACAACGGCGGAGGGCGTGGCACCGAGCACCCGGCACCACGCCCTCCAGTCCTACCCGTGGGATCAGCCCTTGCGGGCCTTCACCTCGGTGGTGAGCTGCGGCAGCACCTGGAAGAGGTCGCCGACCACGCCGTAGTCGACCAGCTCGAAGATCGGGGCCTCGGGGTCCTTGTTGACGGCCACGATGGTCTTCGAGGTCTGCATGCCGGCCCGGTGCTGGATGGCACCGGAGATGCCCGCCGCGATGTAGAGCTGCGGGGAGACCTGCTTGCCGGTCTGGCCGACCTGCGAGCTGTGCGGGTACCAGCCGGCGTCGACGGCGGCGCGCGAGGCACCGACCGCCGCGCCCAGCGCGTCGGCGAGCTCCTCGACCACGCCGAAGCCCTCGGCCGCACCGACACCGCGACCGCCGGAGACCACGATGGCGGCCTCGGTCAGTTCGGGACGGCCGGTCGAGACGCGCGGGGTGCGCGAGGTGACCTTGGCGGCGTTGCCGGTGAACTCCACCGACACGTTCTCCACGGCGCCGGCGGCCGCGGCGGCCTCCGGGGCGACGGCGTTCGGCTTGACGGTGATGACCGGCGCGCCCTTGGTGACCTTGGACTTCACCTGGAAGGACGCGGCGAACACCGACTGGGTGGCGACCGGACCGCCGTCGCCGGCCTCCAGGTCGACGGCGTCGGTGATGATGCCGGAGCCGAGGCGCAGCGCGACGCGGGCGGCGACCTCCTTGCCCTCGCCGGAGGACGTCACCAGGACGGCGGCCGCGTCGTTGGCCTTGGCGATCTGGGCCAGGGCGTCCA
>NZ_MECK01000369.1 GCF_014596465.1 Streptomyces sp. CBMA123 | reverse complement strand
CTCACGGCCCTCGCCACCGCCCTGGACGGCCCCGCCGTCACCGTCGCCGACGTGGCGTGGGAGCGCTTCGCGCCCGCCTTCGCGCAGGACCGGGCGACGCGCCTCTTCGCCGACCTGCCCGAGGCCCGCGCCACCGCGGAGCCGGCGGAGGCGGGCGGTGGCTCCGGCCGCGCCGACACGCTCCGAGCGGACCTGCGTGAGCGGTCGGCGGCCGAGCGCACCGAGGCGCTGCTGACGATCGTGCGGGCCGAGTCGGCCGCCGTGCTCGGCCACGCCGACGCCGACGACGTGCCGTCCGGGCACCCGTTCAAGGACCTCGGCTTCGACTCGCTGACCGCCGTCGACCTGCGCAACCGGCTCACCACCGCGACCGGTCTGCGCCTGCCGGCCACCCTGGTGTTCGACTATCCGACCCCGGCGGCCCTCGCCGCCCACCTGCGGGGCGAACTCTTCGACGAGGAACGGGAGACGGAGCACTCGGCCGCCGTGGCCGACACGGACGACCCGATCGTGATCGTCGGCATGGGCTGCCGCTACCCCGGCGGCGTCCGCTCGCCCGAGGACCTCTGGCGGTTGCTGCGGGAGGGAACCGACGCCATCGGCCCGTTCCCGGTCGACCGCGGCTGGGACCTCGACCGGCTCGCCCACGGCGACCGCGACGGGCGCGGGCGCAGCGTCACCCAGCAGGGCGGGTTCCTGTACGACGCGGGCGAGTTCGACGCGGCCTTCTTCGGGGTCTCCCCGCGCGAGGCGATGGTTGTCGACCCGCAGCAGCGGCTGGTCCTGGAGACCGCCTGGGAGGCGCTGGAGCGTGCCGGGATCGACCCGGCCGGCCTGCGCGGCGGCGACACCGGCGTGTTCATCGGCGGCGGCAGCGGCGACTACCGGCCGTCCATCGGCCAGCTCGGCCACGTCGAGACCGCACAGTCCGCGAGCCTGCTCTCCGGCCGGCTCTCCTACACCCTCGGGCTGGAGGGCCCCTCGGTCAGCGTGGACACCGCGTGCTCCTCGTCCCTGGTGGCCCTGCACCTGGCCGCCCAGGCGCTGCGCTCCGGCGAGTGCTCGCTGGCCCTGGCGGGCGGCGTGACGGTGATGTCGAGCCCGGTCGGGTTCGTCGAGTTCGGCGAGATGGGGGCGCTGTCCCCGGACGGGCGCTGCCGGACGTTCTCCGACGCCGCCGGCGGCACCGCGTGGTCCGAGGGCGTCGGCGTCCTGGTGGTCGAGCGGCTGTCGGACGCCGAGCGCCGCGGCCACCGGGTGCTCGCCGTCCTGCGCGGCTCCGCGATCAACCAGGACGGCGCCTCCAACGGCATCACCGCGCCCAACGGCCCGTCCCAGCAGCGCGTCATCCGGCGCGCCCTGGCCAACGCGGGCCTGGCAGCCACGGAGGTCGACGCCGTCGAGGCGCACGGCACGGGCACGACGCTCGGCGACCCGATCGAGGCCCAGGCGCTCCTCGCGACCTACGGCCAGGACCGCGAACGGCCCGTCCTCATCGGCGCGCTGAAGTCCAACCTGGGCCACACCCAGGCCGCCTCCGGCGTGGCCGGCGTGATCAAGATGGTCCTCGCCATGCGGCACGGCCTGCTGCCGCGCACCCTCCACGTCGACGCGCCCTCACGGCACGTCGACTGGACGGCCGGCGCCGCCGAGCTCCTCACCGAGGAGACCGCCTGGCCGGCCACCGGCCACCCCCGCCGGGCGGGCGTCTCCGCCTTCGGCGCGAGCGGCACCAACGCCCATGTGATCGTCGAGGCGCCGCCCGCGGCCGAGCCCGCCGAGGCGCGTCCGGACGACCGGCCGCTGCCCGTGCCGCTCTCCGCCGCGACACCCGGAGCGCTGCGCGAGCAGGCCGAGCTGCTGCTCGGCCGCCTGGCCGCGGACCCGGAGCTGACGGTCCGCGACCTCGGCCACTCGCTGGCCACCACCCGCACACTGCTCGACCACCGCGCCGCCGTCCTCGCCGCCGACCGCGACGAGCTGGCACAGGGCCTGCGCGCCCTCGCCGACGGGCAGGCCGCGCCCAACCTGGTCCAGGGCGCGGCCCTGGGCGGGAAGACCGCCTTCCTCTTCCCCGGCCAGGGCTCGCAGCGCCCCGGCGCCGGGCGGGAGCTGTACGCCGCCCACCCGGTGTTCGCCGACGCGCTGGACGCCGCCCTCGCGGGCTTCGAGGGACGACTGGCCGGGCCACTGCGCCCGGTGCTGTTCGCGCCGGAGGGTTCGGCGGAGGCCGTGCTGCTGGACGACACGGGGTATGCGCAGCCGGCGTTGTTCGCGCTGGAGGTGGCACTGTTCCGGCTGGTGGAGTCCTGGGGTCTGCGGCCGGACTTCGTGGTGGGTCATTCGATCGGTGAGATCGCGGCGGCTCATGTGGCGGGGGTGTTCTCGTTGGAGGACGCCTGCACGCTGGTCGCGGCCCGGGCCCGGCTGATGTCCGAACTGCCGGGCGGGGGAGCGATGGTGTCCGTCGAGGCGGCGGAGGCGGAGGTGCTGCCGCTGCTGACGGACGACGTCTCGATCGCCGCCGTCAACGGCCCGCGCGCCGTCGTCCTCTCCGGAGACGCGGACGCCGTGGAACGCGTCGCCGCCGGATTCGCCGCCGACGGGCGCAGGACTAGGCGTTTGCGGGTGAGCCATGCGTTTCACTCCGTACACATGGACGCCATGCTCGACGACTTCGAGCGGACCGCCCGGGGCATCGCCTACACCGCCCCGCGCATCCCGCTCGTGTCCAACCTGACCGGCGACGTCGTCACCGGCGACACCGGGGCGGCGTACTGGGTGCGCCATGTCCGCGAGGCCGTGCGCTTCGCCGACGGCGTCGCCGCCCTCACCGCCCGCGGTGTGCGCCGTCACCTCGAACTCGGCCCGGACGGCGTGCTGTCCGCCCTCGTCCAGGCCGGCACCGGGGAGGACGCCGACCCGGCCCGCCCGGTGGTCACCGCCACCGCGCTGCGCCACGGCCGCGACGAGTGCACCACCCTGCTCGCCGCCGTCGCCCGCCTGCACACCGACGGGCTCGCGCCGGACTGGTCCGCGGTGTTCGCCGGCACCGGCGCCCGGCGGGTCGACCTGCCCACCTACCCGTTCCAGCGGCAGCGCTACTGGCCCGAGCAGTCGTTCGCCGCGGACCGGCCGTCCGACGGGGAGTTCTGGACGGCGCTGCGCACCGCGTCCTACGACGCGCTCGCCGGCACCCTGGACGTCGACGGCGACGCCCTCGCCCAGGTGCTCCCGGCGCTGCGCGACTGGCACGACCGGCGCGAGGAGCAGGCCGCCGTGGACGCACACCGCCGACGGATCGTCTGGAAGCCGCTCGACCGGCCCCGGACCGCGGCCCCGGCCGGCACCCGGCTCGCCGTCGTGCCCGCCGGTCACGGCGACCCGGCCTGGACGGACGCCGTCCTCGCCGCGCTCGGCGCGGACACCGTCCGGCTGACCGTCGAGGCCGGCGCCGACCGCGCCGGCCTCGCCAAGCAGCTCGCCGAACTCCCGGACGCAGCCGGAGAGATCACCGCCGTGGTCTCCCTCCTGGCGCTCGACGAGTCGGCGGACGGCAGCGTCCCCGCCGGGCTCGCCCGCACCGCCGCCCTGGTGCAGGCCCTCGGCGACGCCCGGATCGGCGCACCCCTGTGGTGCCTCACCCGGGATGCCGTCGCGGCCGCCCCCGGCGACCGCGTCACCGGCCTGGCCCAGGCAGCCGTCTGGGGACTCGGCCGGGTCGCCGCGCTCGAACTCCCGCAGCGCTGGGGCGGCCTGATCGACCTGCCCGCGAGCCTCGACCGGCGCACCGGCACGCTGCTGGCCGCCGTCCTCGCCGACCCGGACGGGGAGGACCAGCTGGCCGTCCGGCCCACCGGGCTCCTCGGCCGGCGCCTGGCCGCGACGCCGGGCGGATCCGGCGGCGACCAGACCGACTGGGACCCGACCGGCACCGTCCTGATCACCGGTGGCACCGGCGCGCTCGGCGCCGAGGTCGCCCGCGGCCTCGCCGCCGCAGGGGCCCGGCACCTGGTGCTGCTCAGCCGCCGCGGCCCCGACGCCCCCGGCAC
>NZ_MECK01000368.1 GCF_014596465.1 Streptomyces sp. CBMA123 | reverse complement strand
GTCGGGCGTGCGCCAGGAGTCCGCGCGCCCGGCGGCGGCGCCCCGCTCGGCCCGGGGCGGCCGGCGCCGGGACAGGCGGTGGCTGCCCCAGGCGAAGGCGCCGATGAGCAGCGCGGCGACGACCAGGGCGGGCAGCAGGACGGCCGGCAGCGAGGGGCTGACGGCGAGCGCGGCCGAGAGCGGTTGCGTGGTCATGGTCGGCTCCGTTCCGTTCGGTTGCCATGGGGTCGGGGGCCGGAGGGCCGTGGCGGCGGCCCGGCCCCGCGGGGAGGAAGGGCGCCGGGCCGGGACCGCCGTGCGTTCCGGCTACCCCGCCCGGTCCGGCCCATGCACGGCCGTCGCGCGGCGGTGGACGGGCCGGCCCGTCAGGGCAGCAGCCGGGCGAGGGCGGCGTCGACGTCCAGGTGTTCCGGCTCGCGGCCGGCCGGCACCAGGGCGAAGGAGTCGACGAGGAAGGCGGTCACCGCTTCCGCCGGGACGCTGATCAGCGCCCGCCCCTCGCGGCTGCGCAGGGTCACCAGGACCTGCCCGCGCGGCCCGGGGGCGACGGTCACGTCCCCGTACCCGGCCGGGGCGTGCCGGCCCTCGTTCAGCAGCTCGCGCGCGAAGAACCACCGGAGCTCCTCGCCTCCGTCGTCGACCGGGGGGAAGGCCAGGCACACCGCGTACGGGAGCGAGGCGTCGAAACGCAGCTCGGCCTCGACCGACACGTGCGGGAACGGGCCTTCGGGCAGGGTGACGGAGGTGAGCCGGCAGGTGGCGACGGTCATGCGGTGGATCTCCATTCGGTGGACGGGGCTCCGGGGGCCCGCCGCGGCGCCGAACGCCGACGGCGGCAGCGCTCGGCTACCCCTTCCGGGCCGATCCACCGCTCCGGCGTGCCACGGAAACACACCGGATCCCGCCGGTTCCGCACGCCGTCCCCGCGGGTTCCGCGCAGGCCCGGCACCCGTCCGGCGGCGGGTGCCGGACGGGTGCGGGGCGGGGGCGGGGCGTCGTCAGGGCGCCACGGCGTCGGCCGCGGGCGGCTCCGGGTCGTCCTCGTCGTGCGTTGCGGCCTTGCGCCGGACGTCGGCCGGGGTGGGGGCGGTGATCGAGCGCTCCTCGGCGGACCGCTCCCGGTCCCCGACCGGCCCCTCCGCCTTCTCCCGGACGTCGGCCGGGGTGGGCGAGGTGATCGAACGCTCCTCGGCGGACCGCTCCCGGGCCGGCTCGTCCGGCTGGGTCCCGTTGTCGTCACGCGTGGTCATGGTGTGCTTCCCTTCCGAGGCGGCGATGGTCGGACGGTTCGGCGGGTGCCCGCCAGCCCGGTTCCGAATCAGCCGGACCGGACGCCCCGAGGGCGCGGCGCCCGCGGACCGGATCAGGCGACGGCGTCCGGGGCCAGGCCGTCCGGGCGGGCCCGTCGGGGGCCGGTCCGCCCGCGGCCCGGCTGTCCGGGCTGGTCTCCGGCCCCGGCTGCGGGCCGACGCCGGCCGTGCCGATCCGGGTGAGCGCCGAGCAGAGCCGGCGTACGGCGCCCTCGGCGTCGCCGAGTTCATCGGCGTCCGGTACGACGGTGCCGAAGGACTGCCGCCGGTCGGCGGGCAGCGACCGCCAGCGCAGCACGGGCGTCAGCACGGTGCTGGCCCGGGCGAGGAACCAGGCCAGCTGCCCGTGGGTGCGGGCGATGCCGATGGCCAGCACCGCGAGCGCCTCACGGAGGTGCTCCAGCCGGTCGATGACCGCCAGCCGCTCCTGCTCGGCGGCGGTGCCCACCGCCTGGGCGAGGCCCTCGGCGGTCGTCCGGGCGAGGACCGCGTCCTGCGCGGCGAACTCCAGGAGCCCGTCCCGGAACTGGCGTTCAGCCTCCGCGGCGAGCTCGGTGACCTGCGCGGACATGTCGGTACCGGACTGCGGGCGGCGGGACTGCGGAGCCCTGCGCACGGTCATGGTGGTCCTTTCCCGGTGGGTGGACGGCGCCCAGGGGCAGGGCACCGATCCCACCGTGGTGCACCGCGGGGCCCGCCCACAGCTGCGGGAGCGAAGCGCCGGCCCCGGACGGCTGCCGGAACGAAACGGCTGCGGGCGGGCGGGCGAGGGCCCGGCTTTGCGTGCCGCCGACGGGCGCGTAGCGTCTGGACCAGGTGCGCGGGCCAGGGCTGCCGCGCGGACGGACGGGTGGTGAGGATGGTCGAGTCGTTGTCGTTCGACAGCGCGAGCCTGGAGGCCACGGAGGAGTTCCTGTCCACCGCCTACACGCCGATGCGGATCGGCAAGTCGGTGGCGGACGCCCGGGCGAGCATCAGCCGCCGGGCGGTCGGCCCGCTCAGCGTGGACCGGCTGTCCTTCGGCTACGACATGTCCTACACCGCCGACAGCCTCGGCCGGGTGTGCCTGATCAGCGTGCACGCCGGGACGCTCGCCGACCGGACCGGAGACGGCGAGGAGACGGTGTTCGGCCCGGGCGAGACCTTCCTGATCGCCCCGCCGGACGCCCCCTACCAGGGCGAGGTCCGTTCGGCCCGCTACACCATCGCGATGTTCGACAGCAGTCTGCTGGAGGCCGTCGCGCCGACCGGTGCGGACGGGCGCGGCCCGGTGCGGCTGACCGGGCTGGGGGCCGTCGACGAGGCGGCGAACCGGCAGCTCGGCGCCGCGGTCGCCTACGTCCGCGACCACGTGGTGGGCAATCCGGCGGCCTGCGCCAGCGAGCTGCTGATCGCCTCCGCGGCCCAGCACCTGGCGGCCGCGACCCTGGCGGCCCTGCCCCACACCGGCCGCACCGAGCCGGTGCCCGCCGACCGGACGGACGCCACCCCGGACACCCTGCGCCGGGCGATCGCCCACATCGAGGCGAACGCGGAGCGCGACGTCTCGCTCGCGGACATCGCCGCGGCCGCCTTCGTCACCCCGAGGGCACTGCAGTACGCCTTCCGCCGGCACCTGGACACCACGCCGCTCGGCTATCTGCGCCGGGTACGGCTGGACGCCGCGCACCGGGAGCTGCTGGCCGCCGATCCGGGCGGCGCCACGGTGGCCGGGATTGCGATGCGCTGGGGCTTCGCCCACCAGGGGCACTTCGCCGGCCTCTACCGCGAGGCCTACCACCGCTCGCCCGGCGACACCCTGCGCGAACGGGCCTGAGCCGCACCCGCGCGAGCGGCGACGGCGGCGGAGCGTCCGGACGGTGCGACGCGACGTGGTACGGCGCGGTGCGGTGCGGCGGAACGCGCTGCGGGGCCGTGCGGCGGCCGCCCGCTGACCGCCGGCGGGAACGCCGGTGCCCCGCACCCGGGGAGGGCGCGGGGCGGGGAGTCCGGCTCACTGCTCGTGCAGGGCCCACTTGCTGCCGTCGACCCGGGCCGTGCCGGGCAGGGCGATGAGTTCGGGTTTGAACAGCGGCGGCGCGCCCATCGCGGGCTCCCAGGTCGCCAGCGACTCGTCCTGGGGGACTTCGATCCGCCGGTCGGCGGCGAGGTCGGTGACCACCTTGAGGAGCAGTCGCACCCCGAGCGGTGCCAGGTGGTCGCGCCACAGGCTCTGCGCGGTGGAGCCCGGGGGGACGAACAGGTGCTGCTGGGCGGCGATCGGGCCGGCGTCGGTGCGTTCGGTGAGGTGGTAGACGCTGCCGCCGGTCACCTTGTCGCCGTCGCGCACCGTCCAGCGGATGGCGTCCCGGCCGCGGTGCAGCGGCAGCAGGCTGGGGTGGTAGCCGATGGTGGCGACGGCGGCCCGGGCGCGGGTCTCCCGGCCGAGGAAGGCGTGCGAGTGCGCGGCGAGGATGATGTCCACCCCGTCGGGCACGTGCCGGGCGCGCAGTTCGGCCGAGTCGGTCCAGAGGATGTCCCGGGGGTACGCCCAGGAGCGCAGGCGGTCCCAGCACATCGCGTTGGCCTCGTCGGACTGCCCCTTGCGCAGCCGGGGGGCCGCCGCGCCGACGATCTTGTGTCCGCTGTCCAGCAGGGCTTCCGCGACCTGCACCGCGAACGCCCCTTGTCCCGATAGGTAGATGTTCATCCGTACTCCTGCGCTGGCTGGTCGGGTCTCGGTCGGTGTCAGGTCGCTACCCGGCTCCTTCCAGCCCGGCGCGGTCGGGTTCGAACCGCACCGGCATGGTGGAGAACCCGGTCAGGAAGTTGGAGCGGATCCGCCGGGCCGGTCCGGTCTGCTCGAAGCCGGTGGTGAAGTCCCGCAGCGCGGTGAGCAGTTCGGCGATCTCCACCTTGGCGAGGTAGGAGCCGACGCAGAAGTGCGGGCCGTAGCCGAACGCCAGGTGCTTGTTGGGGGTGCGGCCGAGGTCGAAGCGTTCGGGCCGGGCGAAGACCCGCTCGTCGCGGTTGCCGGAGGCGTGCCAGAGGGTGACGATCTCCCCGGGGCGCAGCCGTACGCCGTGCAGTTCGGTCTCCCGGCGGACGCTGCGCCCGAAGTGCATGGTGGGCGAGGCCCAGCGCAGCACCTCGTCCACGGCGGTCTCCACCGCGACCTCGCGGCGTTTGAGCCGCTGCCACTGCTCGGGGCGGGCGGCGAGGGTGTGGACGCAGTCGATCATCGTCAGCCGGCTGGTCTCGTCGCCGCCGATGATCAGGCTGTAGCAGTTGAGCACCACGTCCTCGTCGGTCAGCGGCACGCCGTCGATGGAGCTGGCGACCAGCATGCTGATGACGTCCTCGCCGGGGTGCTCGCGGCGTTCCTCGACGAGGTCCATGAAGTACATCAGGATCTCGTTGCGGGCCATCTCGGAGTCGACCTCGTCGACGTCCTCGTGGTCCGCGGAGAGCGCGGCCTTGGTGAGGCTGAGCAGGTACTCCTGGTCCTGTTCGGGGACGCCGAGCAGGTTGGAGATGGTGGTCATCGGGATCCGGGCGGCGATCTGCGCGGCGAAGTCGCAGCCGCCGGACTCGACGGCCTCGCGGATCCAGCGCCGGGTGTTGGCCCGGACGGACCTCGCGACCTCGTCCAGCACCCGCGGGGAGAGCACCCGTTGGAGGATCTTGCGCAGTTCGTGGTGGCGGTGCCCGTCGGTGACGGCGAGCATCCGGCCGGCCCCGGCGTCGCCGCCCTCCAGGAGGGTGACGAGCACGTTGCCGCGCTCGGAGGTGAAGTTCGCGTCGTCCCGGTAGACGGCCATGATGGACTCGTGCCGGGAGAGCACCCAGAAGCCGCGGCGGCCGTCCGCCGGGGGGTTCCAGTGCAGCGGCGCGGTGTCCCGCAGGGTGCGCCAGAAGCCGTCGAGGTCGTGGCCGGCGAAGGTGGCCGGGTCGCCCAGGTCGGCGGTGGCCGGGGCCGGTGCCGGTGCGTTCATGGTCACCAGTCCGTGCGCCAGAACCGGCGCGGCTGGAACGGGTAGGTGGGCAGCGGCACCCGGTGGCTGGCCTCGCCGCGGTGCAGGGCGGCGAAGTCCACCTGCTGACCGTTCACCCAGGCGGCGGCCAGGTCGGCCAGCGCCCGGGCGTCCCGGCCGGCCGGCACCAGCCCGTGATCGCCGCGGGTGAGGGCGCCGGGGTCGGCGGCGGGGGCGGCGGCGGTCGTGGTGGCCGGGCCGCCCGCGTCCACGGCCAGTGCGGCGATCAGCTCGGCGCGGCTGCGGACCACGGCCGCCCAGCGGCGGGGCATCACCTTGCGGCCGAGGTTGAGGCTGTAGCAGACGTCGTCCAGCCGCAGCCCCGGGTCGGCCTCCAGCCGCTCGCGGAGCCGGGCGCGCTGACGGGCCAGCGCCTCGTCGTCCAGGGCGGACAGGGTGGCCAGCCGCGGCCGGCCGTCCTCCTCGGGGGCGCGCCCGGCGGGGGCGGGCGCCTCCTCCAGCAGCAGGTGGGCGTTGTAGCCGCCGCCGCCGATCGAGGTGATGCCCGCGCGGCGGATGCCGGACTCCGGCTCCCAGTCCGCGCCTTCGAGCTGCGGCACGAACGGGGTGCCGGGGAAGTCGAGGTCGGGGTTGACCTCGGTCAGGTTGATCGTCGCCGGGAGCTGCTTGTGGTGGAGCGCCAGCGCCGCCTTGATCGCCCCGAAGCCGCCGGAGACCACGCCGCCGTGGCCCACGTTGCCCTTGACGCCGCCGATCGAGGTGGTGGCGGTCTGCTTGCCGAACGCCATGCTCGCGGCGTGCACCTCGAGCTCGTCGGTCATCGGCAGGCCGAGCCCGTTGGCCTCGTACATGCCCACCGTGTCGGGGGTGACCCCGCCGACCTCCATGGCGGCGGCGATGCAGGCGCTCAGCCGCTCGGGCTGGGCCAGGCCGTAGGCCATCGCGCTGACGCCGTTGTTGTTCACGGCCGAGCCCTTGACCACCGCGTAGATGTGGTCGCGGTCGGCGACGGCGTGGCTGAGCGGCTTCAGCAGCACGGTGACGACGCCGCTGGACAGCGCGGTGCCGGTGCCGTTGGCGTCGAACGGGCGGCAGTGGCCGTCCTTCGACAGGATGCGGTTCTCCTCCCACAGGTGGCCGCGCGGGTGCGGCAGGCGCACCATCGCGCCGCCGGCGATCGCCAGGTCGGTCTGGCCGAGCAGCAGCGACTGACAGGCCAGGTGCACCGAGTAGTGGAAGCCCGCGCAGACGGCGGCCACGGTGACGGCCTCGCCGGTGAGCCCCATGTAGTACAGGGCGTTGGAGGTCATGGTGTCCGGGGACCACGCCAGGCTGGCCTCGATCGCCTCGGGGCCGACCGAGACCCGGTCCGGCGGGGAGCCGTAGAGCGCGGCGGTCTGCGGGTTGTTGGCGCCGTACATGCCGATCTCGGCCTGGAGCCGGTCCGGGTCGTAGCCGCCGTCCTCCAGCGACTCCCAGGCGCTCTCCAGGAACAGCCGGTTCTCCGGGGTCATCGCGGCGGCCATCCGGTCGCTGATGCCGAACACCGAGGGGTCGAACTTGTCGTAGGTGTCCAGCACGCCGCAGGCCCGGACGTAGAACGGGCTGTGGATCAGGGTCTCGTCGACGTGGATGTCGTCCTTGGCCAGGAAGCTGACGGACTCCCGGCCGTGGACGAGGTTGTCCCAGAACTGTTCCTTGGTGCGGGCGCCGGGGGCCCGGAGCGACATGCCGATGACGGCCACGTCGCCCGGGTCGTAGTCCTGTTCGGGGCGGTCGGTCATGAGGGGGCTCCTGCTTCGTTCTTCGTCGGGGGTGGGCCTGGCTCAGCGGTCGTCGGCGGAGCGGCCGCGCAGCGCGGCGCGGCGGGCGCCGGCGCGGCGGCGGGCGGACTGGACCACCTCGGGGGTGGCGCCGCTGTCGTCGTCGAGCCACCGGGCCAGCGAGGCGATGTCGCGGAAGCTGAAGAGGTCGGGCACCCGGACCCGTCGGTCGAAGCGGCGGGTCATCAGCCGGGCCAGCCGGATGAGCAGCAGCGAGTCGCCGCCGAGGTCGTAGAACGCGGACTGCACGTCGATGGTCGACGGTTCGAGGTCGAGCAGCTGGCCCCAGATCTCGGCCAGCGCGATCTCGGTGGGCGTGCCGGGGGCGGTCAGCGGCCCGTCGGGGTCGGCGGCCGGCGGCTCGGGGAGCGCGTTGCGGTCGAGCTTGCCGCCGGGGCCGAGCGGCAGGGCGGGCAGCGAGACCAGGGCCGCGGGCACCATGTAGTCGGGCAGTTCGACGGCGAGCCGGGCGGTGACGGCGCTCTGCAGCGCGGCGTCCAGCCGGGGGCCGTCGGGGGCGTCGCCGGCCGGCACCAGGTAGCCGACCAGCCGGTTGCCCCGGACGACGGCGGCGGCCTCCCGGACCTCGGGGCAGCCGGTCAGCCGGGCCTCGACCTCCTCCAGCTCGATCCGGTAGCCGCGCAGCTTGACCTGGTGGTCGCTGCGGCCGTGGAAGCGCAGTTCGCCGCCGTCGGTCAACTCGACCACGTCGCCGGTGCGGTACATCCGCTCGCCGGCCCGGAACGGGTCGGGGACGAAGCGCTCGGCGGTGGTGCGCGGCCGGTTGACGTAGCCGTGGGCGAGGCCGGCGCCGCCGAGGTACAGCTCGCCGGGCGTGCCGGCCGGGAGCCGGCGCAGCTGCTCGTCCAGCACGTAGACCCGGGCGCCCTCGGTGGGCGGGCCGATCGTCGGCTCCTCGGCCGAGTCCTCGGGGACGGGCCCGAAGGAGCAGAACACGGTGCCCTCGGTGGGGCCGTAGGCGTTGAACACCCGGGTGGCGCCCGTCTCCCGGAAGGTGCGGTCGACCAGTTTGCGGCGCAGCGCCTCGCCGCCGAACACCACCGAGCGCAGCTCGGGCGGCAGGGCCCCGGCGTCGAGCAGGCCGTTCATCACCGAGGGGACGACGTTGAGGTGGGTGATCCGGTCGGCGTACCGGCTCTCCGGCAGGTGCACGGCGCTCTCCACCAGCACCACGGCGCCGCCCCGGCAGAGCGCGTTGAAGATCTCCATCACCGACATGTCGAAGCAGACCGAGCTGGCCGCCGCGATGCCGCTCAGGTCGCAGCCCTCCAGGACGCGGTCCATCGCGGCGAGCATCGCCACGGCGCCGCCGTGCCGTACGGCCACGCCCTTGGGCTTGCCGGTGGAGCCCGAGGTGTAGATGACGTACGCGGTGTCCTCGGGCACGACCGGGACGGGCCCGGCGCCGGGCTCGGTGGTGACAGTGCCGCCGTCGCCGAGTACGAGCACGGTCGGGCCGGGCGGGCAGCCGGCCCGGGAGGCGGGCGTGGTGAGCAGCAGCCGGGTGCCGCTGTCCTGGACCATGAAGGTCAGCCGGTCGGCGGGGTAGTTCGGGTCCAGCGGCAGGTAGCAGGAGCCGCTGCGCAGGGCGGCCAGGATGCCGACCAGCAGGTCCGGGGTGCGTTCGACGCAGATGCCGACCGGGACGCCCGGGCCGGCGCCGGCGGCGGTCAGCCGTTCGGCCAACTCCCGGGAGCGCTGGTCGAGTTCGCCGTAGGTCAGGACGCCGGCCTCGGCGTAGACGGCGGTCGCCCCGGGGCTCTTGGCGGCCAGTTCGACGAACGCGGAGTGCAGGGTGTCGGTCACCGGTCCGTCTCCTCGGGCAGGCCGGCCGGGGCGATGGCGCCCAGGGCCAGGTCGGGTCGGGCGATCGCGTCGAAGAGCACGCTGCGGTACAGCGCGAGCAGTGCGGTCACGGTGGGCCTCTCCAGGTAGCTCGGTTTGAACTGGACGTGGCCGGCCACCTCGCCGTCGATGTCCGCCATCGAGATCTCCAGGTCGAACTTGGCGAGGTGCCGGCGCACCTGGAGCGGTTCGAGGGGCAGCGCGCCGTCCGGGGTGAGGGTCTCGCCGACGCCGTGGAAGAGCTTGACGGAGCGGGGGAAGGCGTCCGAGGACAGCCAGTTCACCACCACGTCGAACCACGGGGAGCGGCCCTCGACCCTCGGCGGCTTCAACTGGGAGGCCAGCAGGTCCAGGGGGTAGTTCATGTGCTCCAGCAGGCCGAGCGAGAAGGCGTGGACCTCGCGCAGCAGGTCGCGGAAGCTGCGGTCGGCGGCCGGGCTCGCCCGGACCAGCACGGTGTTGAGGTAGTAGCCGATCGCCGACTCCCAGCCGGGCTCGGAGCGTTGGGCGATCGCGGTGGCCAGTACGGCGTCCTCGGTGCCGACCGCGCGGTTGAGGGTGGCGAAGAACCCGGCCAGCACGACGGTGCTGATCGACACGCCCTCGCGCACCGCGAACTCCCGCAGCAGCCGGGTCTCCTCGGCGCTCCAGCGGAACGCGAGGTCGCGGCCCTCGTAGGTGACGCCCGGCGGGCGCTGCTTGGCGGACAGGTCGAGGTGGGCGGGCGGGTCGGCCAGCTTCTCCGACCACCAGTCCAGGGCCGCGTCGGCGGCCGGCCCGGCCAGCCACTGCCGCTCCCAGGCGACGAACTCGGTGTACGGGGCGGCGGGCGCGTCGGCGGCCGGGTCTGCGCCCTGGTAGTACGCCTGGAGTTCGCGGATCATCACATCGGCGGAGGCCGCGTCCGAGGCGATGTGGTGGACCAGCACCAGCAGGTAGTGGTCGGCCGGGCCGCGGTTCAGCAGGACGACCCGCACCAGCGGCCCGTTGTCCAGGTCGAGCGGCCGGTGCCCGTGCCGGGCCAGTTCCTCGCGGGCCTGTTCGTCGTCCAGCCCGGAGCCGTCCACCGTCAGGAACTCGTACACCGGCTCGTCCAGGACGACCTGGTACGGCCGGCCGCCGGCCTCCACGAACAGGGTGCGCAGCGCGGGGTGGCGGGTCATGACGGCCCGGACGGCGCGCTCCAGGGCCTGCTCGTCGACGGCCGTCCGGATCCGGGCGGTCACCATGAAGTTGTAGGGCACGGCGTCCGGCGAGACCATCTGCATGAACCACAGCGAGGCCTGGCCGTGCGAGGCCGGCGCCAGTTCCAGGCCGAGGCCGGCGGCGCGCAGCTGCGCCAGGGCGGGGGTGTCGTCGGCCGCCAGCAGGCCGCGGGCGTCCAGTTCGTCCAGCAGCTCCTCGGCGTCCAGCTCGGACAGCTCGTCGAGGAAGGCGCGGTCCGGCTCGGCCTTCGGTGGTGGAGCCGACGTGGGGGCGGGCGCGGTGGCGGCGGGGGCGGCGGGGGCCGCGGGCGGTCCGGCGGTGAGTTCGACGAAGTGGCCGACCACTTCGGAGATCGACCGGCCGTCCAGGAAGACCACCGGCGACACCCGGTGCCCGAACAGCGACTGCATCCGGTTGACCAGCCGGATCCCCAGCATCGAGTCGAGGCCGAAGTCGCGCAGGCACGCCTCGGTGTCGAAGCCGCTCACCGGCACGCCCAGGGCGTCGGCGAGTTCGGCCAGGACGATCTCGGCCACCGGTCGGCCCGGCGCCCGTTCCACCGACCGTGCCTCGGGCTGCGCCGCCACCACGGCGGCGGCGGTGGGTTCGGCGGCCGGCGCGGGGGCCCGCGGCGCGAGCGGCTCGGTGTCGATCCAGTAGCGCTCCTTCTGCCACTGCACCAGCGGGGTCTCCACCAGGTCGACGTCATCGCCGAACAGCGGGTCGAAGGTCAGCGGCAGGCCCCGGACGTACAGCGAGGCGGCGGCGCCCAGCAGGCAGCGCAGGTCGCTCTCGTCCCGCCGCAGCGAGTTGACGGCGTGCACCCGGGCGCCGCGGGTCACGGCGATCTCCTCCACCGCGCCGCGCAGCGTCTCGTGCGGGCCGATCTCGATGAAGGTGTCGACGCCCCGGTCGACCAGCGCCCCGACGGTCTCGGCGAACCGGACCTGGTTGCGCAGGTTGTGCACCCAGTAGTCCACGTCGGTGGCCGGGTTGACGCTGTCGGCCAGCGCCGTGGAGTGGAAGTCGATGACGGGCGGCAGCGCGGTGATGCCCTCGATGCCCTCCCGCAGCGGCGGGAGCAGCGGGTCCATCCCGGGGCTGTGCACCGGCCGCTCCACCCGGATCCGGCGGACCGAGACCCCGTCCCGTCGAAGGTCGGCCTCCAGGGCGTCGACGGCCTCGGGCGAGCCGGAGACGGCCGCGCTGGTGGGGCTGTTGACCACGGCGACGGCCGCGTGCGCGGCGTACGGGGCGAGCAGGGGCAGCAGCTCCGCCTCCGGCAGGTCGACCGAGATCATGGCGCCCGCGGCGGCCTTGCGTTCGAGCAGGTGCGAGCGGGTGACCACGACTCGGGCGGCGTCCTCCAGCGACAGCGCGCCCGCCACGCAGGCGGCCGCGACCTCGCCCAGGCTGTGCCCGACCACGGCGGTCGGCTCGACGCCGAGCCCGAGCCAGACCTGTGCCAGCGAGACCTGGAGGGCGAACAGCACCGGCTGCTGGAAGTCCATCTCCTCGTACCGGGCCTCCTCGGCGGGCGCGGCGAGCCGCTCCAGCACCGAGCCGCCGCCGGCCG
Source organism: Streptomyces sp. CBMA123 (assembly GCF_014596465.1). Taxonomy (GTDB): domain Bacteria; phylum Actinomycetota; class Actinomycetes; order Streptomycetales; family Streptomycetaceae; genus Kitasatospora. The sequence goes on along the minus strand of NZ_MECK01000368.1, from coordinate 36,421 downwards.
CGCGCACGGCCGCGTCGCAGGCCTCCATCCAGGACCGGAACCCGGCGTGGGAGCGCAGCAGTTCCCGGCCCATGCCGACCCACTGGGTGCCGCCGCCGGAGAACACCAGCGCCACCCGGCGGTCGGCGTTGCCGGAGACGGTGCCGGTGACCACGTCGGGGTGCGGGCGGCCGGCCGCGACCCGGGCGAGGCCGTCCAGGACGTCCTGCCGGTTGCGGGCGAGCAGCGCCACCCGGTGGCCGTGGTGGGTGCGCCGGGCGGCGAGGGTGTAGGCGAGGTCGCAGACCCGCAGGCCCGGGTCGCGCTCCACGTGGTTGGACAGTGCGCGGCAGGTGTCGGCCAGCGCGCCCGCCGTCCGGGCGGTGACGGGCACCAGGTGCAGCTGTTCGTCGGCGGCGCGCTCGCCGGGGACCGGCGCGGTGTGGCGGCCCCGGTCGCCGGCCAGGAACGGGTGGGCCGGGACGGGCAGTCCGGCGGTGTACAGGGCGCCGAGCGAGCCGAGCAGGGTGCCGGCCTCGTCGGCGCCGCGGCGCAGCGAGGGCAGGGTGGTCGCGGTGAGGATCTCCGAGACCGACTTGAGCAGCAGCGGGTGCGGGCTGAGTTCGACCACCGCGTCGACGTCGTGGTCGCGCAGCCTGGTCAGGGCGTCGACCACCCGGATCTCCCGGCGCAGGTTGTCCGCCCAGTAGTCCGGGCCCAGTTCGGCGCCGTCGACGGCCTCGCCGGTGACCGTGGAGATCATCGGGATGCGGGCCGTCCGGGGCCGGATGCCGTCCAGTTCGGCCTTCAGCGGGGCGAGGACGTGGTCGACCAGCGGGGAGTGCGGGGCGTGGCCCATCCGCACCCGGTGGTTGGTGACGCCCAGGTCGGTGAGCCGGCGGACCAGGCCGTCGATCTCCTGCGGGGTGCCGGTGACCAGGGTGGAGCGCAGCCCGTTGCGGCCGGAGAGGGTGAGCCCGCCGGTCAGGTACGGCTCGACCTCCTCGGCGGCGGTCATCACCACGATGCCCTCGCCGCGCCCGACCGCCAACTGCTGGAGCAGTCGGCCGTGGTGGGCGGCCAGCCGGGAGGCGTCGGCGAAGTCCAGCGCCCCGGCGACGTGGGCGGCGGCGAACTCGCCGACGCTCTGCCCGACCACGACGTCCGGCTCCACCCCCAGCGAGCGCCAGGCCTCGGCCAGCGCGACCTGGAGCGAGAACAGCAGCGGCTGGAAGACGTCCATGTCGTCCAGCCGGCCCTCCGGCGACAGCAGCTGGTCGACCAGGGAGAAGCCCAGCAGCTCCCGCATCCGCCGGTCGGAGCGCATCATGGAGCGGCGGAACACCGGCAGCCCGGCCAGCAGTTGGCGGCCCATGCCGAGCCACTGCGAGCCGTTGCCGGAGAACAGGAACGCCACCCGCGGCCGGCGCCCGGCGGCCTCCCCGACGCTCAGCCCGTCGGCCTCCACGCCGCTGCCGAAGGCGTCCAGCTGGGAGCGGAGCGCGGCCAGGTCGTGGGCGGCGGCCGCGAGCCGGAACGGGCCCTCGCCGGGGGTGCGGCGGCAGAGCGCGCGCAGGTCGGTCGCGTCGCGCACCGCCCGGGCCCGCTCGGCCAGCTCCTCCCGGGAGTCGGCGGCCAGCAGCAGCAAGGAGCTCTCCGGGCGCGGCAGTTCCTCCACGGCGACGTGACAGATCGCGCCGCCGAAGCCGAAGGAGCTGACGCCGCCCCGGCGGGCGTCCGAGCGCCGCGGCCAGGGCGTCAGCCGGTCCTGCACGGTGAGGTTGTACTCGTCGAACATGATCTGCGGGTTGGGTGCGCTGTAGTGCAGGCTCGGCGGCAGCACGCCGTTGCGCATCGACATCGCCAGCTTGACCAGCCCGACGATGCCGGCCGCCGCCTCCAGGTGCCCGACGTTGGACTTGACGGAGCCCAGCCGCAGCGGCTCGGCGCGGTCGCCGCCGAGGACGGCGCCGATGGCGTTGGCCTCGATCGGGTCGCCGAGCGGTGTCGCGGAGCCGTGGCACTCGATGTAGTCCACCAGGTGCGGGGCGATGCCCGCCCGCCGGTACGCGGTGCGCAGCATCTTCTCCTGCGCCAGCGGGTTGGGCGCCGTCATGCCGTTGCTCAGGCCGTCGTTGTTGGAGGAGCTGCCCTTGATCAGGCAGTACACCGGCAGGTCGCGTTCGAGGGCGACGCTCAGCGGGGCGAGCACCACCACGCCGGCGCCCTCGCCGCGCACGTAGCCGTTGGCACGGGCGTCGAAGGACTTGCAGCGGCCGTCCGGGGCGAGCGCGCCCATCTGGTCCATGGCGGTGTAGTAGTCGGAGACGAAGCTGAGGTTGACCCCGCCGGCCAGGACGAGGTCGCTCTCGCCCAGCTGGATCGACTGGCAGCCCACGTGTACCGAGACCAGGGAGCCGGCGCAGGCGGCGTCGATGGCCATGCTCGGGCCCTGGAGGCCGAGGACGTAGGAGACCCGGTTGGCGATGATGCCGTCGTGCATGCCGGTCGCGGTGTGCGGGGTGATCTGGGCGTCCGGGCCGCGGTAGTGCGCCAGCGCGGCGTAGTCGCCCCAGCAGGAGGCCATGAACACGCCGGTGTCGCTGCCGAGCAGGCTGTGCGGGGCGATGCCGGCGTCCTCCAGGGCCTCCCAGCACAGTTCCAGGACCAGCCGCTGCTGCGGGTCCATCTGGACGGCCTCGCGGGGCGAGATGCCGAAGAACAGCGGGTCGAAGCGGTCGATGCCGTCGATGAACCCGCCCCAGCGCACCGCGTCGTTCATCAGCTCGCGGCGGGCGGCCGGCACCGGCCCGACGGCGTCGCCGCCCTCGACCAGCAGCCGCCAGAACGCGGACGGGTCCGGCCCGCCGGGGAACCGGCAGCCGATGCCGACGATCGCCACCGGCTCCTGGGAGGGCGAGCGGCGCTCCTTGGCCGCGGCGGCTTCGGCGGTGCCCGGGCCGTGGACCAGGGCGCGGGCCAGCTCGTCCACGGTCGGGTACTGCCACAGCCAGGTGGCGGGCACCTGCCGGCCGAGGAACTCGGACAGCGCGGCCGCGAGCGCCACCGACCTGCCGGAGTCCAGTCCGTAGCGGTGCAGCGGCGCCCGGCGGTCCAGGGCGGTCGGGGCCACGGCCAACAGCTCGGCGGCGCGGGATAGCAGGAAGTCCGTCACGGCGGACAGGTCTCGCGCTGCGCGTTCTTCGGGCATGGCGACTCCCTCGGCGGGCCGGGTGGAATGGGCGGTCAGGGGGTGGCGGTGGGCATGGTCGACTGCCGTGGTTTCGTACAGAGTCGAATGAAAGCGCGGGCCGGGGCGCGGGTGGCTCGGGCGCGGGAATCCGTGGCGCTGGTCTCTTCGTCCGCCCTGGAACCGGGCGGGCGGGAACGCATGGTCGCAGAGGTGAGTGCAACGAGTATGCGGATTCAATGGAGGCCGGATTGCCTGATGCTTACCTGATCGGCGGACATCAGCGTGCCACCCTGTGAATGGTGAGACAAGCGCACTTTGAGGGTCAGTTGAGGCGTGGCGAGTTCTGATCTCGCCTGTGTCTGAATAAGCCTCTTCAGGCGCGAAAAATGCGCAGAATCTTTCGGAATCTTTCGGATTACTCGGTCGAAACCAGGCATCCCCGGCCACGGCGGGCCCCCCGCCGACCCGGCCGGATCCGCCGCGCCGAGCCGCCCCCCGTCGCCGTCCGCCCAGGTCGGCGGCGCCCTCCGGGGCCGGGCCGGAACTCCCGGGCGGGGGACGGAGGATAGCGGGTGACAGGTACACGCGTACCGTAGCGAACCGGCCGCCCACGACCTGTCGCCGGGGCCGGCCGTCAGTCGGCCGTCAGTCGGTTGTCAGCCAACCGTCAGCCAGTCGTCAGCCGGCGGTCGGCCCGCCGCGGCTCGGCCGCCACCCGGTCACGACTCGGACACCGCCCGGGCACGCCCCAACGGAGGTGGCCCGAGTGGTAGTTCGGGCCCGGGCGGGGTGGACAGCAGTTGAGTGACCACTGCAATCTGATCAGCATGGCAGTTGAGAATATTGATACGGCGTCAGCCCGGCCCGACGGCTCCTTAGCAAAACGCCCCCCACACCACCCGGTGTCCACCCCCCGCAGTGCCCGCACCCGCCGCGACGGAGAGGGCGAAACGGCATGACCGACACCGCGGTCGAGCCGCTGCGCCGGCCAGGACTCGCCCTCGGAGTGCTCGCCGGGGCACTCGCCCTGGACGTGAGCGGCCTCGGGGTGCTCAACGCCGCCCTGCCCTCCGTCGGAGAGCGCTTCCAACTCCACGACAGCACGCTCCAGTGGGTGATGACCGCCTACGCCGTCACCTTCGCCGGCTTCCTGCTGGTCGGCGGCCGGCTCGCCGACGTGCTCGGCCGGCGGCGGGTGTTCGAGGTCGGCATCGCCCTGTTCACCGCGTCCGCGCTGGTCGGAGCGATCGCGCCGAACATCGGGGTGCTGCTGGGCGCCCGCGCCGTCCAGGGCATCGGCGCCGCCCTGTCGGGGCCCGCCGCGCTGGCCCTGCTCACCGAGACCTTCCCGGCCGGCCCGGCCCGCAACCGGGCCTTCGGCGTGTACGCGGCCGTCGGCGCCGCGAGCTTCAGCGGGGGAGTGCTGCTCGGCGGCGTGCTGACCCAGTTCCTCGGCTGGCGCTCGGTGCTGGGGTTCTCGGTGCTGCTCGGAGTCGTCGTGCTCGCCGTGACCCGGGTCGGACTGCCCGACGGCACCGGGCACAGCGGCCGCCTCGACCTGCCCGGCGCGGTATCCGGCACCCTCGGCCTCACCCTGCTCGTGGTCGGCGTCAGCAGCGACGGCGCGACCGCGTGGGCGGTGCTCTGCGTCGCGGTGCTCTGCCTGGTGCTGTTCGTGGTGCGGGAGAGCCGCACCGAGGACCCGGTGCTGCCGCTCGGCCTGTTCCGGCTCGCCTCGGTGCGGGCCGCCAGCCTGGCGGCGTTCCTCCAGTACATGGGCTCGGTCGGCCTGCTGTTCTTCGCGCCGCTGTACCTCCAGGGCATGCTGCACTACTCGCCCTCGGAGTCCGGCCTCGCGCTGGTCCCGATGTCCGCCGCCGTCTTCCTCACCGCCAACTTCGTCACCGGCCGCCTGCTGGCCCGCTACACCGCGCGCACCCTGATGGTCGTCGGCCTGGTGCTGATCGGCGCCGGCGCCGGACTCTGGCTGACCACCCCGCACGAGGGCGGCTACCTGGTGCACGTGCTGCCCGGCCTGGTGGTCAGCGGCATCGGCCAGGGCCTCAACTTCCCGTCGATGACCTCCGCCGGACTCACCGGCGTCCCCGCCGAACAGCACGCCGTCGCCGGGGCGGTGAACGTGGTGACCCAGCAGATCGGTGCCAGCGTGGGCACGGCCGTGATGGTCCTGGTCGCCGCGACCAGCACCGACCAGCTCACCGGCTACCACCTCGCCTACGCCACCGCCGCCGGCGCCTGCGTCCTCGGCGCGGCCCTCATCGCCACCCGCCGCCAGGCCTGACCCGCCCGCCCGGGGAGGCCCGGCGGGCACACCCGCCCACCGGGCTCCCCGCGCCGGCGGAGGCGTTCCGCGCGGATCCGCGAGGAGGTAAGAAGGAGTCCGACCGTGGTCCGCTTCCACGACCCGAAAGGCGCCGCCCGATGACGTCCCTGCTGCTCTCCCGCCGTGACCTCGACTTCCTGCTGTACGAGTGGCTGGACGTGGCCGCGCTCACCGAGCGGCCGCGCTACGCCGAGCACGCGCGGGAGACCTTCGACGCCGCCCTGGAGCTGAGCGAGCAGGTCGCCACCCGGCACTTCGCGCCGCACAACAGGAAGAACGACGCGCAGGAGCCGCGCTTCGACGGGGAGCGGGTGCACATCATCCCGGAGGTGAAGGAGGCGCTGGACGTCTTCGCCGGCACCGGGCTGCTGGGCAGCGCGATGGACCACGAGGTGGGCGGGGCCCAGCTGCCCGCCGTCGTCGCCAACGCCTGCTTCGCCTGGTTCCAGGCCGCCAACCCGGGCACCTCCGGGTACCCGTTCCTCACCGCGGGCCATGCCAACCTGCTGCTGGCGCACGGCAGCCGGGACCAGATCGACACCTATGTGCGGCCGATGCTGGAGGGCCGGTTCTTCGGCACCATGTGCCTGTCGGAGCCGCAGGCCGGGTCCTCGCTGGCGGACCTGCGCACCCGGGCCGAGCCGCGGGCGGACGGCACCTACCGGCTGTTCGGCAACAAGATGTGGATCTCCGGCGGCGACCACGAGCTGTCCGAGAACATCGTCCACCTGGTGCTGGCCAGGATCCCCGGCGGGCCGCCCGGGGTGAAGGGCCTGTCGCTGTTCATCGTGCCCAAGGTGCTGGTGGGCGCCGACGGTTCGCCCGGCGAGCGCAATGACGTGGTCCTGGCCGGGCTGAACCACAAGATGGGCTTCCGGGGGACCACCAACACCCTGCTCAACTTCGGCGAAGGCGTCCACCGGCCGGGCGGCGAGCCCGGTGCCGTCGGCCGGCTCGTCGGTGAGCCGCACCACGGCCTGGCCCTCATGTTCCACATGATGAACGAGGCCCGGATCGGCGTCGGGCTGGGCGCCGCCGCCCTCGGCTACACCGGCTACCTGCACGCCCTGGAGTACGCCCGCAGCCGCCCCCAGGGCCGTCCGGCCGGCGCCAAGGACCCGGCCGCCCCCCAGGTGCCGATCATCGCCCACGCCGACGTCCGCCGGATGCTGCTGGCCCAGAAGTGCTACGCCGAGGGGGCGTTGGCGCTGGTGCTGTACGCCGGCCGGCTGCTGGACGAGGAGCGCACCGGCGTGACGCCCGAGGACCGGGCCCGCGCCAAGCTGCTGCTGGACGTCCTCACACCCGTCGTCAAGAGCTGGCCCTCGCAGTGGTGCCTGGAGGCCAACAGCCTCGCCATCCAGGTGCACGGCGGCTACGGCTACACCCGCGAGTACGCGGTGGAGCAGTTCTACCGCGACAACCGGCTCAACCCGATCCACGAGGGCACCCACGGGATCCACGGGCTGGACCTGCTCGGCCGCAAGGTCGTGATGGACGGCGGGGCGGGGCTGCGGCTGCTGGTCGAGACCGTCGCGGCGACGGTCGACCGGGCCAAGGGCCTCGGCGGTGACGCCGGCGAGTACGCGGCGCAGCTGGACGCGGCCGTGCGGCGGATCGCCTCGGTCACCCGACGGCTGTGGGCGACGGGCGATCCGGAGACCGCCCTGGCCAACTCCAGTTGCTACCTGGAGGCGGTCGGCCACACCGTGGTCGCCTGGCTGTGGCTGGAGCAGTTCCTCGCCGCCGAGGGTGGCAGCGGCCCCTTCTACGAGGGCAAGCGGCACGCCTGCCGGTTCTTCTTCCGCCAGGAACTGCCCAGGACGGAGGCGCAGTTCCGGCTGCTGGAGAGCCTGGACCGGACGGCGGTCGAGATCCCCGACGACGCGTTCTGAACCCGGAAGGCCCCCGCACCCCGGTCAGGGTGCGGGGGACCGGTCAGGCCCCGACGGAGGCCAGCCGGGCGTGGCGCCGGGCGCTCGCCTCGGCCGGGTCCAGCACCGGGACTGCGGCCAGCAGGCCCTTGGTGTACGGGTGCTGGGGCGCGTCGTAGACCGCGTCGGCCTCGCCCTGTTCGACGATCCGCCCGGCCCGCATCACCGCGACCCGGTCGCTCACCTGCCGGACCACGGCGAGGTCATGGGCGATGAAGACCAGCGCCAGGCCCAGGTCGCGCTGCAGTTCGCCGAGCAGCTCGACCACCTGGGCCTGGGTGGTGACGTCCAGCGCGGACACCGGTTCGTCGCAGACGATCAGCCGCGGCCCGGGTGCCAGGGCCCGGGCGATGCCGACCCGCTGGCGCTGCCCGCCGGAGAACTCGTGCGGGTAGCGGTGGTACCAGTCGGGGTCGAGCCCGACGCGTTCGAGCAACTCGCCGACCCGGGAGCGGATCCGGCGCTCGTCGGTCCGGCCGGCGATCCGCAGCGGGTCGGCGACGGACTCCCCGATGGAGCGGCGCGGGTTGAGCGAGGAGACCGGGTCCTGGAAGACCATCTGCAGCTCCTGCCGCAGCGGGCGCAGCTCCTTGTCCCCGAGCGCCCCGATGTCGCGGCCGCGGTAGTGGAGCCGGCCGCTCGTCGGGTCCAGCAGCCGGACGAGCATCCGCCCGAGGGTGGTCTTCCCGGAGCCGGACTCGCCGACCACGCCCAGGGTCTCGCCGGCCCGGACGGTGAGCGAGACGCCGTCCACGGCGGCCACCGGGGCGGCGCGCCGGGCGAGGGAGCCGCGGGTGGTGAACTCCCGGCGCAGGTCGACGGCTTCGAGCAGCACCTCGCCCTCGGCGGGCCGGGCAGGCCCGGCAGGTCCGCCCGGGGCGGCCGGAACAGCCGGAACAGCCGGGGCGGCCGGGGCGTCGACCCGGGGCACCGCCGACAGCAGGGCCCGGGTGTACGGCTCGCGCGGCGCGCCCAGTACCTCGGCGACCGGCCCGTGTTCCACCGCCCGGCCGTCCTTCATCACCAGCACCCGGTCCACGCTCCCGGCGACCACCCCCAGGTCGTGGGTGACCAGGACCAGCCCGGCCCCGGTCTCGGTGCGCAACTCGTGCAGCAGGTCGAGGATCTGGGCCTGGACGGTGACGTCCAGGGCGGTGGTCGGCTCGTCGGCGACCAGCAGCCGCGGCTCGCAGGCCAGGGCCATCGCGATCAGCACCCGCTGGCGCATCCCGCCGCTGAACTCGTGTGGCCGGGAGCGGCAGCGCCGCGCCGCGTCGGCGATGCCGACCCGGTCGAGCACCTCGACGGCCCGGGCCCGGGCCTCGCGGCGGGAGACGGGCCGGTGGACCCGGACGACCTCGGCGATCTGGTCCCCGACCGCGTAGTAGGGGTCGAGGGCGGAGAGCGGGTCCTGGAACACCATGGCCGCCAGTCCGCCCCGCAGCCGGCGGAGTTCGTCGCCTTCGGCGGTGACCGCGTCGACCCCGGCGACCCGCACCGAGCCGCCGATCCGGGCGCCCGTCCCGCGGTGCAGGCCGAGCAGCCCGTAGGCGATGGTGCTCTTGCCGGAGCCGGACTCGCCGACGATGCCGAGCGCCTGCCCGGGCTCCAGGGTGAAGCCGACGCCGTCGACGGCGCGGACGTGGCCGTCGCCGACGGGGAAGTCCACGACCAGGTCCCGGACGTCCACCAGCGGTTCGGGGCTCATGCGAGGACCACCCTTCGGTCGGTCACCGCGTAGAGCACGTCCGCGACGACATTGGCGAGCACGACGCAGAACCCGGTGACCAGGGTCAGGCCGACCACGGTGGGCAGGTCGATCAGGCCCACCGAGCTGACCAGCAGCTTGCCGAGCCCGGGGAGGCCGAAGAGCGTCTCGGTCAGCACGGCGGAGCCGAACATCGTCCCGAGGTCCAGCGCGGTGAGCGCGATCACCGGGGTGAGCGCGCCGCGCAGCGCGTGCCGGGTCACCAGCCGCCGTTCGCTGACGCCGTACGCCCGGAAGGTCCGGATGTGGTCGTCGGCGAGGGTCTCCAGCATGGACGAGCGGGTCAGCCGGGCGTACTTGGCGGACTCGATCAGGGCGAGCGAGACCCAGGGCAGCAGCAGGCCCCAGAACCACTGCTGCGGGTCCTCGGTCAGCGGCACGTAGCTGGGGAAGGGCAGCCACTGGAGCTGGGCGCACAGGACGATCAGCAGCACCAGGCCGATGACGAACACCGGGACGGCGGTGCCGGCCAGGGTCAGCGCGGTCAGCAGCCGCTCGCTCAGCCGGCCCCGGCGCAGCGCGGAGAGCAGCCCGGCACCGACCCCGAGGGCCAGCCAGAGCACCATGGCGCCGAACGCCAGCGAGGCCGTCACCGGGAGCCGGGCGGTGATCATGTCGGTGACCTGTTCGCCGCTGCGGTAGGAGACGCCCAGGCAGGGCGCGGGGCAGTGCAGCAGGCCGGTCCCGGCGCTGAAGTCGCGTCCGGCGACGATCCCCTGGAGGAAGTGGGCGTACTGCAGGTACACCGGCGCGTCGAGGCCCAGCCGTTCGCGCACCTGGAGGACCTGGGCGGGGCTGCACTTCTCGCCGCAGGCGAGCTGGGCGGGGTCGCCGGGGGCGAGGTAGAACACCGCGTAGACGACCAGGGAGAGCGCGAGCAGCACGCCGAACATGCCGACGGCCTTGCGGAGCAGGAAGCGGGTCATGCGGTGGCCTCCTCGGTGGCGGCGCCCGACGGGCCGGCGGCCGACGGGCCGGCGCCCGACGTGGTCCCGCTCCGCGTCCCGACCCGCAGCCGGGAGGCCGCGCGCGGGTCGAGCTCGGTGCGGACGGCGTCGCCGAGCACGGTGAAGGCGAGCACAGTGACGAACAGCAGCGCGGACGGCAGCAGGACGTACATCGGGTCCGCCCGGAACCAGGTGGTCGCGCCGGAGAGCATCTGCCCCCACGAGGAGGTGGGCGGCTTGACGCCCACGCCGAGGAAGGACAGCCCGGCCTCGGAGACCACGTTGGCGGGCAGCAGCACCGCCGCGTAGGTGATGACCGGCGCGGCCAGCGAGGGCAGCAGTTCCCGGCGGGCGATCCGCCACCGGGAGGCGCCGGCCAGCCGGGCCGCGGCCACGTAGTCGAGTTGGCGGAGGCTGAGCGTCTGGGCCCGGACCAGCCGGGAGGTGCCGGCCCAGCCCAGCAGCCCGATGACCAGGGTCAGCAGCAGCGGGCGGGGGAAGTCGGAGGGCACGATCGCCATCAGCGAGATGGCGAAGACCAGCGAGGGCAGGGCGAGCATCACCTCGGTGGTGTTGCCGATCAGTTGGTCGAGCAGCCGGCTGCCCAGGCCCGCGGCGAGGCCGAGCAGCACACCGAGGGTGACCTGGACGAGGGTGGCGCCGACGGCGACCAGCAGCGAGATCCGGGCGCCGTGCACCAGCCGGGCGAACACGTCCCGCCCGGTGCCCGGTTCGACGCCGAGCCAGTGCTCGGCGCTGACCCCGCCGAGCGGGCCGGTGGGCACTCCGCCGGCCGCGGAGTCGAGCAGGTCGTTGTGGTAGCCGGTGGGGTCCTGGCCTTCGAGCGCGCTGAGCAGCGGTGCCGCCGCCGCGATCAGGGCGAGCAGGACGATGACGAGGCCGGCGGCGCGGACGGTGCGCCGCGCGAGCAGCCGCCGCCACACCTGCCGTCCCCCGGCGGCCGGGGAGGCCGTGAGGGCCTCCCCGGTGGTGGGCTTCTGTGGAGCCATGGTGGTCCGACCGATCCGTCCGTCGCCGTCCGCTACTTGACCGCGACCTGGGAGATGTCCAGCACGCCGGTCCAGTCGCTGATCACGACGTTGCGGACGTCCTTGCCGGCGAGGCGCTTGTAGACCGGGTGGAACAGCGGGACGGTCAGGGCCTGGTCGCCGATCCGCTGGTCCAGGGCGCCCCAGCGCTTGGCGGCCTCGGCGTGGTCGGTGATCTTGTTGATCTGGTCGATCTCGTCGTTCACCGAAGGGTCGTCCAGCTGGGCGGAGTTGAAGTTGTAGCCGTCGGTGACGATCTGCCGGCCGTCGAAGATCGGCGCCAGGAACGGGCCGCCGGACGGCCAGTCGGCGCCCCAGCCGGAGAGGAAGAGGCCGGGCTCGGTGCCGACGGTGTGGATGGTCTTGGAGTAGCGGGTGCCGTCCAGGGCGTCGAGCTGGACGGTGATCCCGGCGGCCTTCAGACCGTCCTGGACGGCGGTGGCCAAGTTGGGTCCGTAGCCCTTGCCGGACTCGGTGGAGTGGGTGAGCGTGATGGTCAGGCCGTCCGGGTAGCCGGCCTCCTTCAGCAGCTCCTTGGCCTTGTCCGGGTTGCCGGTGGCGCCGGCCGGGAACGGGTCGTACGGCGTGTACCCGAAGGTCTCCTGGGCGGGCAGGTAGGTGGTGGCGGCCTCGGCGAGCGAGGAGCCGCCGGCGGCGTTGACCACCGAGGTGCGGTTGAGCGCGTAGGCGATCGCCTGTCGGACCTTGGGGTTGTCGAAGGGCTTGACCTTGGGGTTGAACGCCAGGTAGTTGACGTAGCCGAAGTGGCCGGTGCCGACCCGGGCGGCGAGCGCCTTGTCGTCCTTCACCTGGGCGAGTTCGGAGGGGCCGAGGTTGGTGTCGGTGGTGACGGCGGCCGCGTCGGCGCCGGTGCCGGAGGCGAGCCGCTGGTTGATCACCGCCGGGTCGAGGCCGGACTGCACGTCGATGGTGTCGGGGTACGCCTTGCGCTGGTCGTCCGTCGCCGTGGACCAGTGGGGGTTGCGCTTGAGGACGATGTGGGTGCCGTCGTTCTCGTTCTTGACCACCTGGTAGGGGCCGGAGGAGACGGGGTGGTCCTGGTACTTCGTCCCGGTGTCCTTGGCCTGCGGGACGGGGGCGAACTGGGTCTGGGTGGCCAGGTAGGGGAAGTCGCCCTCGGGCTTGTTCAGGTGGAACACGATGGTCTTCTGGTCCGGCGTCTCGATGGCGTCCAGGCCGCGGCCGCCCTGGTACGGACCCTGGTAGTCGGCGGCGCCGACCAGCCAGTCCCTCAGATAGGGTGCCCCGCCGGAGAGTTCGGGGGCGAAGGAGCGCTCGATGCCGTACTTGATGTCGGCGGTGGTGATCGGCGAGCCGTCCTCGTAGCTGAGGTTGTCCTTGAGGTGGTACGTCCACACCGTGGCGCCCTCGGAGGAGGTGCCGGTGTCGGTGGCGAGGTCGGGGACGACCTTGGTGCCGGCCGCGCCGTCGGCCCGGTTGCGGGTGGTGAGGGTGCGGAAGACCAGCGAGGGGACGTTGCCGCCGCCGGAGGTGTAGAGCCGCGCGGGGTCGAACTGGTCCTGGGGGTTCTGGTTCAGGACGGTGAGGGTGCCGCCCGGCTTCGGCGCCGCGTCCTTGCCGGTGCTCCCACCGCCGTCGGCCTTCGGTCCGCAGGCCGCCGCTCCGGCGACCAGGGCGACGGTGACGGTCGCCGCGGCGAGGCGGCGGGGGCTGAAGGTGGTTCGAGACATCGGAAAGGGGGCCTTTCGCTACCGATGGTGTACGGAGGAAGGCGGGCGGCAGTGAGGCCTCGGGAAAAGGGGAACGGCACCGCGCCCGCGGGAAGGGGCGACGCCCCGAGGCGGCGATCACCGCAACGCTTCGGGACAGGCGGGTTCAGCGACAGAGGTTGTCGGCGACGCAGTGCGCGGCCACGCCGATCAGCGCCAGCTCGATGGCGGCGCAGCGGATCGGGTGACGGTCGGACATGCCGAAAAGACTGTACGACTAAAAGCGGAATGTCAAAGTGCCGTTTGTCGGGGGGTGCCGGGGCGGGCGCCGGCCCCCCCCTGGGGGCCGGCCCTACGGCCGCAGCGCGGCGTACGTCGGCGTGGTCAGGTACGCCGTGGTCAGGGCGGCGGCCTCCCGGAGCGCCTCGGCCCACGGGGTGGGGGCGAGCCGGGCGGCGAGGAGGCAGGCGAACAGGATGTCGCCGGCGCCGACGGTGAGCGGCTGCCCGTTGACGGTGGGAGCGGGCTGGTGCAGCAGGGCGCCGCCGTCCCCGGGGACGAGGACGGAGCCCTGGGCGCCGAGGGTGACGAGCACGTGGCCGTCGGAGTCGACGAGCTTGCGGGCGGCGGCGATCGCCTCGTGCGCGGACAGGTCGGACAGGTCGGACCCGTGGGGCAGGCCGGGCAGGCCGGGCAGCTCGGTGCCGGCCCAGAGCGAGAGTTCACGGGCGTTGAGCGAGACGAAGGTCGCCTGTTCGCCGTCGGGGACGAGCTTGTGGACTTCGGTCGGGTCGGCGGAGAGCAGCCAGAACGGGATGCCGCGTTCGCGGGCGGTGGCGCACAGCCAGGCCAGGGTGGCGGGGTGGCTGTCGGTGCCGGAGACGATGACCGAGGCCTGGTCGAACAACTCGGGCCGGGCGCCCAGCAGTTCGGGAGTGAGCAGGTCGAGCGCCGCTTGGCCGACGAAGTGCATGTCGATGACCGAGCCGTCCACCAGCTGGGCCTCGAACAGGGGCAGCGGGGTCGGGGCGGGCAGGGCGATCCGCTCGACGCCGTGGGCGGCGAGGTGCGCGTCCACGGCGGGGGCGAGGTCGCCGGTGTACTCGGCGGTGAGGAAGAGCGGGTCGCTGCCGCGGGCGGCCATCGCGCATGCGACGTTGTGGATGACGCCGCCCCACTGCAGGGCCGCGGGCGGCAGGGCGCGGCCGATCGGGCCCTCGTGGAGGTAGTCGAGGGTGACGGTGCCTATCAGCAGGGGGCGCTCGGTGGTCATCTGCGGTCCAGAAGTTCGGCGAGGTGGAGGCTCTCGCGGTGGGCGAGCTGGTCGAGTTGGGTGCGGCAGGAGAAGCCGTCGGCGAGCAGGTCGGTGTCCGGCCCGGCGGCGCGGACGGCGGGCAGCAGGGAGGTCTCGGCGACCCGCACACTGGTCTCGTAGTGGCCGCGCTCGGCGCCGAAGTTCCCGGCCAGCCCGCAACAGCCGTCGACCGCCTGAACGGTGGCGCCCGCCCGGGTGAGCAGCTCGCGGTCGGCGGACCAGCCCAGGACGGCGCGGTGGTGGCAGTGCGGCTGGGCGACGACCTGGGTGCCGGTGAGCGGCGGGGGCGTCCAGCCGGGGGTGTCGGTGAGCAGCTCGGCCAGGGTGCGGGTGGCGCGCGCGACGGCCGCCACGGCCGGTGTGGCGCCCAGGAGTTCGGCGGCGTCGCCGCGGAAGACCGCGGTGCAGGACGGTTCCAGCCCGACGACCGGGATGCCCGCCTCGGCGTGCGGGGCCAGGGCGGCGACGCTGCGGCCGAGGGTGCGGCGGGCGAGGTCCAGCTGTCCGGTGCTGATGGTGGTGAGGCCGCAGCAGAGCTGCCGGTCCGGGATCCGCACCTGGTAGCCGGCCCCTTCGAGGACCCGTACGGCGGCCTGGCCGACCTGCGGGGCGAAGTGGTTGGTGAAGGTGTCGACCCAGAGCAGCACCGGGTCGCCGGTGGACGCCGGTCGCGGGCGGGCGGCGAACCACTGGCGGAAGGTGCGCGGGGCGAACCGCGGCAGCTCCCGGCGCGGGTCCACTCCGGCGGCCCGTCGGCCCAGCCGGCCGAGCGGCCCGGCCAGGGCGCGGTTGGTGAGCCCCGGGGCGAGGGCGGCGAGGCGGGCCCAGTACGGGAGCAGGCCGAGCGAGTAGTGGGAGGCGGGGCGCAGCCGGCCGCGGTAGCGCTGGTGGAGGTACTCGGCCTTGTAGGAGGCCATGTCGACGCCGCTGGGGCAGTCGGAGGAGCAGCCCTTGCAGGCCAGGCAGAGGTCCAGTGCCTCGGCGAGTTCGGGGGCCTGCCAGCCTTGCACCAGCGTGCCGTTGACCATCTCCTGGAGCACCCGGGCACGGCCCCGGGTGGAGTCCTTCTCGTCCCGGGTGGCCAGGTAGCTCGGGCACATCACGGAGTCCGGGGCGGGGCTGCTCGCCCGGCACTTGCCGACGCCGGTGCAGCGGTGGACGGCCCGGGTGAAGTCGCCGTCGTCCCGGTGGTGGGCGAGTCCGAGACCGATGCGCAGCGGGGCGGCGGCGGGGAGGCGGAGGTCGGCGTCCAGCGGGGCCGGGTGCACCAGGACGCCGGGGTTGAGCAGGCCGTCGGGGTCGAAGACGGCCTTGACCGCGCCGAAGGCCTCCAGTGCGGCGGGGGAGTACATGTGGGGCAGGAGTTCGCCGCGGGCGCGGCCGTCGCCGTGCTCGCCGGACATCGAACCGCCGTGCCGGCCGACCAGTTGCGCGGCCTGTTCCAGGAAGGCCCGGAACACGGCCGGGCCGCCCGGCCGTTCGAGCGGGAAGTCGAGCCGGACGTGGACGCAGCCGTCGCCGAAGTGGCCGTACGGGATGCCGGTGAGGCCGTGGTCGGTCAGCAGTGCCTCGAACTCGCGCAGGTAGGCGCCGAGTCGGTCGGGCGGAACGGCGGCGTCCTCCCAGCCGGGGTGGGCGCGGCCGGTGCGGGCGACCAGGCCGGCGCCGTCCTCGCGGATCCGCCACAGCGCCGCGGCCTCCGCCGCGTCGGTGATCAGCCGGGAGTCCAGCGCCCCGGCGGCGGCGATCACCCGGGCCGCGCCCGCGCGGGCCTCCTCCGCGGTGTCGCCCGCCACCTCGACCAGCAACCAGCCGCCGCCGCGCGGCAGTTGCGGCAGGGCGGCGGAGCCGCGCAGACCGCGGACGATGTCGACGATGCGCCGGTCCAGGCCCTCGACGGCGACCGGCTCGCAGGGCAGCAGCCGGGGGACGTCGTCGGCGGCGCCGGCCATGTCGGGGTAGCCCAGCACCGCCAGCGCGGTCGCGGCGGGGACGGCGGTGAGCCGCAGCCGGGCCCCGAGCAGCACCCCGAGGGTGCCCTCGGAGCCGGCGAGGGCGGCCGGGAGGTCGAAACCCCTTTCCGGCAGTAGGTGTTCGAGGGAGTAGCCGGACACCTGCCGCCCGAACCGGCCGAGTTCGGTGCGGATGACGGCCAGCCGGCCCTGCACCACGCGGGAGAGCGCGGTGAGGGTCGGCGAGCCGGAGGGGTCCGCGCCCTTGCGGGCGGTGAGGCGTTCGCCGGTGCCGGTGACCACGTCCAGCTCGACCACGTTGTCGGCGGTGCGCCCGTAGCCGAGCGCCCGGGAGCCGCAGGCGTTGTTGCCGATCATCCCGCCGATCGTGCAGCGGCTGTGGGTGGACGGGTCGGGGCCGAAGCGCAGGCCGTGGGCGGCGGCGGCCCGTTGCAGGTCGTCCAGGACGACTCCCGGGTCCACCACGGCGGTTCGGGTCTCCGGGTCGATCCCGTGCACCCGGTTGAGGTGGCGGGAGAAGTCCAGGACGACGCCGGGGCCGACCGCGTTCCCGGCGATCGACGTACCGGCGCCCCGGGCCGTCAGCGGAACGCCGAGCGAGCGGCAGACGTCCAGCGCCGCCGCCACCTCGTCGGCGCCGCGCGGGAACGCGACGGCGGCGGGGACGATCCGGTAGAGCGAGGCGTCGCTGGAGTACTCCGCCCGGCGGCGCGTGGAGCCGTCCGCCTCGACCCCGGCGCGGCGGAGTGCGGCGGTCGCCTCACCCGGCTCGGCCACGTCCCCCGGCTCGGCCACGTCCCCAACTCTCATGTTCCGTACCCTAGTTGTTCGAAGTCCCGACCAGCCCGACCCGCTCCAGCAACTGCGGTGCGGGCAGCGAGGAGTGGAACTCCTCGACCGCCGCGGCCAGCCGTCGCTCGGGCTGCGGGGTGTCCGGGCGGCCGCCCGTCCACAGCGCGGTGAGCGCATGGTAGACCTCGGCGGTTGCCGTCACCAGCCGGTCGCTGAGCGGCTCCGGGGGCGGCCACTCGGAGCGGGGCGTGCCGTTGCGCACGGCCTCCTGCACCTGGTCGCGCAGCCCGGGGTGGAGCAGCCGCAGCAACTCCTTGCAGACCGGGGTCCCGTGGAAGTAGAAGCGGTTCTCGTCCGGGGTGCCGACGTGGTCGATCAGCAGCGGACGGCGGTGCTCGTCGAAGCCGTACTCGGCCTTGCCGTCCGCGAGCCGCAGCCCGACCGCGTCCGCGTGGGCGGTCAGGACCCCGGCGACGGTGCGGGTCAGTTCGGCGATCCCGGCCAGGTCACCGGGGGTGACCCGGCCGACCAGGGCGGCCTCCTCGGCGGTGACGAAGCGGTCGGTCTCCTCGAACTTGGTGGTGAACTCCACCATCGGGGCGGCCAGCCACGGCGCACCGTCGGCGCCGTACGGGGGCACCAGCGCCCGGTCCAGGGTGCCCGCGGCGGTGCGGCGGTGAACGGAGGACTCGCGCGGCAGCGCGTTGCGGTAGACCACCTGGAGCGGGATCATCCCGGCCGGGCCGGTGGCGGCGTGGCGGCCCAGGAGGTCGATGTCCAGCAGCCGGATGCGCAGCGAGCGCTCGTCCACCTGCTCCACGAAGTGGGTCGACACGCCGGCCGCTTCGAGCAGCCCGAAGGAGTGGACGGCCATGGTGGCGGAGGCGATGCCCTTGCCGGGGATCTCGTCCGGCATCACGCCGAAGTCGTACACCGAGTAGCGGTCGGTGAAGGTGAGGATGCCGTCACCGGGGCGGCCGTCGGCCGGCGGGCGGAGGATTTCCAAGTCCTTGGTGGACCAGCGCTTCACAGGTACTCCAACAGATAGGGGCGGGCTCAGGCGGAGGCCGCGGACAGCGCGGCGCGCCCGCCGAGGGCGACGGAGAACTGGTCGGTGACCTGGGCCAGGGCGTCGGCGGCCGGCTCGGCGACCGTCACCGTGCCGTCCTCGCGCACGGTGATCTCGCGGTCGAGGGTGAACCAGCCGGGGGTGACCTGCGCGGCGCCCATCGAGGTGAGCACCGGGCGCAGCGCGTAGTCGATCGCCAGCACGTGCGCGGTGGTGCCGCCGGTGGCCAGCGGCAGCACCACCTTCCCGGCGAGGGCGTACTGCGGCAGCAGGTCGAGCAGGGACTTCAGCAGACCGGAGTAGGCGGCCTTGTAGACGGGCGTGCCGACCACGATCCCGTCGGCCGCCTCGAAGAGTTCGGCCACCGCCGCGATGGCGGGGTGCCGGGGGTCGGCGCCGAGCAGTGCCTCGGCCGGCAGGGACCGGACCTCCAGGGGCGTCACCCGGTGGCCGTGGGCGGTGAGACGGGTGCCGAGGTGGCGCAGCAGGGCGGTGGTGCGGGACGTCGCGGACGGACTTCCCGAGAGGGACAGCACGTGGGCCATGGCAGATCCTCCTCCGAGTGGCTGAGTGGCTGAGTGACTCAATGGCTGCGGGACTGAGCGGCTGAGGGGCTCAGTGGCTGCGGGACTGAGTGGCTGAGCGGCTGCGGGACTGAGCGGGCTGGGCGCGAGGCGGGCTCAGCCCACCAGGCCGCGCCAGTCGGTGCCGTCCGGGACGACCATGTTGGCGGAGGTCGCCTTGCCGTAGTCGGCGTCCGGCCCGAGCCCGGGCGGGGTGGCGCCACTGGCGTGGGCGTCGAGGGCGTCCAGCATGTAGCGGCGGGCGCGCACGATGCCGCGGTCGCTCTTGCCCGGGTTCTCGATGGTCCGGTCGACGATCGGCCCCATGCTCTCCTGCACGGCGACGTCCTGGAGCACCAGGCCGCGGATCCCGGAGAAGCTGCGGCCGTCGGCCATCGCGGCGCGGTCCTGGCCCCACAGGTTCTCGCGGGAGTAGCCCTCGCGGATGTTGTCGGGGTTGAGCCGGTCGAGGTCGAGGCCGAACTGCTCGGCGAAGTACGTCGGGTCGACGGGCTTGTCGTCGTTCCACCACAGGTACCACATGATGGTCTGGTGGTCGTTGACGGGCACCCAGGCGTGCCAGAGCCGGTCACCGGTGGGCAGTTCGGGCACCACGGTGTACCAGGGCATGGCGAAGGGCTTGATCCGCACCAGGGAGTCCCCGGAGGACAGCGAGCGGATCGCGGCGTAGCGCAGCCCGTACGGCTGCTCGTCGATCTCGTCGCGCGGGGCGGTGTCGTCGAGCAGGTCGCGCAGCGGGCCGTTGCGGGCCTCGGTCTCGTGCAGCAGGGAGACGTGCGCCGAGTCGATGTCGGCCTCGACGCCCTGGAACCAGTTGCAGTCCACCAGGGCGACGGTGGCGAAGACCTGCTCGGCCGGGAGCTTGGTGAACGGGAACGCCGGGAAGGCGTTGGGCTCCCGGCCGGTGCCGCCGAGCCACACCCAGATGACCCCGCCGGCCTCCACCACCGGGTGGTGCTTCAGCGAGACCCGCGAGGCGAACCGGCCGCCGTCCTCGGGCTCCGACGGGGTGTCCAGCACCGTGCCGGAGACGTCGAACTTCCAGCCGTGGTAGACGCAGCGCAGCGCGCAGTCCTCGTTCCGGGCCAGCGCCAGCGAGGCGCCCCGGTGCGGGCAGGCCTCGTCGAAGCAGCCGACCCGGCCGTCCGCGCCGCGGAACAGCACGTACTTCTCGCCGAGCAGCTCCACCGGGACGGGCGCGCCGCCTGGTTCGGCCAGCCGCTCGCTGCGCATCACCGGAAGCCAGTACTCGCGGAGCATCCGGCCCATCGGCGTGCCCGGTCCGACCCGGGTCAGGGATTCGTTGACCTTCCGCGTAGCCACTGGTGGCCTCCGTTTCGGTGGTCGCGACCTGCGATCGCGATGATCGGCTTCCACTCCTGAGACGAATCGGCGATCGCGGATGTGACACCCCAGGTGAGGAGCGGTCGGACGGAATACGGTGATTGACGGTGCGTCCGGAACCGGTCCAAGATTGCATCGCCGCGGGCCCCGCAGCCGATGCCGGTTGCCCAGGGGCGTGACGCGCCGACGACCGGCCCCCGGAACCAGCCCCCCGAACCCAGCGACCCCCCGGACCCCGTGTTCCGCGTGCGGACCGGCGCGCCCGTGACCGTGATCGACGATCAATCGGAGGTCCCACCATGGCACTTGACCGACCCGACCGAAGCGGTGCCGTCCGGGTGTCCGCTCCGGCCCGGCTGAGCTTCACCCTGATCAGCCTCGACGGCAGCTCGCTGCGCCGCAACGGCATCGCCGCGATGGCCGTCGACCGGCCCGGCCTGACCGCCGAGGTGCGGGAGGCCGCGGACGGGATCGTCGCGGTGACCGGCACCGCCGAGGAGACGGCGCGCGAACTGACCGCCGCCCTGGAGACCCTGCGCAAGCTGTGGGACGGCCCGGCCGCCCGGGTGGACGTCCTCGAAGCGCTGCCCCAGCACAGCGGTTTCGGCTCCAAGACCAGCACCCTGCTGGCCGTCGGCCACGCCTACGGCCGGCTGTGCGGGGTGGAGCCGGACCAGCGGGAGCTGGCCCGCGCCCTCGGCCGCGGCCGGACCTCCGGCGCCAGCACCGGGCTGTCCGCGTACGGCGGCTTCCTGGTCGACGGCGGTCACGTCAACCCGCCGGACTTCGCCGAGCAGCCGCAGAAGTACCTGCGGCCCAGCCGCTTCGCCCAGCAGGTCGCGCCGCCGAAGCCGGTGGTCCGGCTGGACTTCCCGGACTGGCCGATCCTGGTGCTGCTCACCCACGGACGCCACCTGGGCGGCCAGGAGGAGCTGGACTGGTTCCACTCCGTCACGCCGATCCCGGCCGAGGAGTCCTGGCGCACCTCCCACCTGGTCTTCATGGGGCTCGCCCCGGCCGTCCTGGAGCAGGACTTCGACGCGTTCTGCGCGGCGGTCAACGAGATCACCTTCACCGGCCACTTCAAGCAGGCCCAGATCGCCTTCCAGGGCGAGTCGGTGGCGAGCGTGCTGGAGGCCGGCCGGGCCGCCCCGTCGGTGGACGCGATCGCGCTCAGCGTCACCGGGCCGGCCTGCTTCGCCTTCACCCGGCGTCCGCAGGACGCCGAGCGGTGGGCCTGGGAGCTGAAGAACCGGGGCCTGATCCGGGACTTCTGGTTCACCCGGGCCAACAACCAGGGCCTGACCACCACCGCGGTCTCCTGACCCGGGACTCCTGACCCGGCACTCCCGATCCGGCACCCCGCCGCCTCGGACGACACCGTGCGGAAGACCGCGCGGACGACCCCCCACCCGAAAGCAGGGCCATGAAGACCGACATCCCCGACGTCCTGGCCGCCCGCTACGCCTCGCCCGAGCTGGTCGAACTCTGGTCGGCCGAGCACAAGATCGTGCTGGAGCGCCGGCTGTGGCTGGCCGTGCTGAGCGCCCAGCGCGACCTCGGCATAGCCGTCCCGGACGGCGTGGTGGCCGACTACGAGAAGGTCCTCGACCGGATCGACCACGCCTCCATCGAGGCGCGCGAGCGGGTCACCCGGCACGATGTGAAGGCCCGGATCGAGGAGTTCAACGCCCTGGCCGGGCACGAGCACATCCACAAGGGGATGACCTCCCGGGACCTCACCGAGAACGTCGAGCAGCTGCAGATCCGGGAGAGCCTGGTGCTGGTGCGCGGCCGCTGCGTCGCGCTGCTGACCCGGCTGGGAGCGCTGGCCGCCGAGCACGCCGAGCTGGTGATGGCCGGCCGCTCGCACAACGTGGCCGCCCAGGCCACCACGCTGGGCAAGCGCTTCGCGACCGTGGCCGACGAGGTGCTGGCCGCCCTGGTGCGGCTGGAGGAGCTGATCGAGCGCTACCCGATGCGCGGCATCAAGGGCCCGATGGGGACGGCCCAGGACATGCTGGACCTGCTCGGCGGGGACCGCGCCCGGCTGGTCGAGCTGGAGGACCGGGTGGCCGGCCACCTCGGGTTCGCGCACCGGCTCACCAGTGTCGGCCAGGTCTACCCGCGCTCGCTCGACTACGAGGTGCTGAGCCTGCTGGTGCAGCTGGCGGCCGGCCCGTCCTCGCTGGCCAAGTCGATCCGGCTGATGGCCGGCGACGAGCTGGTGACCGAGGGCTTCGCGGAGGGCCAGGTCGGCTCCTCGGCGATGCCGCACAAGATGAACTCCCGCTCCTGTGAGCGGATCAACGGCCTGATGATCGTGCTGCGCGGCTTCGCGTCGATGGCCGGCGAGCTGTCCGGCGACCAGTGGAACGAGGGCGACGTGTCCTGCTCGGTGGTGCGCCGGGTCGCGCTGCCGGACGCCTTCTTCGCCTTCGACGGGATGCTGGAGACGCTGCTGACCGTCCTGGACGAGTTCGGCGTCTTCCCGTCGATGGTCGGCGCCGAGCTGGAGCGCTACCTGCCGTTCCTGGGCACCACCAAGATCCTGATGGCGGCGGTGCGCGCGGGCGTCGGCCGGGAGACCGCGCACGAGATCATCAAGGAGCACGCCGTCGGCGCGGCCCTGGACATGCGCTCGGAGGGCGTGGACAACCACCTGATGGCCCGGCTCGCCGCGGACGACCGACTGCCGCTGGACCGCGCCCAGTTGGACGCCCTGCTGGCCGACCGGATCGGCTTCACCGGCGCCGCCACCGACCAGGTCGCGGCCGTGGTGGCGCGGATCGAGGAGCTGGCCGCCCGGCACCCCGAGTGGTCCGGCTACCGGCCCGCCCCGCTGCTCTGACTTCCCCGTTCCTGAGCCGTACCGACTCCTGAGCCGTACCGACTCCTGAGCCGTACCGACTCCTGAGCCGTACCGACTCCTGAGCCGTACCGACTCCTGGGTCCGCTGGACCCAGAGCCCGCTTGACTCCCGAGGATTGGACTGCCGTGCGACAGGTTGAAACCGACTCCCTGGTGATCGGCTCCGGCGGCGCCGGACTGCTGGCGGCCTGCCGCGCCGCCGACGCCGGGCACCGGGTGCTGGTCCTCGAACGCACCCCGGTGCTGGGCGGCACCACCGCCGTGTCCGGCGGCATGATCTGGGTGCCCGACAGCTCCGTGATGCGCGAGCACGGCATGCCCGACTCCGCCGAGGACGCGCTGCGCTACCTGGAGCTCGTCACCGAGGGCGAGACCGAGCGGTGGCGGCTCGAACAGTACGTCGAGGTGGCGCCGCGGGTGGTCGACTACCTGCACGCCGAGACGCCCGTCCGGCTGTTCCCGATCGACCGGCCCGACTACCACTCGGACTGGCCCGGCGCCCGGGACGTCGGCCGCACCCTCGACAACGTGCCGTTCCCGACCGCCGACCGCCCCGGTCTGCTGGAGCGGATCCGCAAGGGCAGCCACTTCGACGCCGTCACCTACGACGAGCGGCACCGCTGGCAGATCCCCGGGCGCTACGACCACGAGCTGGTCGCCCGCCGCAAGGCCGAGGGCGTGGTCACGGTGGGCGCCGCGCTGGTGGCCGGCCTGGTGGCGGCCTGCGACGACCGCGGGGTGACCTACCAGACCGGGGTGCGCGCCACCGGGCTGCTGGTCGAGGACGGCCGGGTGGTCGGCGTCCGGGCCGAGACCGCCGACGGCCCGGTGGAGTACCGGGCGCGGGCCGGCGTGGTGCTGGCCACCGGCGGCTTCGAGTGGAACGAGCGGCTCAAGCGGGCCCACCTCGGGCTGGCCGGGACGCGCCCGGTCAGCCCGCCGTGGAACGACGGCGACGGCCTGCTGATGGCGACCGCCCTCGGGGCGGCGCTCGGCACCATGTCCCAGGCCTGGTGGGTGCCGGCGGTGTCCGGCCAGGGCGAGGAGTACGACGGGGTGCCGATGTCCCGGCACCTGGTCGGCGAGCGCTGCCTGCCCGGCTCGATCATGGTCAACCGGCACGGCCGGCGCTTCGTCAACGAGGCCGTCAACTACAACGACGTCACCAAGGCCTTCCTGGCCTTCGACCCCACCCGGCACGAGCGCCCCAACCTGCCCGCCTGGCTGGTCTTCGACGAGGCGTTCCGCCGTACCTATCCGATCGCCGGCGCGCAGCCGGGCGGCCCGGTGCCAGGCTGGTACACCAGCGCCGACACCCCCGCCGGACTCGCCCGGCTGATCGGCGTGGACGAGCAGGGCCTGACCGAGACCCTGGCCGTCTTCAACCCGGACGCCGTCCGGGGCGTCGACACCGCCTTCGGCCGCGGCACCACCAGCCACGACCGCTACTACGGCGACCCGCTGCACGAGCCCAACCCCTGCCTGGCGCCGCTGGTGGAGCCGCCGTTCCACGCCGTCCGGGTCGAGCCGGGCATGCTCGGCACCAAGGGCGGCCTGGTCACCGACGAGCGGGGCCGGGTGCTGCGACACGACGACACCCCCGTGCCCGGGCTGTACGCCTGCGGGAACGTCACCTCGCCGGTGATGGGCCCGGGCTACCCGGGCTCCGGCGGCACCCTCGGGCCGGCGCTGGTCGGCGGCTACCTGTGCGGGACGGCGCTCGGCAAGGAGGAGCAGCGGTGACCAGGATCGTCGTCGTCGGAGCCGGATCGATCGGCAGCTGTGTCGCGCTGCGGCTGGCCGAACAGGGCGCGGAGGTCGTCCTGGTGGACGCCCGGGAGCCCGCCGAGGGGCTCTCCGCCCACGGCTTCGGCTGGGTCAACGCGGTGGACAACGGGTTCGACCCCTACTACCGGCTCTCGGCCGAGGGGCTGCGCGCCCACGAGCGGCTGGCCGCCGCGACCGGCGGCGAGCCCTGGTTCTTCCGGCGCGGCAACCTGCACTGGGCCGACAGCGCGGAGGGGGACCGGCGGCTGGCCGGCATCGCCGACGGCTACCGGGCCAAGGGCTACCCGGTCGAGGAACTGGACGCCGACCGGGCCCGGCGCGAACTCCAGCCGGGCCTGGCGCTCGACGGCCTGCACGGGCCGCTGCGGTACTACCCGGACGACGCCCACGTGGTCAGCGACCGGCTGGTCGCGGCCGTCCAGGAGCGGGCCCGGAGCCTGGGCGTCCGGCTGCGGATCGGGGACGCCGTCACCGGCCTGCTCGGCGCCGACCGGGTGCGCGGCGTCCGGCTGGCCTCCGGGCAGCAGATCGAGGCGGACGCCGTGGTGAGCTGCGCCGGGCGCGGCACCAGGGAACTGCTCTGCCGGGCGGGCGCCGACGTGCCGCTGGTGGAGCCGGGGGACGACTCCGGCACCACCGTGATGGGGCTGCTGGTGCGGACCTCCCCGGTGCCCGTCCGGGTGGAGCGGGTGCTGCACGCGCCGCACCTGAGCATCCGTCCGCACAGCGGCGGGCGGCTGGTGCTGCACTGCCACGACGTGGACGAGGAGCTGACCGACGAGGGGCAGGGCCCGGCCGCGGCGGAGAAGGTGCTGGCGCGCCTGGCGCAGGTGCTGCCCGGCACCGCCGGGGCGGACGTCACGGTGGAGGACGCCTTCGTCGGGGTCCGTCCGATGCCGGTGGACGGGATGAGCGTGCTGGGCTGGGTGCCCGGGGCCGCTTCGCTGTACGTGGTGGTGACCCACAGCGGTCTCACCCTGGCGCCGGTGCTCGGGGAGATCGTCGCGCGGGAGGTGCTGGGCGAGCCGTCCGAACTGGCGGCGGCGTTCCGGCCCGAGCGCTTCGCCGCGGTGTGAGACAGGACGAGGAGAGGACGAGGACGTGGGCACATTGGCAGTCACGGGGGCCGGATGCGTGGTCTCCGGTGATCTCACCGCTCCGCTGGTCGACGGCGCGGACACCGTTCTGTGCGTGGACGGCCTCATCACGGCGGTGGGCCGGGCCGCCGACCTGGCGGCTGAACTGGCGGCCGCCGAGCTGGTCCTGGACGCGGCCGGGGCCACCGTGGCGCCCGGCCTGATCGACTCGCACGGGCACGTCGCCTTCGGCGACTACTCGCCCCGGCAGAAGGCCGTGGACTACCTGGAGGGGTACGTCCACGGCGGCATCACCCGGACCATCTCGGCCGGGGAGGTGCACGTCCCCGGCCGCCCGCGCGACCGGGCCGGGGTCAAGGCGCTCGCGGTCGCCGCCCGGGCGTCCTACGACAACTTCCGGCCCGGCGGGATGCGGGTGCACGCCGGCAACGTGCTGCTCGAACCCACCCTGGACGAGGCCGACTTCGCGGAGCTGGCGAGCTGCGGGGTGTGGCTGGCCAAGTTCGGCTTCGGCGCGTACGAGAAGGCCGTGGACGGCGTCGAGCAGATCCGCTGGGCCAAGGCGCACGGCCTGACGGTGATGTGCCACGCCGGGGGCGCCAGCGCGGCCGGCTCCGCCTCGCTCGGCGCGGACGACCTGCTGGCGCTCGACCCGGACGTCTGCGGGCACGCCAACGGCGGCCCCACCGCGCTGCCCGACGCCGCCGTGGACCGGCTGCTGGCCGAGAGCCGGATGGCGCTGCAGATCGTCCAGGCCGGAAACCTGCGGGCGGGCCTGCGGATCGTGCGGCGGGCCGTCGAGGAGGGCGCGCTGGAGCGGATCGTGCTGGGCTCGGACACCCCGTCGGGCTTCGGGGTGATCCCGCTGGCGGTGCTGAAGACGGTGGTGGAGCTGTCCGCGCTGGGCCCGGTGGAGCCGGCCCGGGTCTGGGCGCTCGCCACCGGCAACGTCGCCGACGTCTGGGGCCTGCCCGCCGGACGGCTGCGGGTGGGCGACGAGGCCGACCTCGTCCTCCTCGACGCGCCGCGCGGCTCGGCGGCGGGCACCGCCCTGGACGCCCTGGCGATCGGCGACATGCCCGGCATCTCGGCGGTCGTGACGGCCGGCGAGGTGCGCTTCCTGGCCAGCCGCAACACCCCCAGGGCCGCCCGGCCCGCGGTGCTCACCGACCGCCGCCGCGCGATCACCGGGTAGGGTGGGCCCGTTCGCCCCACGCGGGACGCGGACGGGTCCAACGGCCCTGCGGGGCACCGCCGATGGAGCGGACCCGGCGGTCCGGGACCGGCTGGGACGGTGCGAGACGGTGCGAGACGGAACGACACGGAACGAGGAGTGCTGAGGATGACGAGCGGGACGCAGACCCCCGGCCTGGCCGAGCTGCTGGGCCGGTACCGGCCCCAGGGCGCGGCCGAGACGGCGGACCACGAGCGGCTGCTGGGCCTGGTCGGCAAGCCCGACGCCTGGGACCGCGCGACCCCGCTGCACTTCACGGCCTCCGCCCTGATCGTCCACCCGGAGACCAAGCGGGTGCTGCTGCGCTGGCACGTCCGCCAGCAGGCCTGGCTGCAGGTCGGCGGGCACGGCGACCCGGGCGAGACGCTGCCGCTGGAGATCGCGCTGCGGGAGGGGCTGGAGGAGACCCACCTGACCGATCTGGTGCCGTGGCCGGACGCCGCGCTGGTGCACCTCACCGTGGTGCCGGTGCCGGCCTCGTCGCGCGAGCCCGCGCACGAGCACGCGGACCTGCGCTTCCTGCTGGCCACCGGCAGGCCGCAGGACGCGCGGCCGGAGAACCCGGAGTCGCCGCTGGAGTGGCTGACGGTGGCCCAGGCCCGCGAGCGGACCACCGAGGAGAACTTCCGCGAGACCCTCGACCGGGCCGGCCGGCTGCTGGACACGGTCTGACGTTCCGGAGCACGGCTGCGGCTGAGCCCGCGGACCCCGCCCGGGGTCCGCGGGCTCAGCCGCGTGCCCGCCCGGCTCACGCCGGGGCGAAGCCCAGCGCCCGCCCGTACAGCTCCAGTTCGGCCTCCAGGCAGCGCACCACGGTGTCCCGGCGGCGGAACCCGTGGCGCTCCCCGGGGAACAGCAGGTAGGTGTGCGGGATGCCGGCCCGGACCAGCCGCTCCACCAGCCGCTCCGCCTGGGCGGGCGGGCAGATGGTGTCCAACTCGCCCTGGAACAGCACCACCGGGACGTCCAGGCCGTCCGCCAGCCGTACCGGCGAGCGCTCCTCGTACGCGGCGCGCTGCTGCGGCCACGGGCCGATCAGGGCGTCCGCGTACCGGGACTCGAAGTCGTGGGTGCCGCCGGCCCGCCAGGTCACCGGGTCGAGCACCGGGAAGTAGAGGCCGGCCGCCCGGTACAGCTCCGGCTCGGCGAGCGCGGACAGGATCGCCGTCCAGCCGCCGGCGCTGCCGCCGCGGATGGCGATCCGGGCCGGGTCGGCCAGGCCCTCGGCGACCAGGGCGCGCACCACCGTCGCGCAGTCCCGCACGTCCACCTGCCCCCAGCGGCCGCGCAGCCGCTCCCGGTAGGCCCGGCCGAAGCCGCTGGAACCGCCGTACTGGACGTCCACCACGCCGATGCCCCGGCTGGTGAAGTAGCTGATCTCCTGGTTGCGCACCGGCTGGCTGCGGCTGTTGGGCCCGCCGTGGACGAAGACCAGGTACGGCGGCAGCTCGCCGGCCGGCCCCTCGAACTCCGGGTGGTACGGCGGGTGGACGTAGGCGTGCACCGGGGAGTCCGGGCCCTGGAAGGTCCGCACCACCGGGCGGGAGGCGTACTCCTCGTGGGCCCGCAGCGGCGCCCGGACCACCTCGGCGGTGCCGTGGGCCGGGTCGACCAGCACCACGGTGCGGCGGTGCTCCGGGCCGGCGACCACGGCCGCGATCCGCCGGCCGTCGGTGGCCACCGAGGACCACTCGGTGTACGGGAGGTCGAGGTCGGTCAGTCCGCCGTCCGGGCCGAGCAGGCCGAGCCGGCGCCGGCCGGTGCCGTGGACGGTGGCGAGGGTGCCGTCGCGCAGCGGCAGCAGCCAGCGCAGGCCGATCCGCCACGGGGCCTCGCCGAACTCCTCCTCGGCCGGGTGGAGTGCGCGGACGGCGCCGTCCGGGCCCAGCTCGTGGACGTTCCACCAGCCACCGGGGTCGGCGACCGCGTAGAGCCGGTCGGAGCCGTCGGCCGCCCAGTCGGCCTGCACCACGGCCTCGCGGTCGCCGCCCAGCAGCCGCAGCGGCTCGCCGAGCGTGCCGTCCGGGCCGATGTCGGCGGTCATCAGCTCGGTGCCGTCCCAGGGCATGTTCGGGTGGTCCCAGCCCAGCCAGCACACCCGGCGGCCGTCGGGCGACAGCCGAGGCCCCGTCAGGAAGGCGTGGCCGGCGGCCAGTTCGCGCACAGCCTTCGGGTCCTCGGCCGCGCCGCCGTCCAGCGGCAGGGCCACCAGGTGGCGTTCGGCTTCGGTGCCGGCCTCGTTCAGGACGGTCTCGCGCAGCGTCCACACCTTGTTGCCGCGCACCGTGAAGTCGCAGTAGCGCAGTTGGGTGCCGGGCGGCGGGACGGGGCTCAGCGGGACGGGCTCCCGCCCGGGGGACCACCGGTAGAGCCGCTGGTCGCCGCGGTGGCTGAAGACCACCCCGTGCTCGGCCCGGTCCGACACCGCCGTCCACGGCCGCCCGCCGTACTCGATGACGCCGCTGCGCACGTCCCAGCCGGGCGGCAGCACCTGGACGACGGCGCCGTCCGGGCCGCGCCGCATCAGGGCGTTGCGCCCGCCGTCCTCCGGGAGCACCTCCGTCCAGCAGGGGTCGGCTCCCAGGAAGCCGACCCACTCGACGAGGACCCCGCCGCGCACCACGTCGGCGGGGGTGACGGGGGAGGGCCAGGTGCCGTACGGCGCGCTTCGGGCGTGGTCTGCCATGCGTTCTCCTCGGCAGTCAGGGGGGCCGGGTCGGGAACGGGGACCGGGGGCCGGAGTGCCCGGGCGGGGCCGGCGGGCGCACCGCCCGGGCGCGACTCAAGTCGTCTGCGCCACAGGCGGGTTCGGTGACGTCGAAGAGGCGGACGGCCGGAACGGGATGCCACCCGGGGCCGCCCCGGTCGGACTGATCATCCTGCCAGAGGCCGACCGGCCCCGCCCGAGGTCCGGACAAGTTTCTACCGGAGGGAAGGATTTCGGCCAAGCGGGCTCGAAAGGTGGGCCGGACCAGGGCACCGGGCACCCGGACGCCGGGGCCGGGGGGCGTTCCACCCGGGATCGGAGAAAGCGCTAACTCGCGTGCAACAGATGGCCCTTGACGGTGGAACGGCAGGTGTCGACGGGTGTCGCCCGGGAAGTGACCGATGATCGTCGGAGCTTCGGCGCTGACCTGAAGCGACCGGTTGACATGTCTCAGTGGGCAAATCATGCTGGTGGTGAACCCGAGGGCGGCGTTGTCGACGGTGCCCGTGTTACTGGAGAATCCTGAAACCCGGTCCGGGGCCGGGGGTTGCGCGGCGGTACCCATGCCGCCGACTCGGGATTCCCGTCAATTCTTCCGTGCTCCTCTCCGCAATCGGTCGCGTGCCACTCCGACGCGGCCCGCGGCGTCGTGCGCGGAACTTCCTGTGAGCGTGACCGGTTTACCGTGCGGAACTTGCGCACATTCCCCGTAACCGGACAGGTTTGACCACCGGTCAGGCCGGAGAGGCAATCGAAGGCCTCTCTGGTCATCGTTGGATCTGCTCGGCTTTCTCATCCGGCAAGGCAAAGTGGAGGGTCCTGTGGCGAAGCGCCATGTTCTTTTCGTGAACCTGCGGAGGATTCAGCGAGAGGGTCTCGAGTCCCTTCTCGCGGCCCGTCGTCTCGGATATGGTGTGGTGCTCCTCGGCCGTTCCGTCCCGGAATTCGCGAAGCCGCTCGTGGACGAATTCCGCCAGGTCGACACCTACGACCGGGAGGCCTCGCTGACGGCCGCCCGGGAGCTCGCCAAGAGCTACGACCTGGCCGGCGTCGCCAACTTCACCGAGGTCGACGTCCAGCTGGTCTCGGCGATCGCCGCCGACCTCGGCCTGCGCGGCATGTCCGAGACGGCCGCGCTCCGGGCCCGCAACAAGTACGCGATGAAGGAGGCGCTGCGCCACCTCGGCGGCGTGCTCCCGCGCTTCGCCCGGGTCACCGGCCTGGACGAGCTGCGCACCGCGCTGGACGAGGTCGGGCTGCCGGCCGTCGTCAAGCCCACCGGGGCCTCCGGCTCCAAGGGCATCTTCGAGCTGCGCGAGCAGGCGGACCTCGAACCGGCCATGGCCCGCCTGGCCGGCATCGCCCGGCCGGACTTCGACCCGGTGTTCCGCCAGTTCGGCGCGGAGTTCATCGTCGAGGAGTTCCTGGAGGGCGACGAGCTGAGCGTCGAGGGCTTCGTCTCGGACGGCGAGGTGCACGTCGTCACCGTCACCGACAAGGTGACCAGCGTCCCGTACCACCTGGAACTGTGCCACAAGGTCCCCAGCGCGCTGCCCGCCGACGCCTGGGCGGAGATCACCGCGACCACCAAGGACATCGTGGCCGGCCTGGGCTTCGACCACTGCGCCTTCCACCTGGAGGCCAAGTGGAGCGAGCGCGGCCTGCGGTTCATCGAGATCGCCGCCCGCCCGGCCGGTGACTACATCGGCTCGCACCTGGTGCCGGCGGCCACCGGCGTCGACTACTTCGAGAACGTCATCCGGGTCGCCACCGGCGACCCGCTGCGGCTGGAGCACGACCGGCAGCTCAACGCGGGCCTGCGGTTCGTGCTCGCCGAGCGGGCCGGCCGCTTCGAGGAGGTCGGCGGCCTGCAGGCGATCTGCGAGCAGGCGGGCTTCGACCACGTCTTCTACGAGGTCCCGGCCGGCACCGAAGTCGCCCTGCCGCCGGAGAACTTCGGCCAGCAGCGGGTCGCCGCGGTGCTCGCCCGGCACGTCACCCGGGCCGGCCTGGAGGACCTGCTGGGCCGGGTGCCCGCCGAGGCGGTGGCCCGGGTGACCGCGGCCGACGGCGAGTAGACGCCGTGGCGACCCCAGTGCGCGTCGTGGCGCGGGGGCGGCGCTCGTGAGGGCGGCGCTGGTGGGTTGCGGGCAGATGGGCCGGGCCGCCGCGTACGCGCTGGCGACCGGCCCGGACACCACCGAGCTGACGCTGGTCGACCGGGACCGCGAGCGGGCCGAGGAACTGGCCCGCTGGCTGGCCGGGTTCGGCGACTGCCCGGTCCGGGTCGAGACCGATGCGGCCGACGCGCTCGCCGGGCGGGACGCCGTCGCCACGGCCCTGCCGTGGGCGGCGACCCGGGCGGTGATCCGCACCGTGGTGCGCACCGACCCGAGGGTGCCGGTGGCCAGCATCACCCGGCCGCCGACCGAGGAACTCCCCGGCCTCGACGCCTGGTTCCGGGCGGCCGGCGCCACCGTACTGCTGCCGCTCGGGCTCGAACCGGGCCTCACCGAGCTGCTCGCGGTGCACGTGGCCCAGCGCCTGGACCAGGTCGAGACGCTGGAGATCTGCTGCGGCGGCGTGCCCGAGCAGCCGCGCGAACCGCTCGGCTACACCGCCTTCTTCGGCGGCGAGAACGACCACCACCTGCCGATCGCCCAGCGAGAGGCACTGGCTCTGAGCGGTGGCCGCAGGGTGCGGCACGCCCGCTTCTCCGGGGTCGAGACGCGGGAGGTCGACGGCGTCGGCCGGCTGGAGGCCTACCACGACGGCATGGCCCCCTGGCTCGGCGAGCACCCGCTGCTGCGAGGGGCCGACTGCACCCAGAAGACCCTGCGCTGGCCCGGCTTCGCCCAGGCCGTCTCCGACCTGGCCCGGCTCGGGCTGCTGGCCGAGGACACCGTGGACGTCGACGGCGTCGAGGTGCCGCCCAAGCGGGTGGTCGAACGGGTGCTGGCCCCGCAGGTGCGCGCCCGCTCCGGCGACCGGGACCTGGTGGTCCTGGAGGTGACCGCGCACGGCCGGCTGGCCGGCGCGCCGGCCAGCCTGCGCAGCACCGTCCTGGACTCCGCGGACGAGGCGACCGGCCTCTCCGCGATGGCCCGCACCACCGGGTTCGCGCTGGCCGGGGCGACCGGGCTGCTCGCCGGGCGGTCGGTCACCGGCCCCGGCTGGCACAAACCGCACCGCACCCTGTCCGCCGAGCAGTTCGACGGACTGATGGGGTCACTCACCGCCCGGGGAGTGACCTGGCTACCGGCGCACGAGATCGGCTGACCCAGCACCCTAGTGACAACGGGAGAGACAGCATGAGTGAGATGCCGGAGACTTTCGATCTGGTGGGTGTCGGCATAGGTCCCTCGAATCTGAGTCTCGCGGCACTGACGTCGGGGGAACCGGGCCTGTCGACCGTCTTCGTCGACCACAAGGAACGATTCGAGTGGCACCCCGGCCTGATGCTGCCGGACGCCCAGATGCAGGTCCACTTCCTGAAGGACCTGGTCACCCCGGTCGACCCGACCAATCCGTTCTCCTTCCTGGCCTTCCAGGTGGACACCAAGCGGCTCTACCGCCTGCTGGTGACCGGCCGGTCCAAGGTGCCGCGCCGGGAGTTCGAGCAGTACTGCCAGTGGGCGGTGGCCGGCCTGGACAACCTGCGCTTCGGCGTGCGGGCCGAGAACGTCGAGTGGGACGGCGGCGCCTTCGTCGTCCACACCAGCGACGGCCTGCTCCAGGCCCGCAACCTGGTGGTGGGCACCGGCCTGTCGCCGCGCCTGCCGCACAGCCTGCGCGGCCACGACCCGGAGCGGGTCTTCCACACCGACCAACTGCTCCGCCGGCCGCGCGACTTCGCCGGCAAGCGGGTCGCCGTGGTCGGCGGCGGGCAGAGCGGCGCCGAGGTCGTCAACTACCTGCTGGCCGGCGAGGACCGCCGCCCCGAGCAGATCCTCTGGGGCACCCGGCGGACCAACCTGCTCCCGCTGGACGACAGCCCGTTCGTCGACGAGCTCTACCTGCCCGACTACAGCCACCACTTCTACGGCCTGCCGGAGGATCAGCGCGAGGAGATCGTCCAGCGGCTGCGCCTCACCAGCGACGGCATCTCCATCCCGCTGCTGGAGGACCTCTACCGCCGGCTCTACGACCTGGACCTCCTGGAGGGGCGTGGCCGCAGCTGCCGCATCCTGCTCGACCACACCCTGGAGGACCTGGAGGAGACCGCCGACGGTCTGGTGATCAGCTGGCGTCCGGCCCGCGGCGGGGCGCCGGTGCGGGAGACGGTGGACATCGTCATCTGCGCCACCGGCTACGAGCACGCCATGCCCGACCTGCTGCTCGGCCTCAAGGACCGGCTCGCGATCAGCGACGGCCTGCCGGTGGTGGGGCCGGACTTCAGCCTCCAGTGGGACGGCCCGGCGGAGAACCGCATCTTCGTCCAGAACGCCGCGCGGCGGGAGTACGGGGTCGCGGACCCCAACCTCAGCCTGCTCGCCTGGCGCAGCGCGGTGATCACCAACAGCCTGCTCGGCCGCCCGCGCTACGACACCGGATCGGTGAGCACGGCGCTGGACTGGCCGTCCGCCGCTCCGCAGGAGGCGGGCGACGCACTCACCGAACTCGCCCTCAACACCGGCCACTGAGCGACACCGGCCACTGAGCAGCACCATCCACCGAGCAGCACCGGCCACCGAGCAGCACCGGCCACCGAGCCGACACCGGGCACCGACCGAGCACCAACGACTCCGGGAGAGGAGCCGGGGGCGAGTCCACCCCCACCACACGATGGACATCGTGACCGTTCCACGCACCGTCAATGAGATGGGGCTGCCGGACTTCGTCCGCAGCGTCCAGCCGGCCTGGGCGCAGAACCCCGAACTCCCCGTCAACGTCCGCAGGGTGACCCTGCGGCCCGGCGAGACCACGGCCCCGCACAACCACCACGACATCGAGGTCTGGGTGATCCTCGACGGCAGCGGCGAGGTCACCGCGGACGGCGAGACCGTGCCGGTGACGGCGGGCGACGCGCTGCGCATCCCGCCGCTGGGCGTGCACACCCTGCACAACCCGGCCGAGGACCGGCCGCTGTCCTTCCTCACCTTCTGGTGGGAGGACCTGGCCGCGCTGGACGCCGAGCACGAGCGGCGCGCCGCCCGCACCGCGCAGGCCGGGCGTCCCGTCCTACTGCTGCCCTCCTTCCCGACGCCCAACGGCGAGCTCCACCTGGGCCACCTGGCCGGCCCGTTCCTCAATGCCGACCTGCTGCGCCGCGGCCTGATCGCGCGGGGCACCCCGGTGCGGCTGCTGCTGGGCACGGTCGGGCACCAGAGCCAGGTCGCGGCCGCCGCCCAGGAGCAGGGGCTGACGTTCTACGAGCTGGCCGAGCGCAACACCGACGCGATCCAGGAGGCGCTGGCCGCCGCCCGGGTCGAGTGGGACGTCTTCGTCCGGCCGTCCTCCCCGCGCTACCCGCAGGTGGCCCTGGAGGTGTTCGAGCGGCTGCGCGCCGACGGGACGGTGGTGGCCAAGACCGTTCAGGCCAACTACTGTGCCCCGTGCGGGACCTACCTGTTCGAGGCGTTCGTCGCGGGGGCCTGTCCGCACTGCGGCTCGCGGGACACCGCGGGCATCGAGTGCGAGGCCTGCGCGCTGCCCTTCGCCGACGACGAGCTGCTGGACCCGAGCTGCCGCTCCTGCGGGACGCCGGCCGAGCAGCGCGAACTGACCCGCTACTACATGCCGCTGGAGCCGCTGCGGGCCCGGCTGACCGGCTACCTGCGGTCGGTCTCGATGAGCGCCCGGCTGCGGTCCTACGTGGACCGGGTGCTGGCCGCCCCGCTGCCCGACCTGCCGGTGAGCACCGTCGCCACGGACGGCATCCTGCTGCCCGCCGACCCGTCCGGCGCCACCGACGGCCAGCGGATGTACTCGGCCTTCGAACTGGCCGCGCGCTTCCTCACCGCGATCGACGACCTGGCCGGTCAGCAGGGCCTGTCCGGCTGGGAGGAGTACGCCGAGGCCGAGGCACCGCGCACGGTGCTGTTCTTCGGCTTCGACAACGCCTTCCTGCGCGCGGTGGTCTTCCCCGCCGTCCTCGGGGCCTTCACCGACAAGCTGGCGCTCGCCGACACCATGGTGTGCAACGAGTTCTACCTGCTCGACG
This sequence comes from Streptomyces sp. CBMA123, assembly GCF_014596465.1. GTDB lineage: Bacteria > Actinomycetota > Actinomycetes > Streptomycetales > Streptomycetaceae > Kitasatospora. The sequence continues at coordinate 579 of NZ_MECK01000368.1, read as the reverse complement.
GGCAGAAGTTCTCCACCGGGCGCAAGCACGCGATCTGGGGCCGGGACGCCTTCCGCCCGGAGACCGGCGACCAGCTGCGGCTCTACCTGGCCGCCACCAGCCCGGACATCCGGCGCCGGGACTTCGTCGTCGCGGACTACCGGGAGTTCGTCCGTACCGAGCTGCTCGGCGAGTGGGAGGGCTGGCTGGCCTCGGTCGACGGCCGGCTGCGCAAGCACTTCGACGGCGTGGCGCCGGAGGCGGGCAGCTGGAACGGTGAGGCCGAGCAGTTCTACGGCCGGATCCGCGCCTTCGCCGCCCGGCTGGCGAACGCCCTGGAGCCGGAACGATTCTCCGCCCGCACCGCCGCCCGCGAACTGCGCGAGTTCGTGGCCGAGGCCCGCCGGTTCACCGAGGTCTGCGAGGACGTCCTCCTGGTGCAGCCGGTCTCGGCCACCGCGCGGACCTGCATGGCCCTGGAACTGACGGCCGTCCGGGCCCTGGCGGTGGCGGCCGCGCCGCTGCTGCCGGAGCTGGCCGCCCGCCTCGCCGGCCAGCTGGGGGAGAGCGCCCCCGCGGCCGGGGACCCCCCCGTGCGCT
>NZ_MECK01000367.1 GCF_014596465.1 Streptomyces sp. CBMA123 | reverse complement strand
CCGGGCCGGAGGGCGTCAGCAAGCCCGACCACCCCGCGTCGCCCGCCCCCGCCGCCGTCCAGGCCGCCGCCGACCGCCAGTCCGCGACCCCGGCGGCCGGCCGCGGCGAGACCCGCCCGGACGGCTCGCTGGCCGCGATACCCGGCCTCGGCGCCGCCTTCACCGCGAAGATCCCCGCCGCGACCAACCAGGTGGTGGTCGCCACCGGCCAGGGCAAGGACACCGACAAGAACAGCGTCACCCTGTGGACCCGCACCCCCGAGGGCCGCTGGCTGGCCGGTGAGACCTGGCAGGGCCACAACGGCAAGAACGGCTGGACCACCGACCACAACGAGGGCGACCTGCGCAGCCCGATCGGCGTCTTCGACCTCACCGACGCGGGCGGCCACAACGACAACCCCGGCAGCAAGCTCCCGTACGACAAGGACGCCAGCTTCGTGGTCTCCGGGACGGGCTTCTTCGGCGACCAGCTGGCCGGCTCTTTCGACTACGTGGTCGCGATCAACTACAACCGGGTCGCCGGCAGCTCCCCGCTCGACATGCGCCGCCCGATGGGCAGCAAGAAGGGCGGCGGTATCTGGCTGCACGTCGACCACGACGGCCCCACCCACGGCTGCGTGTCGATACCCGAGGACAAGATGGCCCAGCTGATCCGCACCCTGGACCCGGCGGCCCACCCGGTGATCGTGATGGGCGACGCCGGCTCGCTGGCAGCCTGACCTCGGCGTACGCCCCGGACCCAGGCGCCCCAAGGGCCTTGTGGAGCCCCTACAGATCACCGGGGCGGATCCTGTAGCCGGTCATGCCCGACTGACCAGCGGGTAACCCGGTTCCATGGCAGCATGAGCGGTTCGCGCATTGTGGCACTCGGGCACTACCAGCCCCCCAAGATCCTCTCCAACGACGATCTGGCGGTTCTCGTCGACACCGATGACGATTGGATCCGCAGCCGGGTGGGCATCCGCACCCGGCACATCGCCGAGGGTGAGACTGTGATCGACCTCGCCACCGAGGCCGCGCAGAAGGCCCTGGCCCACAGCGGCCGGACGGCGGCGGAGATCGACCTGGTCGTGGTCGCCACCTGCACCGCGATCGAGCGCAGCCCCAACACCGCCGCCGCGGTGGCCGCCCGGCTGGGCGTCCGCTCGCCCGCCGCGTACGACATCAACACGGTCTGCTCCGGCTTCTCGTACGCGCTGGCCACCGCCGACCACGCGATCCGGGCCGGGGCGGCGCGGCGTGCCCTGGTGATCGGCGCCGAGCGGATGTCCGACACCCTCGACTGGACCGACCGCTCCACCTGTGTGATCTTCGGCGACGGCGCGGGCGCCGCGGTGGTCGAGGCCCAGGAGGAGGGCGCCGAGCCCGGCATCGGCCCGGTGGTCTGGGGCTCCGAGCCGGAACGGGGCGACGCCGTGGTGATCACCGGGTGGGACCCGGTGATCAGCCAGCAGGGCCAGTCGGTGTTCCGCTGGGCCACCACCCAGCTCGCCCCGCTGGCCCGCCAGGCCTGCGAGCGCGCCGGGATCGACCCGGCCGAGCTGAAGGGCTTCGTCCCGCACCAGGCCAACCTGCGGATCATCGACGCGATCGCCGCCAAGCTGGGCCTCACCGACGCGGTGGTGGCCCGGGACGTGGTCGACTCCGGCAACACCTCGGCCGCCTCGATCCCGCTCGCCTTCTCCAAGCTGGTCGAGCGCGGCGAGCTCTCCCCGGGCGACCCGGTCCTGCTCTTCGGCTTCGGCGGCGGCCTGGCCTACGCCGGGCAGGTCGTGCGCTGCCCGTGAACTGCCCGAGCTTCCGGTAGCCCGCCCCGAGCCGAAGGGGCGCCCCGGAGGCGAGCGGGCGGACAACAGCACATGCCGGTGGGCGGGCACCCTGTGTGAGGGGTGCCCGCCCACCGGCATGTCTGGCGCGCGTGCGGTACGTCGGCGGACCTCCCCCGAGGACACGGCCGCCGTCCGTCGTTCCCCGGACAGGAGGCCGGGGCTGCGCGCGGAGCGGATGGTGGATCGAACGGATGGTCCTACTTGGGCGCCTTCTTGCCGGTGACGCCCAAGTACACCAGGGGAGCGAGGTTGGGCTTGAGGTCCTTGACCTTGACGCCCCAGGAGGTGAAGGCCTTCTGGTGCTCGGCCGCCGAGGCGAGCAGCGAGACCAGGGCCCCGGCGACGGCGTTCGGGTCGAGCGACTTGTCGGCCTGACCCTTCGCCTGGAGTTCCTTGACGGCCTCCGCGAGTGGCTTGGCGACCGAGTTGAGGACGGTCATGCGGATCTTGAAGAACCGCTTGTCCCCTTCTGCGGCACCGAGCGTGACCACTCGGAGAATGGCGTCGTTCTTGCGCCAGAAGGCGAGGAATCCGTCGACCAGTTCTTCCGAAGTGGTCGGTCCGGACTTCCCTGCCCAGGACTTTCCGGCCACCAGCTCTTTGAGGGTGTCGGAGTCCTTGGCCATTTCCTCGGCGATTTCGAGGACTGCGCCCTCGACATCCGGGAAGTACTGGTAGAAGGTCGCGGGGGAGGTACCCGCCATACGGGCGACGTCGATGACCTTGACGTCCCGATAGGGCGACGTGCTGAGCATCTCGCGGAGGCAGTCGAGCAGCTTCTGCCGCGTCTCCTGTCCGCGTCGCCCGGCGACGCGACCGTCGACGGTGCGAACTTGTCCTGTCATGCCGTCAGCTTACCGTGGCACGATCTTGGCGCGATTCGGTGATGCGACTATTACTCCGCACGGGGGTTGCTATAGCGGTCCCGAACCACTTCGGACGGATATTCACCGGGCCCAGAAGGCGCTGTTGAAGCCCCCCCGTGTGCCTTTGACCCCATAGCGTGACGGCGAGTCCGCTGAGGGGTGATCGAGTGACAGAGCGTGACCGACCGTCCGGGGCTACGCCTCGACGGTCCGGGCGCCGTGGCGCAAGTCGCGGCCGGAGCGGGCGTCAGAATCCGGCCGTTCCGTCCTGGCTGACCAGGGGACCGTCAGCCCGGGGCGGCGGCCGTCTCCCGGTGGGGGAGGTTGGAGATGCGCCGGGCGGCATTGGAGAATCGGGTCCGGCACCACGCGGCGGGTGCGGACAACGGGGAGGTGGCTGCGGAGTGGACCAGCTGACGGCGCACGATCCGAGGCGGATCGGGCCCTTCGAGGTGCTGGGGCGGCTCGGCGCGGGTGGGATGGGGCTGGTCTACCTGGCGCGCTCCGCCTCCGGGCGCCGGGTGGCCATCAAGACCGTCCGGGGGGAGTTGGCCGAGGACGAGCTGTTCCGGGTCCGCTTCGCCCGCGAGATCGCGGCGGCCAAGACGGTCGGCGGCTTCTACACCGCGGCCGTGGTGGACGCCGATGCCGACGCCCGGGTGCCCTGGCTGGCCACCGCGTACATCCCGGCGCCCTCACTGGAGGACCTGGTCGAGGAGTGCGGCCCGCTGCCGGTGGACGCCACCCGCTGGCTGGTGGCCGGCATCGCCGAGGCGCTGCAGTCCATCCACGCGGCCGGGCTGGTCCACCGCGACCTCAAGCCCTCCAACGTCCTGGTGGTCGAGGACGGCCCCAAGGTGATCGACTTCGGCATCGCGGCCGGGGTCTCCAGCACCCGGCTGACCATGACCAACGTCGCGGTCGGCACCCCCGCCTACATGTCCCCGGAGCAGGCCCGGGACAGCCGTACCGTCCGGGGGGCCAGCGACGTCTTCTCGCTCGGCTCGCTGATGGTCTTCTGCGCCACCGGGCACCCGCCGTTCCGCGGCACCAACCCGGTGGAGACGGTGTTCCAGCTGCTGCGCGAGGAGCCGGACCTGACCGGCATGGCGCCCGAGCTGATGGACCTGGTCCGGGCCTGCATGCAGCAGGCGCCGGAGCGCCGGCCCACCCCCGCGCAGATCCAGGCGGAGCTGGCCCCGCACCTGTTCTCCCGGGACGACGCCGGCGGCGAGGTCGGCGACTGGCTGCCCGCGAACGCGCTGGAGCTGATCGAGGGCAAGCGCGGCCGCCGCCCGAGCGCGGCGCCCCGCCCGCACTCCGGCCCGGTCGAGCCGCGGCAGCCGGCGCACCCCCAG
>NZ_MECK01000366.1 GCF_014596465.1 Streptomyces sp. CBMA123 | reverse complement strand
CGCGCCGGCGGCCAGCGGGCCGGTGGCGCTGCTGCCGCCGGTGCTGGCGAGCCGCTCCGGCTTCTCCACCGCGGCCTGCGGCACCGCGGCGCGCGAGGTGCTGGTGTCGGCGACCGGCTGGGCGGCGGGGGCACTGGTGGGCGCGGAGGTCGGGGTGTCGGTGGCGGCGGGGCCGGTGGGCTTCTCGCAGCTCACCGAGGCGACGGTGATCTTTCCGGTGACCTTGGCGACGTTCAGGTTCAGCGGGTTCACCTCCACCTGCACCTCCAGGGCCGAGGCGGCGGCGGTGGTCGTGGTGGTGGCCTTCTTCGAGAACTCCACCGACACGCTGCCGACCAGCGGCACGTCCACCTTGGTCGGGCCGTACAGCCCGACGGTGACGGGCTTGCCCAGCACGGTCAGCTTGGCGGGCGCGACCACGTCCGCGGTCGGCTGCCCGTCGACCGGGCAGGTGGCCTCGGCGCTCATCGCCTCCAGCCCGAGCAGCGCGGTGGCGGGCAGCCCGGGGGCGTGCACATCGGCGTTGACCAGCTTGACGGAGGCTGCGGCGCCCTTGGCGTCGACCCGGGTGACGGACTTGCCGATGTCGGCCTTGACCAGCTCGACCGGTCCGGCCTGGTCGACGCCCGCCACCTTGGCGGTGAGCACGGAACCTCCCCCGGCCTCCGGCTGGGGGGACCCCAAGCGCTGCGCCGACGACTCCGCCTTGTTGAGCGCGATGTCCACCGGGACGTCCACCGCCTTGTTCAACAGGCTGACATCCAGGGCGAGTTCGGCGGTGACGGCGCGCGCCTTGCCCGGAGACGGGGCTGCCGAGGGGGCTGGAGAGGGGGCGGCCTGGACGGGCCCGGCGGTGAGCGCGGCGCTCGCCACCACGACGGCGACAGCGGAAACGATTCGGCGAGACGGGCCGGACAGGCCGGACAGGCGGGACGGGCGGGACAGGCCGGACGAGCCGGACGGGCCGGTCAGCCGGGACGAACAGGACGGACGGGACAGGCGAGAAGACAAGGCGGTACCCCCACGCAGATGAAACGATGAGCCGCCAGTCTTCTCGAACGATCCGTCACAAGAGCAACACGGAACGTCATTTCACCCGTAGGAGTGAGATTGACGTTCCGCGCTGACCTCGATCTGCTACGGGGACAAGTCCGTTACGGCAGCCGCCAGTCCACCGGCTGCGCCCCCTGCCGCACCAGCAGCTCGTTCGCCCGGCTGAACGGCCGCGACCCGAAGAACCCGCTGCTCGCCGAGTACGGACTCGGGTGCGCCGACTCGATCGCCGGAACGTCCCCCAGCAGCGGCCGCAGGTTGCGGGCGTCACGCCCCCACAGGATCGCCACCAGCGGACCACCACGCGCCACCAGCGCCCGGATCGCCTGCTCGGTGACCTCCTCCCAGCCCTTGCCCCGGTGCGCGGCGGGCTTGCGCGGCGCGGTGGTCAGGGCCCGGTTGAGCAGCAGCACGCCCTGCTCGGTCCACGGCGTGAGGTCCCCGTTGGAGGGCTGCGGCAGACCGAGGTCGGTGCCGTACTCCTGGAAGATGTTGATCAGGCTCGCCGGGATCGGCCGCACCTCGGGCCCGACCGAGAAGCTCAGCCCGACGGCGTGGCCGGGGGTGGGGTACGGGTCCTGCCCGACGATCAGCACCCGCACGTCGGCGAGGGGCTGTTGGAAGGCCCGCAGCACGTTCGGGCCGGAGGGCAGGTAGGTGCGGCCGGCGGCCAGTTCGGCGCGCAGGAAGTCGCCCATGGCGGCGACCTGCCCGGCGACGGGTTCCAGGGCGGTGGCCCAGCCGGGCTCGACGATCTCGTTCAGTGGACGCGGTGCCATGGGCGTCACCCTATCGGCCCATGCCGACAGAGCGTCACCGTCGATGAGCACCGCGAACGCCCACCCGCCGACCGCCGCCGCAGCGGCCCCCGCTCACCCCACCGGCCGCCCCCGGAGCACCACCAGCAGCGGGTCCGCGAGCACCCGGACGTCCGCCCGAGGGTCCTCCCGGTACACCACGAAGTCGGCCGGCGCGCCCTCCGCCAGCCCCGGCCGCCCGAGCCACTCGCGGGCGCCCCAACTCGCCGCCGACAGCGCCTCGGCCGGGCTCAGCCCCGCCTTCACCAGCTCCGCCACCTCGTCCGCGACCAGCCCGTGCGCGAGCGAGCCGCCCGCGTCCGTGCCGACGAACACCGGGATGCCCGCATCGTGCGCGGCGCCGACGGTGTCGTAGCGGCGCTCGTGCAGCCGTCGCATGTGCGCCGCCCAGGCCGGGAACTTGGCCTCCCCGCCGGACGCCAGCTCCGGGAAGGTGGCGATGTTGACCAGTGTCGGGACGATGGCCACCCCGCGCTCGGCGAAGGCCGGGATCAGCTCCTCGGTCAGTCCGGTGGCGTGCTCGACGCAGTCGATCCCGGCGGCCAGCAGGTCCGGCAGCGACTCGGCCGCGAAGCAGTGCGCGGTGACCCGCGCGCCCTCCTCGTGCGCCGCCGCGATCGCCTCGGCCAGCGCGTCGCCGGGCCAGCAGGCGGTGAGGTCGCCGCGCTCGCGGTCGATCCAGTCGCCGACCAGCTTCACCCAGCCGTCGCCGCGCCGGGCCTCGGCCCGGACGTACGCGGCGAGGTCGCCGGGCTCGATCTCGTGGGCGTAGTTGCGGATGTAGCGGCGGGTCCGGGCGATGTGCCGGCCGGCCCGGATGATCCGGGGCAGGTCCTCGCGCTCGTCGATCCAGCGGGTGTCGGCGGCCGAGCCGGCGTCGCGGATCAGCAGGGTGCCGGCGTCACGGTCGGTGATCGCCTGCTTCTCGCTGGTCGCGGCGTCCACGGCGCCGTGGGCGTCCAGGCCGACGTGGCAGTGCGCGTCCACCAGGCCGGGCAGCACCCAGCCGGTGACCGTCCGGACGTCCCCGGCCGTCGGCGGGCGGGTGAAGCTCACCCGGCCGTCCACCACCCAGAGTTCGTCCCGGACCTCCTCCGGACCGACCAGCACCCGACCCCGGACGTGCAGCACCGCGCCATCACTCATGGCCGCACTCTACCGACGGGCGGGTTCCGTGTAAGCGGCGAGAATGCGGCAGACTCGTTGCCGCACCCACCACCCGCCCCGCGAAAGGCAGTGCCGCTGTGAGCGAGCGAAGCGAGCGAACCATCAGAAGGTGCGCACGCGCGCACGCCCCCGCCGAGCGCGGCGAGGCGGGCGCATGAGCCCCTTCCTCGACCTCCCCCCGCTGAGCGCCGCCGGGTTCGCGGCGATCGAGGACCAGGTGGCCGCGCTGCTGCACACCGGCGCCGACGTCATCGTCACCCAGGGTGAGGCCCTGCTCCCGCTGGAGGCCGCGATCCGCGGCGCCGCGCACCCCGGCTCCACCGCCCTCAACATCGTCACCGGCCCGTACGGGCAGACCTTCGGCAACTGGCTGCGCTCCTGCGGGGCGACGGTCGTCGACCTCGCGGCGCCCTTCGACAGCGCGGTCGGCGCCGAGCAGGTCGCCGAGGCCCTCGACCGCCACCCGGAGATCGACTTCGTCTCCCTGGTGCACGCCGAGGCCGCCACCGGCAACACCAACCCGGTCGCCGAGATCGCCGCCGTGGTGCGCGAGCACGGCGCCCTGCTGATGCTCGACGCGGTCGCCTCGGTCGCCGCCGAGCCGCTGCTCACCGACGAATGGGGCATCGACCTGTGCGTGATCGGCGGCCAGAAGGCGATGGGCGGTCCGGCCGGGGTCTCCGCCGTCTCCGTCTCGGAGCGCGCCTGGGAGCGGATCGCCGCCAACCCGGCCGCCCCGCGCCGCTCCTACCTCTCCCTGCTGGACTGGAAGGAGCGCTGGACGGACGCCGGTCGCACCGTACTCCCGCACGCCCCGGCCCAGTTGGAGATGCTCGCGCTCGGCGCCTGCCTGGACCGGATCGCCGCCGACGGCCTGCCCACCGTGATCGCCCGCCACCGCGCCGCCTCCGCCGCCACCCGGGCCGGCGCCCGGGCGCTCGGCACGCTCAGCCCGTACGTCCACCAGGACGCCCACGCGGCCCCGGTCGCCACCACCCTGCGCACCGCGGCCGGCCTGCAC
>NZ_MECK01000365.1 GCF_014596465.1 Streptomyces sp. CBMA123 | reverse complement strand
CCCGGGCAGCCGGCGGTCCGGGCGGGGCCGGTCCGGGCGGGGCCCGCCCGGATATCCGGCGCCGCCGGCGGAACGGCGCAAGCCCTCCAGAGTGGTGAGGGCGACGTCCAGGCGGGCGCAGCGGTGGCCCTCGGACGCGCTCAGCCCACTGGCCCCGGCCCCGGCGTCGGCGTCGGCGTCGGCGTCGGCGTCGGCGTCGGCGGGGACGACGTACGGGCCGTGGTCGCAGTGGCGGGTGGCCATGTTTTCGTGGGCGCGGGAGCGTTGGAGGACGAGAGCGGCGACGGCCGGGCCGCGCTCGCCCCGGCCACAAAGGCCTCGAAGGCCTCGGAAGGCGCGGAAGTCTCGAAGTGCGGTGTCAGGGCAGGGGTTTGCGCATCAGTGTGCACATCGTCTCGTGGCGGTGGAGCGTGCCGTCCGCGTCCTCCACGTCCCAGGAGTCGGGTGCGCGGCCGAAGGCCCCGTAGCCCAGGCGTTCGTAGAGCGCGCGGGCACGCGGGTTGTCCTCCTCGACGGCGAGCTCGGCGCGGCCCAGGCCCCGGGCGGCGATCCGCCGCTCGGCGGCGCGGATCAGCAGGGTACCGATCCCGCGGGAGCGCAGGTCCGGGTGGACGCCGAGCTGCCACAGGATGCCGGCGCCGGGCGCGGACGCGTAGTCGATGCCGCACAGCGCCACCGGGTGCCCGTCCGGGGTGCACGCCGCCAGGTAGTCGATCTCGCCGCTCTCGGCGCGGCGGACCTGGCGGACGAGGTCGCGCACGTGCTTCGCGGAGCCGGACCAGCCGCAGGAGGGCAGGTCCGCGTCGGTGAGGGCGCGTACCGTCAGCGCCGGCCTGATCCCGGTCATCGCCGCACCCCCTGCGCATCGTCTCCGGCCGTGGCCCTGCGCCTATTCCAGCAAGCCGCTCCCCGTGCCGTCCAAGGGGTTTCGCCCTGCCGGCCGGGGCCGTGTCCGCCCGGCGGGCGGGCGCCGCGGGGATACGGGCCCCGGACGCAGGGGCACGGCCACACTGCGGCGCGGCGCGGGCTCAAGATCCGCTCAGATGCCCGCCGCCCGGAAATGTTCCGTGCAAGGATCTGCGCACGGCCCCCGACCGGGGCCCTCGCCGCTCCCGAACGGAGCCGTCCTGGGGGGACACATGGGCACCGTCATCTTCCTGCCGGCCGTGCTGGCCGGCGCCATCGTGGTCATCAGCGTCCACCTGGCCCGCCGGGAACGGGCCCGCGGCTCCCACTGCGAGGACGCGGGCCTGCTGGTCGAGCTGGAACGCACCCGCCAGGCCGCCCAGCTGCGCACGACCTACTCCAGCCGCGCCGTCCACCACGCCACCGGCATGGCCTGCGACGACCTGCACAAGTACTACTCCTAGCCCGCGCCGGAGCACGGGCCGAGCGTGCCACCGGCGCTCAGGGGCTCCCCCGCGGGCAGGCCCAGGCGCGCCGCCCAGGACAGCGCCCGCGCCCGGGAGACGTCGCGCTCGGCCAGACGCGCGGCCGCCAGCGCGGGCGGCACCGCGTCCCGCTCCAGCAGCACGTCCCACTGGCGGGCGGTCAGCGCCAGGCAGCGCAGGCCCGGCAGCTGCGCGAGGACGGCCGGGTCCCGTATCCCGGCCCGGGAGAGGTCCAGGGCGCGCAGTGCGGGGGCGGTGGCGAGCGGGGTGAGGTCGGTGGGGGTGTCGGTGGCCAGTTCGAGGGCCGTGACCCGCCCGGGCCCGCCGGGCGGCGGTTTGTCAGCCAGGCTCCCGGGCGTCCGCGAGGGCGCCCAGGGGGAAGTGCCGGGCCGGCGGGTGCGCTTCGGTGAGGAAGTCCAGCAGGAGCCGGTTGACCAGGTCGGGCTTTTCCAGCGGCGCGGTGTGGGAGGTGCCGGGCAGCACGGCGAGCTGGCCGTGGGGGACGGCGGCGGCCATCGCCGCGCTGTGGGAGATACGCACGCCGTCGTCATCGCCCTGCATGACCAGGACGGGCATCGGCAAAGCGGCCAGCGCCGCGAGGCCGATGTCGGGCTCCTCGCGCCACATCGTCAGCCACTTGGCGAAGACGACAGGGAAATGGCCAGGGCCGTCCGGGCAGAGCCGCTCGTGCTGGGAGCGGAACATCGCCTCCAGACGTTCGGTGTCCTCCAGGATCGCGAGGTCGGCCGCGGTGGCCCCGTCACGGCTGACGCCACCGCTGATCAGGACGAGCCGGCGCACCAGATCAGGACGGCGCAACGCCGTGTGCAGGGCGACGGTGACACCGGCGCTCCAGCCGACCAGATGGACCGGGCCCGTGGCGAGGGTCTCCAGGAGGGCGATGGTGTCCTGGGCCATCAGATCGCCGGTGACGGGGCCCTCGACATCGGGGGTGCGACCGTGGCCGCGGCGTTCGGGGGCGTGGACGCGGAAGCGGGCAGCCAGCGCGGGAATCTGGGCATACCAGCTGTCGGCGCTCACCCCCGCGCCGTGGAGCAGGACGACGGGGTCGCCCTCGCCCTGGATCTCACAGTAGGTGCGCAGCCCGTTCACCCTCACGTACTCGCCCATGTCCCATCCCCCCGGTGTGTGTCGTGGCAGCGGTGAACAGCCCGGCCCGGCAGCCGGGTCCGGCGTACTTGAGCAATGCTCGGGTCGATCATAGGCAGATGACCTGAGCTAAGCTCAAGTCCCATGGCACTGCATCGTGATGACGTCATCCGCGCCGCTCTGGACCTGCTGGACGAGGTGGGGCTGGAACGGCTGACGACCCGGGCGCTGACCGAGCGCCTGGGGGTGGCACCCGGGGCTTTGTACTGGCACGTGCGCAGCAAACGGGAGTTGCTGGCGGCGATGGCGGACGCCGTGGTGGCGCCGGCGTTCACCACAACCGGCAACAACAGGCCCGACGGCGACGGGCCCGGCGGCGAGACGGACACGGACGCGGACTGGGCGGAGAAAGGCTGGACGGAGGAAGGCTGGGCGGGGCGCACGCAGGCGTTCGCGCACCGGCTGCGGGCGGCACTGCTGGGACGCCGGGACGGGGCACGGCTGGTGTCGGGGTACCTGGTGCCGGGGACGGCGACGCTGGGGGCAGTGGAGGAAGGGCTGGCACTGATGCGCTCCCAGGGGCTGACGCTGGGACAAGCGGCCGTACTGGGACACGCGGTGACCAGCTACGTGATCGGGTTCGTCCTCCAGGAACAGACCGGAAACCAGAACGGCGACAGGGGCACGGACGGCGACGGGGACGGCGGCGGGATGCCGGGCATCGACCCGGCCCGCTACCCCAACCTCGTCCAGTGGCAGACCGAACAGACCGAACAGGCCGGGCAGGCCGGACAGGGCGCGAGCCCCGGGGGACCGTTCGCCGCCGGGCTGGCACTGCTGACCGCCGGGCTGGCCGCCGGGCTCGACTGAGCCCGTGGACCCGCCGCACCGCCAGACACCCGCCGGAACCGGGGCCGCTACCGCCGCTACGGCGGGCGCGGGCACGGCGCGGCGGCGGGTACGGCAGCCGTCGTGAAGACCCGGGGCGCGCAGGTGGCAGGACCGGGCAGCGTGGCCCGACGACAGACTGTGGCCGGCCGCGCGGGCGGCGACCAGAACGGCCAAGCCGGGGGCAGCACGGCGGGCGGGGCGGTGGGCGGTGACCAGGCGCCACCCCGCCCCACGGCCGGCCAGGGTGAGGCGTACGGACACGCGCGGGCGGCCAGAGCGGCGAAACGGGCAGCCCCGGCGGCGACTTCACCGGACACGGGCCGGGGACGAGGGCCAGCGGAGCCCGGGCCGGATGGAAGGCACCGGGCGGACAGAAGCCGGGCGGGCAGAAGGCCAGGGGCTCGGCCGGGACGACCGCCGCCCGCCGCGCCGCCGTCCTCTCCCGTACGCGTTCGCGGGCCGCTCCCGTACGCGTTCGCGGGCGCCCCGTACGTCCTCCGCAGGGCATTCCGGGGGCGTTCGCGGGCGTCTTCGTGCGCGTCGGGTGCGCGGTTCGTGTTGCGGAGGTGTTGCGGCCGGCGTGGCAGGACCCCGTCCCGTAGTAGCGTCGGGCGTGAAGTCGCGCGTGGTGCGCGGCCGTTGACGATGATCTACGCGGGACGGGGGCCAGGCTTG
>NZ_MECK01000364.1 GCF_014596465.1 Streptomyces sp. CBMA123 | reverse complement strand
GACCACCCCGACGCCGCCGAACGGCTGCGCGCCGCCGCCACCCGGCGCGCGGCCGGCACGGACCCGCGCACCCTCAACCGCGAACTCTCCACCCTGCGCGCGGCGGTCGCCTGGTGGCGCGCCCAGGGCTGGATCGACGGGGACCCGAGCACCGGACTACACCCCCTGCCGCTGCCCCGACTCCCCGAGGCCGCCGCCCCGTTGGCCCCCGAGCAGCTGCGCGCCCTGTTCGCCCGCCGGGCACCCCTGCGCGAACAGGCGCTCTGGCACCTGCTGCACGAATCCGGCGCCGCCATCGAGACCGCACTCGCCCTGAACACCGACCAGTTGGACCTCCCCGGCCGCCACACCCGACCCCGGTCCGACCGCGCCCCGCTCCACTGGGGCCCCGGCGCCGCCCGGCTGCTCCCCCTCCTGATCGCCGGCCGCGCCGGCGGCCCGCTCTTCCTCACCGACCGCCGCGCCCCGGCCGGCACCCCCGCCGCCGACCGCTGCCCCCACACCGGCCGCGCCCGGCTCTCCTACCGCCGCGCGGCCGAGCTGTTCACCGCCCACACCCGGACGCTCGGGGAGGCGTGGACGCTCCGGCAACTGCGGGCGGGGACGGGGAGGCGGCGGGCGGTCTAAGCGTCCGGTGGCACCGCCCGGCGGCCCAGGGGGAGCACGTCGTCCAGGGTGTCGGCCAGTCGGGGAAGGGCCGGCCGGTCGGCCGGGTCGAGGTGGAGGGCGGCGTCGATCGCCTCGGCGAGTGGGCGGGGCAGGCGACGGCGCCGGGAGACCGGGGTGGCCGGGCTCGACGGCGGGCCGTCGAAGGGCGGTTCGCCGGTGGCGGCTTCGTAGAGGGTGGCGCCGAGGCCCCAGACGTCGGTGGCGGCGGTGAACAGGCCGCCGGAGGCCTGTTCGGGGGCGAGGTAGCCGACCGTGCCGATCCCCGGGCGGCCCGGGCCCGGCGGGCGGGCGATGCTGAGGTCGAGCACCTTGGCGCGGCGGCAGTCGATCACGATGTTGGCCGGCTTGAGGTCGAGGTGCAGCAGCTTCTTTCCGTGCAAGTACCGTACGGCCGAGATGAGTTGCAGCCCGAGCAGGGCCAGGTCGATGGCGGCCGGGCGGCGCGGTCGCCGGTCCAGCAGGTGGGCGAGGGTCTCGCCACTGAGGGTCTCCGACACGGCGTACGGCTGGGGGCGTTCGCCGGTGCCGTAGCCGCGCACCAGGTGGGGGTGGGTGAACTCGGTCAGCCAGCGGCCCTCCCGGAGCAGGCGTTCGCGCAGTTCGCGGTCGCGGCGGTGGTCAGACCGGAGCACCTTGACCACGCAGCGGCAGTCCCGTTCCTCGCTCCAGGCGTCGTAGACGTCCAGCCAGCCGGTGCGGCAGAGGTGGGCGAGCACCTGGTAGCCGGGGGCGATCGGCGCCCCGGCGGGCAGTGGCCGTACGGCGGTCATCGGGCGACCTCCGCGCTCATCGGGCGGCCTCGGTCGGGGTCGCGGCCCGGGCGAGCCGGGCGTAGCCGTCGTCGTGGGCGAGCAGGTGGCGGTGGTTGCCGCAGGCCGCGACGCGGCCTTCGCGCAGCAGGACGATCCGGTCGGCGTTCCGTACGGTCAGCAGGTCGTGCGAAATGACGATCGTCGTGCGACCGGCCATCAGCCGTCCCAGCGGCTCCAGGATCCGCCGCCCCGACTCCGGGTCGAGACCGGTGGTCGGCTCGTCGAGCAGCAGGACGGGCGCGTCCCGGATCATCGCCCGGGCGATCGCGATCCGCCGGCGCTGGCCGCCGGACAGCAGGCTCCCGTGCCGGCCCACCACCGTGTCGTAACCGTCCGGCAGCCGGCTGACGAACTCGTCGGCGTCGGCGGCCCGGGCGGCGGCCGCGATCTGCGCGTCGGTGGCGTCCGGGCGGCCGTAGGCGATGTTCTCCCGGACGGTGCCGTGGATGACCAGGGTCTCCTGCAGGAGCACCGCGATGTGCTCGCGCAGGTCGGTCAGCGCCAGGTCGCGCAGGTCGGCGCCGTCCAGCCGGACGGCGCCGCGCTGCGGGTCGTAGAAGCGCAGCAGCAGCTTGGCGACCGTCGACTTGCCCGCCCCGCTCTCCCCCACCAGCGCCACCGTCTCGCCCGGTTCGATGCGGAGGGAGACGTCGCACAGCGCCGCGCGGGCCGCGTGCGGGTAGCGGAACCACACCCCGTCGAGGGCCACCGCGCCGCGCACCCGGGCCGGGCGCAGCGGCCGCGGCGGATCGGCCACCCGCGGCCGCTGGTCGAGCAGTTCGATGATCCGCTCGGCGGCGGCCGAGGCCGAGAAGAAGCCGTTGCTGAGCCGCCCGATCCCCTGGATCGGACTGTAGAGCCGGCTCAACAGGGCGACGAAGACGAGGAGTTCGCCGAGGGTGAGACGGCCGTGGACCAACTCCCAGGCGCCCAGCCCGAGGACGATCAGCGCGCCGACCAGCTCCAGCTGCTCCACGATCGGCGTGAACAGGGCGCGCAGCCGGGTGGCCGCCATCGTCGCCCGGAACCGCGCCAGGTTCTCCCGCAGGAACCGGTCCTGCTCCCAGTCCTGCCGGTTGTACGCCTGCACCAGCGCGATGTTGCCCAGCGTCTCCTCCGCGAGGGCACTGACCGAGCCGCTGCGGCGCCGCCGCTCCCGGGACGCCGCCTTCACCCTCGTCGAGAACCGCCGGGCCGTGATCCAGAACAGCGGCGCGACCACCAGCGCGGTCAGCGCGAGGTCCCAGCGCAGGTAGAACAGCACCCCCAGGAAGACGGCCAGCTCGGCGACGTACGCGACCGCGTCCAGGACGCCCGAGAGCAGGAAGGTCTCGACCGCCTCGACGTCCGCGGTCAGCCGCGACAGCACATCGCCGAGCCGCCGCCGCTCGAAGAAGCCCAGCGGCAGGCCCTGGAGGTGCCGGAACACGTCCGTACGCAGGGCCAGCAGGAAGCGCTCGCTGACCCAGGCGGAGAGCGTCTCGTCCGCGAAGTCCAGGGCTCCTGCCAGCAGGGTCAGCCCGGCGTAGCCGAGCGCGACCGGCAGGAACAGCCCGAGTCTGCGCGGCACCAGCACGTCGTCGACGACGACCTTGAACAGCCAGACCATGGCCGCGTCGACCACCGGGCCGAGCAGGACGATCACCACCAGCAGGGTCAGCCAGCGCCGTCCCCCTCGGGTGTAGGGCCAGAACCGTCGGAACGTCCGCCGCAGCGGCACGGCCGGCGCCGGGGCGGCGACGACCGGGTCCGCCCGGCCGGCGCCGTCACCGGTGTCGACAGCCGTCGACCGCCGCGGCGACCACACGCGCTCGTCCTGACCCGGGAACGTGGAACGGTCCGTCAGTCGTCAACGCCGCCCGTGCTTGTTCCTGCGGCCGTGACGACGGCCGCGGCCGGTCGTGTTGTCGGTGTTCCGGTCCTCCTTGCCGTTCCCGCGATCCTTGCGGGACTGCCGCATCGCCGGCAGGAGGTTGGCGAGGATGCTCATCACTGCCACCTTTCTCTCGGTCGCGCCCCCACACCGGGAAGTACGCACGGGCGGGCGGGGATGCTCAGCGGGGTGCGCGGCCGGCGTGCGTCACGGGCGCGGTTCCGTGCGCGTCACGGGCGCGGTTCCGTGTGCGTCACGGGCGCGGTTCCGTGTGCGTCACGGGCGCGGTTCCGCGTACGTCACAAGGCCGTTCCGGTCGGTCCGGAGACCGTTACGCAGCCGATGAGCGACCGTAACGCGACCGGGCGGGGACCGCGACACGGCCCTCCTACCGTCACTGACAACGCACCGGCCGTACGAGCACGGCGAACCGCACAGGCCGTACGGGCTTCACGGGCCTCACGGGCCGTACCGGCCGCAGGCGTCGGCGAGAGCCGCGGTCTCGCCACCGAAGCGTTCACCAGAGCCACGAAGGAGAACCCCCGATGAGCAGGACCCGCACCGACCGTTCGCCCGCCCGCCGTCTGCTGGCGGTCTGCGCCCTGACCGGCGCCGCGCTGATGACCGTCGTCACCGGCGGACAGGCCTGGGCCGACGGGAGCCCGCAGCCGGCTCCCGCCAGGCCGTCCGCCGGCCCCAGCGACGCCGCCCCGGGCGGCTCTGTGGTGGGCGCCCGGCCGTCCGCCGC
>NZ_MECK01000363.1 GCF_014596465.1 Streptomyces sp. CBMA123 | reverse complement strand
GGAGGCGCCGCCGCCGCCGTGGACGTGCAGGTCCACGAAGCCGGGGACGACGGTGTGGCCGGTCAGGTCGAGGTCGCCGGGCTCGGTCTCCCCGCCGCTCGTGCCGTTGACGCCGTTGACGCCGTTGGCGCCGGAGGCGATGGCCGCGATCCGGGACCCTTCGACGGCGAGGCGGAAGCCCTCGACGACGCCGCCGGGCAGGACGAGCCGGGCGCCGGCCAGCGTGATGCGGTCCGTGGCGATCGCGACCTCCTCGGCGAATGCTCATAGATGAGCGAAGCGGGCCGATTATAAGCACGATCGAGCATGATGCATCAGTCTTGTGGAACGTCACCGTCTTCGGGCAGTCCGCGGGCGCCACGCTCACCTGCGCGCTGCTCGCGACGCCGGAGGCCCGCGGACTGTTCCGGCGGGCGATCGTCCAGAGCGGCAGCGGCACCGGCGCGTTCACCCCGGAGCAGGCGCGGCGGGTCACCACCGCCGCGGCCGCCGAGCCGGGCGTCGGACCCACCGCGGAGGGGTTCGCCGCGGTCCCGGACGAGCGCTTCCTGCCCGTGCTGCCCGCGCTGACCGGACTCGGCCTGCGCACCGACACCGCCACGGACCCGCTGGCCGGGCTCAGCCCGCTCGGCCTGGTCCTGCCGGTCCAGCCCGCGGACGCCCTCGCCGCCCTGCGCGCGGCACGGCCGCACGCCACCCCGGGCGAACTGGGCTCCGCCGTGCTCGCGCACGCCCTGTTCGAGGCCGGGACGACGCGCCTCGCAAGGGCCCACGCCCGGATCTCGGGCGGCCGCACCCACCGCTACTCCTTCGGGTACCGCTCGACGGCCCTGGACGGGCGCCTCGGCGCGGCCCACACCGTGGAACTGCCCTTCGTGTTCGACCTCGCCGACGAGCCCTGGCTGCACGGGTACGACGGCCTGCTCGGCCCGGACCCGGCCCTGGCCGGGCTCGCGGCCCGGGTGCACGGTGCCTGGACGGCCTTCGCCCGGACCGGCAGCCCGGGCTGGGCCGCGTACGACCCCGAGCACCCGGTGGCGGAGCCCCTCGGCGGCTGAGCACCCGCCCGCCGCCGCGTCCTAAGCTGGACGGCATGGGTGTGCCCCTGACGACTCCCGGCGGTACGGCGGCCGATGCGGCCGGCCTGGCGGTGCTGGTGCGGCTGCTGGCCGGGCGGGGGGTGGCGGTGCTCAGCGGGGCCGGGCTGTCGACCGAGTCCGGCATCCCGGACTACCGGGGTGAGACGGGCAGCAGGCGGCGCGGGGCGCCGATGACCTTCCAGGAGTTCACCGGGAGCGCGACGGCCCGGCAGCGGTACTGGGCGCGCAGCCACGCCGGGTGGCCGGCGATCGCCGGGGCCGAGCCCAACGCCGGGCACCGGGCGGTGGAGCGGCTGCGGCGCTCGGGGCACGTGTCGGCGGTGATCACCCAGAACGTGGACGGCCTGCACCGCGCGGCCGGCACCCGGACGGCGGTGGAACTGCACGGCGGGCTGCACCGGGTGGTGTGCCTGGGGTGCCGCCGGACCGGCTCACGGGTGGAGCTGGACCGGCGGCTGGAGGAGTTGAACGCCGGCTTCCGGGACGGCCCGGCGCGGGCCAACCCGGACGGCGACGCCGAGTTGGCGCCGGAGCTGGTGGCCGCCTTCCGGGTCGCCCCCTGCGCCGTGTGCGGGGGAGTGCTCAAGCCGGACGTGGTCTTCTTCGGTGAGAGCGTGCCCGAGCCGCGGGTCCGGCGCTGCTTCGAACTCGTGGACGCGGCCCAGGCGTTGGTGGTGCTGGGCTCCTCGCTCACGGTCATGTCGGGGCTGCGCTTCGTCCGCCGGGCCGCCCGCGCGGGCACGCCGGTGGTGATCGTCAACCAGGGCGCGACCCGCGCGGACGAGCTGGCCGCCGCGAGGGTCGGCCTGCCGCTGGGCGCGGTGCTGACGGAGGCGGCCCGGCTGGTCAGGGCTTCGTAGCGAGGGTGTGCAGGGAGGCCTTGAGGGCGGCGGTGAACCGGTCCCGGGTGGCCTGGTCGACCAGGTCGAGGGAGAGGTAGGGGTTGAGGTCCTCCAGCTCGACCAGCAGGAGTCCGCCCTCGGGGGTGCGGCAGGCGTCCACCCGCTGGATGCCGTGCTCGACGGTGTTCCAGGCGATGAAGCGCCGGGCGAACTCCAGGTCGGCGGCGCTGGGTTCGTACGGTTCGAGGCGCCAGCGCCGGTCGGGGTCGGGGGCGTGCAGGGCGTACTGGAAGGCGTCGTCGACGAAGTAGAAGGAGACCTCGTAGGCGAACCGGATCAGTGGCTGGACGAGGACGTCCTCGTCGTACGCGACGGTGTCGAGCTGCTCGCGGGGGACGATCCGCAGGCCGATGGAGTCGGCGCCGAGCTTCGGCTTGACGACGTACTCGGGCACCACGGGCAGCCGGCCGAGGTCCTCGGCGCGGTCGACGGTGGGGATGACGGGGTACCCGGCGGCGGTGAGGTCGAGCAGGTACTGCTTGCCGGCCATGTCGGCGCGCCCGGTCAGCTGGGTGTACACCCGGGCGCCGCGCTCCAGTGCCCGGCTGCGGAACTCCTCGTACTCGGCGCGGTAGTTGAGCACCGGGCCGCTGTTGCGGACGAGGACCACGTCGAAGGCGTCCAGCAGCCGGGCCGCGTCCAGCGGGTGGCACAGGGCGACGTCGAAGTCCTCGCGCAGGCGGGCGGAGAGCTGGATGTCCTCGTCGCAGTAGCGCCGCCCCCGGGCCTGGTAGGCGAGGTCGGTGACGAACAGGACGCGGGGGCGGGCGGCGGTCATGGCTCTCCTGAAGATCATCTGAGCAGCTCAGCCTACTGCGCGCCGGGTCGCGACCTGTCGCGCCCCTGACCAGACCTGCCCGCGCCCTGGCCTCGACCTGCCCGCGACCTGGCCTACGGGTGGCTACGGCGGGGTGCGGCGGCCCCGGGGCGGTCGGGGCACACGGGGGTGCTCCCGGCCGTCCGGGCGCCGGGTGGGCGCCTCCGCCACGGGGATGCGCGGCAGCGCGTACGGGTGCTGGTCGCGCAGGTACCCGATGAGGTGCTCGCGCAGCCGGCAGCGGAGTTCGAAGGCGTCGCTGCCGTCGGCCGCCGTGGCCAGCACCCGGACCACGATGGTGGTGGGGGTGGTGTCGACCACCTGGAGGGCGCTGCCCTGGCCGTCCCACAGCTCGCTCTTGGCCAGGTAGTCCTCGAACTCCCCGCGCAGCAGCCCGACCGGCGCGTGGTGGTCGAGGTGGAGCAGCGCGGTGCCGGTGATCCGGCTGGAGCGGCGGGACCAGTTCTCGAACGGGCGACCGACGAAGTAGGACATCGGCATCATCAGCCGCCGCTGGTCCCAGGTCTCTATCACCACGGCCGTCAGGGTGATCTCCTCGACTGTCCCCCACTCACCGGCCACCACCACGACGTCGCCGATCCGGGCGAGGTCCCCGAAGGCCAGCTGCACCCCGGCGAAGACATTGGCGAGGGTGCTCTGCGCCGCCACACCCGCCACCACGCCGACCAGCCCGGCGGAGGCCAGCAGGCTGGTGCCGACCCCGCGCACCGCCGGGAAGGTCATCAGCACCGCGCCCAGCGTCACCAGGGCCACCACCGCCTGGCAGATCCGGCCGAGCAGACTGGCCTGGGTACGGGCCCGGCCCGCCCAGGCCGGCTCCCGGCGGTACACGGCCAGCCGGGCGGCGCCGTCCACCAGGACCGCCACCAGCCGGCCGCAGAGCCAGCCGCCGGCGGTGATCGCCAGGATCACCGCGAGGTGCCGCAGCCCGTCGCGGACGGCGGGCGGGGCGGCGATCCACGGCTGGGCGGCGGAGAGCAGCAGGCAGGCGGTCAGCGCCAGCACCGGGTGGCGGCACCGGCGCAGCACGTCCGGGACGCCGCCGGCGCCCCACGGGGCCGACAGCCGCCGGGCCACCAGCTGTACGGCCCGGTCGAGGCCGAAGGTGAGCAGGGCGGCCGCGACGCCGACGACGGCGAGGCGGAGCAGGCTCCACCACATGTCCTGCCGTCTCCTTTCCGCTTCGGGGTTCGGGGGGCTCCTGTGGTCCGGGCCCTAGTCGGGCGGCTCGACCGGGTGGGGGTGGCCCGGGTGCGGGGTGGCCGGTTCGGGGGCCGGT
>NZ_MECK01000362.1 GCF_014596465.1 Streptomyces sp. CBMA123 | reverse complement strand
GAGCCGGCCACCGCCCCGGGTGTGGGCGACGGCCCGGTGCAGGCCGAGCGAGGTCGAGCAGGCGGCGGGACCGGGCCGGTACTCGACCAGCCCCGGCGCGTGCGGCCCGCCGGCCAGCGCCACCGCGATGTTGCGGGCCAGCAGTTCGGCCTGGGCGAAGGCGTGCTGGGCGTTGGGCGCGCAGGGGGCGCCGTCCGCGTTCGGATCGGGTACGGCGGCGCAGTCGCCGGCCGCCCACACGCCGGGCAGGGCGCGTCCGTCCGGGCCGACGGCCTGGAGGGTGGCCAGGCAGCGGACCCGGCCGGCGGTGTCCAGCGGCAAGTCGGTGTCGCGCAGCATCGGCGAAGGCCGGATGCCCGCTGTCCAGACCAGGGTGCGGGCGCCGAAGCGGCTGCCGTCGGAGAGCGCGGCGACCCCGCCGGCGGCGGACTCCAGGGTGGTGCGCAGCCGGATGTCGACGCCGCGTTCGCGCAGTTGGCCGAGGGTGTGCTCGGCGAGTTCGGGCGACTCCTCGGCGAGGATCCGGTCGGTCGCCTCGACCAGCACCCAGCGCAGGTCCTCGACCCGGACGTTGTGGTAGCCCCGTACGGCGGTGCGGGCCATGTCCTCCAGCTCGGCGAGCGCGCCGACTCCCGCGTAGCCGGCTCCGACAAAGACGAAGGTCAGCGCGGACTGCCGCAGCGCCGGGTCGCGGGTGGCGGAGGCGAGGTCGAGCTGCTCCAGCACATGGTTGCGCAGGTGCACGGCCTCGCCGACGGTGGAGAAGCCGAGCCCGTGCTCGGCCAGGCCGGGCACGGGGGCGGTGCGGGCGACCGAGCCGGGGGCCACCACCAGGACGTCGTAAGGGAGTTCGAGGGGCGCCGGGGTCTCGCCGGGGCCCGCGGCGTCGGCCAGGGCGCGGCGGGCGGCGTGTTCGATCCGGGTGATCCGGGCGGTGAGCACCCGGCAGTGCGGCAGGGCCCGGCGCAGCGGGACGACCACGTGCCGCGGGTCGATCGAGCCGGCCGCGACCTCGGCCAGCAGCGGGTGGTAGGTGGAGTAGGCCTGGGGTTCGACGACGGTGATCTCCACTTCACCGCGCCGCAGCTGCTCCCGCAGGCCACGCTGGAGGTGGAGCGCGGTGGCCATCCCGGCGCAGCCGCCGCCGGCGATCAGGATCCTGATGGTGCACCTCCTGCCGATGTGACGTTTCGTCCCGGCCTCGCGGCCGGGGGTGTCCCCCCATCACGCCCCCCTATGAAGGACCGGCGGAGGTGGTCTTGTCCACAGTCCGTACGGGGCTGGTTGCGACGGAAGTGGCGGCAGTGACCAGTTGTGCTTGCTGGGCGACTTTCTGACGCACTTTCGGCCGCGAAGAGCCGTGAACTATGGTCGGATTGTGTACCGGAGCGGTTACCGCCATGACAATCGGCGGCGACGCACCGTGGAGCGGCCACTACGGCCAGTTCCAGCGTTGGCTCGACAACCCGACTGGGGGAGAGTCATCCGGGGAAGGGTAGTTCCCGGACGAGGCCCCGGGCGGTGCTGACGCGCCGAGCCGGACGTCAAGGCGGCCCGGCGGCACGACCGTGGTCACCGGAACGGGACGGGCGGCACAGAGCGATGGGTCATCTGGTCATTTCTGCCGGGCTGAGCTGCACCGGGGGGTGCAGGGGCGGGCGACGACAGGGTCCGGCTTCGGACGCCTGCGGGGGAGAGTTGGGATGATGGAACAGAAGCAGGCATTGGGGCGGGCGGCTGCGCCGCACGCCGGACAGGGCATGGTGCCGGAGCAGCGCGGCCCGGTGGACCTGCCCCAGGGCGGGATGGCGTACGCGGCCGTCCCGTACCGGGCGGATCCCCAGCAGGCGACGGCGCCGGTCCCCGGGGCCCGACTGAGGGTGGACGCCCGGCGGAATCTGGAGAGCGTGCTGCGCGCGGCCCGGGAGGTGTTCGGCGAGTTCGGCTACGGCGCTCCGATGGAGGAGGTCGCGCGCCGGGCCGGGGTCGGCGTCGGCACGGTCTATCGGCGCTTCCCCAGCAAGGAGGTGCTGGTCCAGCGGATCGCCGCCGAGGAGGTGGCCTGGCTGACCGCGCAGGCGCGGGAGTCGCTGTACGGCGGCGACGGCGCCTGGGACGCCCTGGCCGGGTACCTGGCCCGCGCGGTCGGAACCGGGGCCGGGCGGCTGCTGCCGCCGGAGGCGTTCCGGTACGCGGAGGAGCTGGGCCGGGTGCCCGAGCAGCGGGCGTCGGAGGTGCCGGCGGCCGTGCGCTTCGACCTGCGGGGCGAGGAGGCGCGCGCCGGGGCGGCGGGCGAGCCCTCGTCGGCGGACGCCGATCCTCGGCTGCTGCTGCAGCTGTTGGCCGCCCTGGTGGCGCGGGCCGGTGCGGCGGGCGAGCTGCGGCCGGGCGTCACGGTGTCGGACGTGGTGCTGGTGCTGACCGCGTCGGTGCCGGTGCACGCGGTGCGGCCCTCGGTCACGGCGCCGACGGCGGCCGGTTTCACGGCGGTCGGTCAGCATCCGGACGGTCAACCGGCCGCCGGGCCGTCGGACCGGCTGCTGCAGATACTGCTGGACGGTCTGCGGTCACGCTGACCCCCGGCTCGGCCCGCCCCCGGTGGACGGGGGCGGCGGCGGACGCGTCGCACCAGGCACGGACGACGCGCCCGACGGGCAAGGGAGTTGAGCGGGACACCGGCGCGCGAGCAGGGCACGCGCGCCGGGTGCGGACGTCGTGCGACCCCGCGCCGCACGCTGGGCGAACACATCCGCGACGGCCCCTCGGAAGAGTGGGTACCGGCCGGTCCGGCTTCCACGCGCCCCTGCGCTATGCCATCCTTTGCCCGTGGTTGGAGCCAATGTCCCGATGCGCGCCCTTCGCGCGCCGTCGGCGCCGTACGTCGGGGAACCGTGCGCCTACGCACTCCCGCGCGCCCTGCCACACTACGGGGGCTGTCGTGGAATCTGGGGTCCGTTGTGAGCGCCGAGGAACAGAACGACTACGGGTACGGCCTCGACTTCGGAGGCTTCTCCGGTAGCACCGCAGGAGGGTCCGCCGCGGGCCCCGGCGGAACCGGCGCCGCCCAAGTCCCGGGCGCCGCAGGCGGTTCGGGCTCCGCGGCCGGTTCGGGCGGCACCGGCGCCGCCGGCCCCGGACACGTCCCCGACCAGGCCGGGATGCCCAGCCGCGAGTCGCTCTCCGCCTCCGCCGCCGCACTGCCCTCCGGCCGGGTCCCCGGCCAGGCCCCCGCCGGCCGCGGCGGTGTCGCCCCCGAGGCGTTCGTCGGCGACCGCCGGCCCGCCCGGCCCACCGTGCCCGCCCCCGCCGACCCGGTGGACGGCGAGCGCCCGCCCTCCGACGCCGAGTTGACCGCCCGGGTCCGGGCCGGCGACGACACCGCGTACGAGGAGATCTACCTCCGGCACGTCGACTCCGTCCGCCGCTACGCGCGCACCTGCTGCCGGGACAGCTTCACCGCCGAGGACCTCGCCGGCGAGGTCTTCGCCCGCACCCTGCAGGCCCTCAAGGCGGGCAAGGGCCCGGAGTTCGCCGTCCGCGCCTACCTGCTGACCGCCGTGCGCAACGTCGCCGCCGCCTGGACCCGCAGCGAACGGCGCGAACAACTCGTCGACGACTTCGGCGTGTTCGCCCAGAGCTCGGCCGCCGTGGTCGACTTCGACCTCGGCGACCCCGGCGCCGACGCCTGGGCGATGGCGATGGCCGACCAGCGCATGGTCATGCAGGCCTACGCCGAACTGCCCGAGGACGACCGGGTCGTGCTCTGGCACACCGAGGTCGAGCGGGAATCGCCGAAGACCGTCGCCGTGATGCTCGGCAAGACCGCCAACGCGACCGCCGTCCAGGCCCACCGGGCCCGCGACCGGCTGGCCGCCGGCTTCCTCCAGGCCCACATCTCCGGCAGCCAGCACAGCACCTGCGAGTCCTACGCCAACCGGCTCGGGGCGTACGCGCGCGGCTCGCTGCGCAAGCGGGCCTCGGCCGAGGTCGGCCGGCACCTCAGGGAGTGCGACCGCTGCACGGCGGCCTGCCTGGAACTCACCGAGATCAACACCGGCCTGCGCGCGCTGCTGCCCGGCGGCGTGCTGGTCTGGATCGGGGTCGGCGGGTTCAGCGCCGCCGCGGCCGCCGTGGGCGGAGTCGCCGCCG
>NZ_MECK01000361.1 GCF_014596465.1 Streptomyces sp. CBMA123 | reverse complement strand
TGGTCATAGCGTGAGGGAAACGCCCGGTTACATTCCGAACCCGGAAGCTAAGCCTCACAGCGCCGATGGTACTGCAGGGGGGACCCTGTGGGAGAGTAGGACGCCGCCGAACAATTCTTCAGAAAAGCCCCTGATCCTTACGGATCAGGGGCTTTTCGCATTTCCGCTCAGTTGTCGTCGCCGCCCTGCGGCTGGTCGTCGTCGGTCTTCGGTTGCCCCTGGGCCTGGGCCGGCGTCGCCCCAGCGGTGGGGGCCTTGGAAGGCATTGCCCCACCGGAAGGCGTCGCTCCGGCCGATGTCGCCGGGGCCGACGGGTCTGCCGAACCGGCCGCCGACGGGGTGTCGGCCTGGGGCGCCTGGGCCGCGGGCACTGCCGCCGTTCCCCAGGACGGCCGGTCGAGCCACTTGTCCGCGCTGTTGGTGAGCCGGGCGACGCCCGTACCGTCCGGCCGCATGCTGTACAGGTCCGCGCCGGAGCCCGCGGGCGCCTGGGCGAAGACGATCGACTTGCCGTCGGGCGCGTAGGCGGCCGAGCCGTAGAAGGCGGTGGACGGGGCGGGGGTGAGGGCGCCGATGGCGGTGCCGTCGGGGTGGACGGTGTAGATGCCGCCGCCGGGGGCGTTGTCGGGGCCGGCCGGGTGGGTGGTGAAGAGGATCTGGGTGCCGTCGGGGGACCAGGCCGCGCGGTCCCCGGCCCGCAGTTCCCAGGGGGTGAGCTGGCGCAGGCCGGTGCCGTCCGTGCTGACGACGTAGATGGCGCGGCTGTTGGCGGGCTGTGCGGTGGCGCTGGTGCGGTACTCGAAGGTGAGCTGCTTGCCGTCGGGCGACCAACTGGGGTTGCTGATGGCGCCGGAGTAGGGCTTGTCGTTGGTGAGGAAGGTGAGCCGCTGGACATTGGTGCCGTCGGGGCTCATCAGGTAGAGGTCCGAGTACTGGACCTGGTTGTTGTGGGCCTGGTCGAGGGCGCCCCAGGAGCGGCTGAAGGCGAGCTGTTTGCCGTCCGGGGAGAAGGCGGGGGCGCGTTCGTCCTCGTTGGCGCAGTCGGCGGTGGCGCTGCTGGTGTCGCAGAGCTGGCTGATCTGGTGGGCGTTGTCGCCGCTGGGGGAGACCGTCCAGAGGCGGGCCGTGCCCGTCTGGGGGTCGGTGCGGTCGAAGGCGACGGCAGCGCCGTCGGGGGACCAGTCGGGGCGGTCGTCGCGGGCGCGCTCGGGCGGCTGGGTGATCTGGTGCTGGCCGGCGCCGTCGGGGCCGACGGTGACGATGGCACTGGTGGTGCGGGTGGCGTCGGTGTAGGCCCGGCCGACGATCAGTCCGTTGTGGGCCTCGGCGTTCGCGGCGCCGACGACACCGGGGGTCGCGGACGGGCTCGGATCGGGGGTGGCGGTGGGTGATTCCGGGCGGATCTCGGACAGCGGGATGTCGCCGGGTTCGGCCCCGCAGCCGGTGAGCAGGGTGCCCAGAAGCAGGAGGCCCGCCCCGGCGGTTGCGCGGGTGCGGGCCTTGCTGCTGGTGGGGGACTGCCGTGTGCCGGTGATCCGTGCCATCTCCGTATCCGACCTTTCCGACCGCTCCGACGGGTGCCCCGGCTCCGATGTGGGAGGGACGCGTGACGAGTCCAGGAGGAAGGCCCCTGGAAGGAGCTGTCACTGTGTCAGACGGGGGCCGTCGGCGACCGGGCGACACGCGACGGATCGCGTTCACTCGGTCACCAGGAGTAGACGGCGGGTCGGGCGGGGAGCGGGTCAGCCCTGGGCGGCGCGGCGCTCGGCCTTGGCGAGGGCCTCTGCCTCGTCCTCGGCCTCCGCGACCTCCAGGGTGGGCGCGGTGCCGCCGAGCTGGGCGGGCAGCCACCAGGAGTCCTCGGGGCCGGACGGCTTGCCCGGGTACTCGCGCTGGGCCCGGTCGAGCATCTCGCTCATGGCGGCGCGCAGCTTTCTGGTGACCATCACGGGCTTGTCGCCCGGGACCAGGTGAATCGGCTCGCCAATCATGATCGTCACCGGGACGTGGCGCTTGGTGAGGGTCTTCGGACGGCCCTTGGTCCAGAGCTGCTGGGTGCCCCAGAGGATCACGGGCAGCAGCGGGGTGCCGGAGTCGGCGGCCATCCGGGCGGCGCCGGTCTTGAACTTCTTCAGCATGAACGAACGGCTGATGGTCGCCTCGGGGAAGACCCCGACGACCTCGCCGGCCCGGAGGGCGCGGACGGCCGCCTCGTAGGCGGGCTGGCCGTCGGTGCGGTCGACCGGGATGTGCTTCATGCCGCGCATCAGCGGGCCGGAGATGCTGTGCCGGAAGACGTCGTCCTTGGCCATGAA
Organism: Streptomyces sp. CBMA123; assembly: GCF_014596465.1. Classification (GTDB taxonomy): domain Bacteria; phylum Actinomycetota; class Actinomycetes; order Streptomycetales; family Streptomycetaceae; genus Kitasatospora. Next base: position 1,973 of record NZ_MECK01000361.1, on the reverse strand, counting down.
GCGGGTCTTGCGCTTCCCGCCGCGGTAGGCGCCGAGGCCGGCGAAGAGGAAGTCCAGGTAGCTGATGTGGTTGCTGACCAGCACCGCTCCGCCCTTGGCGGGAATGTGCTCGGCACCGATGATCTTGATGCGTACGTCGAGCGCACGGAAGGCGGTGAGTGCGGCGCCGATGACGGGCGGGTAGACGAACTCTGCCACGGTCAGTCCTGACTTCCACGGGCCGGGGCCCGGTACGACGGGTACCCGAGCCGTGCGCGGGAGCCGACCGGAGCACGGCACGCCGCGGCGGTCACGGGTGATACACGGAGATGATCCCCCGAACGAGTGCCTGCTGTCACCTGAGCCGTGCGGTCAAGCGGATTTTCGCGGTGTGATCTCGGTGATGAACCCGGAGCGGAACTTTTCCGTCTCCCGCCCCTCGGTGACCGGCCGGCGCTCAGGCCCCGGCGCCGACCCGGCCCTGGGCCCGGCGGACGATCGGGTAGATCTCGCAGCCCAGGCAGTAGCCGAAGGCGGCGTTCAGGAAGGCCGCGGCCAGGGCGAACGCGGCGGCCAGCAGGCCGAGCCAGGTGACTCCGGTGAAGTAGCCGAGGGCACCCACGGTGGCGAACACCGCCCCGCCGCCCTGGGCGAAGCGCAGCGGGCGCTCGTCCTCGGTCGCGGTGGGCGGCGTCAGGCGCGGGGCGACGAAGGTGTGGAACAGCCAGCCGTACGGGGACAGTCGGGGGCCGCCGGTCGCGCCGAGCACGAAGACCACGGCCTGGGCGGCCAGCAGCAGGCCGCTGCCGGTGATCAGGGCGGCGGCCAGCACCAGGGTGGTGAGTGCGGCGGCGAAGCGGGAACCGCGGGGGTCGGTCTGCAAGGAGGCTCCGGGAGGGTCGCGACGGACGGCTGCGGCGGGGTGCGTCAGCGACAGCGGGCGGTGGTGGCCAGACCCAGGTCGACGACGCGACGGACGGTCAGCAGCGGCGGGGAGGGGCGGTCGGAGTCCACCCGCCGATCGTACGGGCCCGGTGTCGGTAGGTCGACCACCCCTTTCGGAGCCCGCCCGCGCTGTCGCAGACTGGAGGGATGACCGGGCTGCTGGTGTGCGTCGTCGTGCTGGCGGCGGCGACCGCGTTCGGGCTGTTGAGGGCTGGGCGTGACGGGAGGCTGAGGGTGCGCACCAAGGACGGGACGGTACGGCTGTCGGAGTCGGAACTGGGCGGGCCGCTCGGTGAGCGGGCGACCCTGGTGCAGTTCTCCACCGCGTTCTGCCAGCCGTGCCGGGCCACCCGGCGGGTGCTCGCCGAGGTGGCGGAGATGGTGGACGGGGTCGTGCACGTCGAGCTGGACGCCGAGGCCCGGCTGGAGCTGGTCCGTCGGCTGGAGGTGCTGCGGACGCCGACCGTCCTGGTGCTGGACGCGGCGGGCCGGGTGGTGCGCCGGGCGGCGGGGATGCCACGCAAGGCGGACGTGATCGCGGCGCTCGGCCAGGCGGTGTGATCCGTGGGGGCTGGACGGGGACGGCGGATGACCGGTGGCAGATGACAGGTAACGGGTAACGGATGACAGCGAACAGATGATGAAATCTGTTCGCTGTCATCCGTTACCCGTTTGCCGTCGGTTCGCACCGCCCCGTGAGGTGGACCCGCCCCCCGGCTGGGGCAGGATGGGCGCAAGCGGCGGCGCGCACCTCCCGCCCTAAGCTACTGGCCAGTAGTGACCACTGAGCTACCGGCGAGTATGCTGCCAGGAAGTTCCGGACCGGCACGGGAAACTCGCTGCCCGGAGCGGGTGCGTGGCGTGTTCGCACCCGCTTGCACGTCGCAGCCGCCGGACGAGACCAGTACAGGAGACAAGGCCGTGAGCTTGAGGATCGTCGTCTGTGTGAAGTACGTGCCGGACGCGACGGGTGACCGTCGTTTCGCGGACGACCACACCACCGACCGGGAGGGTGTGGACGGCCTCCTGTCGGAGCTGGACGAGTACGG
>NZ_MECK01000360.1 GCF_014596465.1 Streptomyces sp. CBMA123 | reverse complement strand
TGCGGGGCGAGGGTGCCGGTGCCGCCGGTGATGAGGACGGTGCCGCGCAGTGGCCGGGCCTCCCGGCGGGTGGCGGTCTCGGCGCGGACGATGCGGCGGGCGTAGGCGCCGGAGGGGCGGATCGCCACCTGGTCCTCGTCGCGGGCGGCCAGCACGGCGGCCAGCCGCTCGCCGCCGCGCCGGTCGAGCTCCTCGGGCAGGTCGACGACGCCGCCGAAGCGCTGCGGGTGCTCCAGGGCGGCCGTCCAGCCGAGGCCGTGGACCTGCGCCTGGACCGGGTTGGCGATCCGGTCGGTGCGCCCGGCGGCGACGGCGCCGCGGGTGAGGCACCACAGCGGCGCGTCCTGGCCGGTGTCGCCGAGGGCCTGGATCAGCGCGAGGGTGAGCGCGACGCCTTCGGGCAGGGCGGGGTGGCGCTGGCTCGGGTGCTCGGCGGTGGCGAGCAGCGAGACGATGCCGCTCGGTTCACCCGGGTCGAGCCGCGCGGCGAGCCGCTGCCGGTCGGTGCAGGTGTCGTCCAGGACGAGCCGCTCGACCGTGGCGCCGTGCGCGGTCAGCGCCTCGGCGACGTCCTCCCCCTCTCCGTCCACGGCGGTGACGAGCAGCCAGGTGCCGTCCAGGCGGGCGGAGGTGACGGGCACCGGCTTCCACGTCGCCCGGTAGCGCCAGGAGTCGAGCGTCGAGCGCTCCCGCCGGCGGCGGTGCCAGTCGGAGAGCGCGGGCAGCACCGGCGCGAGCGCGCCGCTGTCGATGCGCAGCCGGGCGGCCAGCGCCTCGACGTCGGCCTCCTCGACCGCGCTCCAGAACTCGCCGTCCTCCGGCTCCCCGCCGGGGCGCGGCGCGACGGCCCAGAGGTGCTCGTGCTGGAAGGCGTAGGTGGGCAGCGGCACGCGGCGCCCGCCGGCCGTACGGGCGGACCAGTCGGCCCGTCCGCCGCGGACGAAGGCCTCGGCGAGCGAGGCGAGGAAGCGGTCGGTGCCGCCCTTGTCGCGGCGCAGGGTGCCGACGGCGGTGGCGCGCCCGCCGAGGTCCTCGGCGGTGGCCTCGATCGCCATGGTGAGCACCGTGTGCGGGCTGACCTCGACGAACAGGCCGTGGCCCTGGGCCGTCAGCTCCCGCACGGCCGGGTCGAAGCGCACCGGGTTGCGCAGGTTGCGGTACCAGTAGCCGGCGTCCATGGCGGTGGTGTCGAGCCAGTCGCCGGTGACGGTGGAGAAGAACGGCACCTCGGCGGTGCGCGGGCGCACGGGGGCGAGGGCGGTCAGCAGGTCGTCCCTGAGGAGTTCGACCTGGGCGGAGTGCGAGCCGTAGTCGACACTGATCCGCCGGGCGCGCAGGCCCTCGGCCTCGAACTCGGCCATCAGCTCGTCGAGTTCGCCGGCCGGACCGGCGACGACGACGGTCCGCGGCCCGTTCACGGCGGCGACGGCGAGCCCGCCGCCGCGCGAGCGCAGCCGCTCCTCGGCCTCCTCGGCGGACAGCGGCACGGAGACCATCCCGCCGGAGCCCGCGAGGACGCGGCCGATGAGCCGGCTGCGCAGCGCGGCCACGCGGGCGCCGTCCTCCAGGGAGAGCGCCCCGGCGACGACGGCCGCGGCGATCTCGCCCTGCGAGTGGCCCACCACGGCGTCCGGCTGGATCCCGTGGGCGCGCCACAGCTCGGCGAGGGCCACCATGACGGCGAAGGTCGCGGGCTGGACGACGTCGACGCGGTCCAGCGCGGGCGCGCCCTCGGCCTGGCGCAGCACGTCGGGCAGTGACCAGTCGACGTGCGCGGACAGGGCCGCCGCGCACTCGGCGATCCGCGCGGCGAACACCGGCGACTCGTCGAGCAGTCGGGCGCCCATGCCGGCCCACTGGGAGCCCTGGCCGGGGAAGACGAAGACGGTGCGGCCGCCGTCCTCGGCGAGGCCGTGGACGGCGTTGGGCGTGGACGCGCCGGCGGCGAGCGCGGCGAGGCCCTCGCGCAGTTCGGCGGTGTCGGCGCCGAGCACGACGGCGCGGTGCTCGAAGAGGGCGCGGGTGGTCAGCAGGGTGTGCGCGACGTCGTGCGGGCGCAGGTCCGGCTCGGCGTCGAGGTGGTCGGCCAGACGCGAGGCCTGGGCGCGCAGGGCGGCGGGGGTACGGGCGGAGAGCACCCAGGGCACGACGCCGTCGGACGGATCGGCGACCGGGGCCTCGGCAAGGGCGGGCGCCTCCTCCAGCACGACGTGCGCGTTGGTGCCGCTGATGCCGAAGGAGGAGACCGCGCAGCGGCGGGTCCGCTCGCCGGCCGGCCAGGGTGTGGCCTCGTTGAGCAGGGCGACGGTGCCCGGGGTCCAGTCGATGTGCGAGGACGGCTCGCCGGCGTGCAGGGTGGCCGGGAGCACGCCGTGGCGCAGCGCCTGGACCATCTTGATCACGCCGGCGACACCGGCCGCCGACTGGGTGTGGCCGATGTTGGACTTGACCGAGCCGAGCAGCAGCGGGCGCTGCGGGTCGCGGTCGCGCCCGTACGCGGCCTGGAGCGCCTGGGCCTCGATCGGGTCACCGAGGGCGGTGCCGGTGCCGTGCGCCTCGATGGCGTCGACGTCGTCGGGGGTGAGGCCCGCGTTGTGCAGGGCCTGGCGGATGACGCGCTGCTGGGACGGCCCGTTGGGCGCGGTGAGCCCGTTGGAGGCACCGTCCTGGTTGATCGCGGAGCCGCGGATGACGGCGAGCACCTGGTGGCCGTTGCGCTCGGCGTCGGAGAGCCGCTCCAGGACGACGACGCCGACGCCCTCGGCGAGGGTCATGCCGTCGGCGGCCTCGGAGAAGGCCTTGCAGCGGCCGTCGGCGGCCAGGGCGCGCTGGCGGCTGAAGGCGATGAAGGCGTTCGGGTTGGTCATGACGGTGGCGCCGCCGGCGAGCGCGAGGGAGCTCTCGCCGCCGCGCAGCGACTGGCAGGCCAGGTGCAGCGCGACGAGCGACGAGGAGCACGCGGTGTCGACGGTGACGGCCGGACCCTCCAGGCCGAACAGGTAGGCGAGGCGGCCGGAGAGCACGCTCGGGCTGGTGCCGGTGACGGCGTGCCCGGCGGAGCTGTCGTCCATGCCGAGCCCGTACTCCTGGTACGTGGAGCCGATGAACGTGCCGGTCGCACTGCCGTGCACGGAGGTCGGGTCGATGCCCGCGGATTCGAGGGCCTCCCAGGTGGTCTCCAGCAGCAGGCGCTGCTGCGGGTCCATGGCGAGGGCCTCGCGCGGGGAGATGCCGAAGAACGCGGCGTCGAACTCGCCGGCCTCGTGCAGGAACCCGCCCTGGGTGGAGTAGGTGCGGCCGGGGGTGTCCGGGTCCGGGTCGTAGAGGCCGGTGTCCCAGCCGCGGTTGTCCGGGAACTCGGAGACGGCGTCGGTGCCCTCGGTGACGAGCTGCCACAGCCGGTCGGGGCTGCCCGCGCCGCCGGGGAAGCGGCAGCCCATGCCGACGATGGCGATCGGCTCGTCCGGGTCGGCGGCGGCGGCCGGCGGCGCCGTCACGTCCTGCGGTCCGTCGAGCAGTTCGCCGCGCAGGAAGGCGGCGAGCGCGACAGGCGTCGGGTGGTCGAAGGCCATCGTGCTGGGCAGCGGCAGGCCGGTCAGCGCGGCGAGCCGCTTGCGCAGCTCGACGGCGGTCAGCGAGTCGAAGCCGGCGTCCCGGAAGGCGCGCTTCTCGGGCACGCCGTCGACGGAGCCGTGGCCGAGGACGGCGGCGGCCTCGCGGCGCACCAGGTCGACGAGCAGGCGGTCGCGCTCGGCCTCGGACAGGCCGCGCAGGCGGCGGACGAGGTCGGAGGCGGCGCCCGCGTCGGCCGCGGCGCCGCGGGCGAGGGCGCGGACCTCGGGGAGCTCGTCGAACAGGACGCTCGGCCGGGCGGCGGTGAAGACGGGGACGTAGCGCTCCCAGTCGACGTCCGCGACGGTCACCGTGACGTCCTCGTGGACGATCGCGCGGCGCAGCTCGGTGAGGGCGGTCTCCGGGGTGAGGAAGCGCAGGCCCTGGCGCCGCAGGCCGTCGGAGACGGCCTCGTGGGCGGCCATGCCGGCGCCGGCCCACGGGCCCCAGGCGATCGAGGTGGCGGTCAGCCCGCGGGCGCGGCGGTTCTCGGCGAGGGCGTCGAGGTAGGCGTTGGCGGCGGCGTAGGCGCTCTGGCCCGCGCCGCCCCAGACGCCGGCGACGGAGGAGAAGAGGACGAAGAAGTCCAGGTCGTGGTCGGTGAGGAGGGCGTCGAGGTGGGCGGCGCCGTGGAGCTTGGCGGCGGTGAGCGCGGCGACCTCGGCGACCGGGGTGTCCGCGAGCGGGGCGGCCTGGCCGACACCGGCGGCGTGCACGACGCCGGTCAGCGGGTGC
>NZ_MECK01000359.1 GCF_014596465.1 Streptomyces sp. CBMA123 | reverse complement strand
GGCCGCCCCGCCGCCGCCCCGCGCCCGGCCGGCGAACTGATCCGCGAGGCCCTCGCCGAACCCGAGCGGCTGATCGCCCTCGACCCGGCCACCGCCCGCCGCGCCCGCGACCTCGGCACCCTGCTGCGCAAGGTCCGTGAACAGCTGGCCGGCGGCTGCACCGCCGAGGAAGCCCTGTGGGAACTGTGGGACGGCAGCCGCCGCTGGCGCGAACGCCTCGAACGGGCCGCCCTGCGCGGCGGCGCCGCCGGCCGCAACGCCGACCGCGACCTGGACGCGCTGTGCGCCCTGTTCGAGACCGCCGCCCGCGCCGAGGAACAGGTCACCGGCCACCGCAGCGCCCTCGACCTGCTCGCCGAACTCGAAGCCCAGGACATCGCCGCCGACACCCTCACCGTCCGCACCGTCCGCCCCGAGGCCGTACGGCTGATGACCGCCCACCGCTCCAAGGGCCTGGAATGGCGCCTGGTCGTCGTCGCCGGCGTCCAGGACGGCCTCTGGCCCGACCTGCGCCGCCGCGGCTCCCTACTGGAAGCCGACCGGATCGGCCGCGACGGCCTCGCCGAACCGCTCTCCCCGGCCGCCCTGCTCGGCGAGGAACGCCGGCTCTTCTACGTCGCCGCCACCCGCGCCAAGGAACGGCTGATCGTCACCGCCGTCAAGGCGCCCGCCGACGACGGCGACGAACCCTCCCGCTTCCTGCGCGAGCTCTACCGCGAGGACGTCGACCCCAGGACCGGCCGCGTCGTGCGCCGCACCCCTCCCGTCACCGTCGAGGACGTCACCCACCGCCCGCGCCGGCCGCTGTCGGTGGCCGCCCTCGTCGCCGAACTGCGCGCCGTCACCGTCGACCCCACCCGCTCGCCCGAACTGCGCCGCGCCGCCGCCGAACGCCTCGCCGTCCTCGCCGCCGCCTCCGACGAGGACGGGCTGCCGCTGGTGCCCGCCGCCCACCCCGACCGCTGGTGGGGCCTGGACGAAGCCACCGCCGCCCCCGAGCCGCTGCGCAGCGCCGACGCGCCCGTACGGCTGTCCGGCAGCGGCCTGGAACAACTGGAGAACTGCTCACTGCAGTGGTTCCTGGACAAGGAGGTCAAGGCCCGCAGCGCCGGCAGCGCCGCCCAGGGCTTCGGCAACGTGGTGCACGCCCTCGCCGACGAGGTCGGCTCCGGCCGCACCCCCGCCGACCTCGCCGTCCTGATGGCCCGCCTGGACACCGTCTGGGACGCCCTCGCCTTCGACGCCCCCTGGAAGTCCCAGCAGGAGAAGACCGAGGCCCGCTCCGCCCTGGAACGCTTCCTCAACTGGCACGTCCTGGAACGCGGCCGCGACCTGGTCGCCACCGAGCACGGCTTCGACGTCACCCTCGACGTCGGCGGCGTCTCGGTGCGCATCCGCGGCTCGATGGACCGGGTCGAGAAGGACCACGCCGGACGCGCCTACGTGGTCGACTTCAAGACCGGCAAGCAGATCCCCACCGACAAGTCCATGCCCGAGCACAAGCAGCTCGCCGTCTACCAGCTCGCCGTCCGGGCCGGCGCCCTCAACGAACTGCCCGGCTTCACCGAACACCCCCCGGCCACCGGCGGCGCCGAACTCGTCCACCTGCGCGAGGCCGCCGCCAAGGCCGACCCGGACGCCCCCAAGGTGCAGCGGCAGGAACCGCCCGAGGGCGACCCGTGGATCGAGGACCTGCTCGCCGAGGCCGCCGGCAAGGTCCTCGCCGAACGCTTCGTCCCGCAGACCGGCGGCGGCTGCGACCGCTGCTCCTTCCGCCGCAGCTGCTCCGCCCAGCGCGACGGGGCGCAGCTGCTCTGAGCGCGCCCTTCGGCTCGGGGCGGGTGCTCTGAGCGCCCGCTCGTGAAGTGAAGCTTGTCCGTCGCTCCGGTTACGGTTGCGGGGTGACCGCCGTGCTCAGCCATCCCGACCAGCTCAAGGAGCTGCTGGGCATCCCGTTCAACCGGGAACAGATGGCCGCCATCGGCGCCCCGCTCGCCCCGGCCGTGATCGTGGCCGGCGCAGGCTCCGGCAAGACCACCGTGATGGCCGCCCGGGTCGTCTGGCTGGTCGGCTCCGGCGCCGTACGGCCCGAGGAGGTGCTCGGCCTCACCTTCACCAACAAGGCCGCCGGCGAACTCGCCGACCGCGTCCGCACCGCCCTGCTCCGGGCCGGCGTCACCGACCGGGACGAGGCCGAACCGCTCGGCGAACCCGAGATCTCCACCTACCACGCCTTCGCCGGCCGGCTGCTCAAGGAACACGGCCTGCGGATCGGCATCGAACCCGACGTCCGGCTGCTCGCCGACGCCACCCGCTTCCAGCTCGCCGCCAAGGTGCTGCGCACCGCCCGCGGCCCCTTCCCCGCCCTCACCGGCACCTTCGCCAACCTCGTCGCCGACCTCACCGCCCTGGACGGCGAACTCGCCGAGCACCTGGTCGAGCCCGCCACGCTGCGCGCGTACGACGAGGAACTGCTCGACACCCTCGCCACCGTCAAGCTGAGCAACGACGACCTGCGGGCCGTCCCCGCCACCGCCCGCGCCCGGCTGGAACTGCTGCGCCTGGTCGAGGACTACCGCCGCCGCAAGCAGGGCGCCGGGCTGATGGACTTCGGCGACCAGATAGCCGCCGCCGCCCGTCTCGCCCAGCAGCGCCCCGAGGTCGGCGAACTGCTCCGCGGCCAGTTCAGGGTCGTCCTGCTGGACGAGTACCAGGACACCTCCGTCGCCCAGCGCCTGATGCTCGCCGGACTCTTCGGCGGCGGCCCCGACGGCAAGGGCGGGGGCCACCCGGTGACCGCCGTCGGCGACCCCTGCCAGGCCATCTACGGCTGGCGCGGCGCCTCCGTCGCCAACCTCGACGACTTCCCCCGGCACTTCCCCCAGGCCGACGGCCGCCCCGCCGACCGCTACGCGCTCAGCGAGAACCGCCGCAGCGGCGGCCGGCTGCTCGCCTTCGCCAACGAACTCGCCGCCCCGCTGCGCGCCCTGCACGAGGGCGTCGAGGCGCTGCGCCCGGCCCCCGGCGCCGAACTGGACGGCTCCGTGCGGGCCGCGCTGCTGCCCACCCACGCCGAGGAGGTCGACTGGCTCGCCGACTCCATCGCCCACCTGGTGCGCACCGGCACCGCGCCCGGCCGGATCGCCGTGCTGTGCCGCGGCGGCGCGGCCTTCCCCGACATCCACGCCGCGCTCGTCGCCCGCGAGGTGCCGGTCGAGGTGGTGGGCCTCGGCGGGCTGCTGCAACTGCCCGAGGTGGCCGACCTGGTGGCCGTCTGCGAGGTGCTCCAGGACCCGACCGCCAACGCCGCCCTGGTGCGGCTGCTGATCGGCCCGCGCTGGCGGATCGGCCCGCGCGACCTCGCCCTGCTCGGCCGCCGCGCCGCCGAACTGGTGCGCACCGAGCGGCCCGAGGGCGTCGAGGCGCTGGCCGCGGCCGTCGCCGAGGCCGACCCGACCGAGGTGGTCTCGCTGGCCGACGCGGTCGAGACCTTCCTCCAGTCGGACCAGCCCGACGACCTGCCGTTCTCCGCCGAGGCCAGGGTGCGCTTCGCCCGCCTCGCCACCGAACTGCGCGAGCTGCGCCGCGCGCTCGCCGACCCGCTGATGGACGTGCTGCACCGGGTGCTGACCGCCACCGGCCTGGAGGTCGAACTCGCGGCCTCCCCGCAGGCGCTGGCCGCCCGGCGGCGGGAGACCCTGCACGCCTTCCTGGACGTCGCCGCCTCCTTCGCCGACCTGGACGGCGACCCGGGCCTGGCCGCCTTCCTCGGTTTCCTGCGCGCCGCCCAGGAGTACGAGCGCGGACTGGACAGCAGCCTGCCCGGCGGCGAGGACACCGTGAAGGTGCTCACCGCGCACAAGTCCAAGGGCCTGGAGTGGGACGTGGTGGCCGTCCCCGGCCTGGTGAAGGGCGCGTTCCCGTCCGGCTCCCCGCGTGAACGCTGGACCAGCACCAAGCGCGTGCTCCCGCACGCCCTGCGCGGCGACCGCGCGACCCTGCCCGACGTGCGGGGCGGCTGGACGGCCAAGTCGATGGCCGCCTTCAAGAAGGAGCTGGCCGAGCACTCCGGCACCGAGGAGTTGCGCCTGGGCTACGTGGCGTTCACCCGGCCGAAGTCCCTGCTGCTGGCCTCCGGGCACTGGTGGGGGCCGAGCCAGAAGACCGTCCGCGGGCCGTCCGCCTTCCTGGAGCAGCTGCGCGCGCACTGCGAGCAGCCCGGCGCCGGCGAGGTCGAGCACTGGGCCGAGCAGCCGGAGAAGGGCGCCGAGAACCCGGCGCTGGCCGCCGCCGTCGAGCGCCCCTGGCCGCTGCCGCTGGACCCGGCCGCCCAGCACGCCCGCCGCCGGGTCGCCGAAGTGGTGCGCGCCGGGATCGCCGGCGCGGTGCGGGCGGACCCGGCGTC
>NZ_MECK01000358.1 GCF_014596465.1 Streptomyces sp. CBMA123 | reverse complement strand
CCCGCCGGCGCCGGGGCCGGGCCTGGGCCCGCCTCGGCCACGGGGTGGTGGGCGGCGACGGCGGCCGCGGCCTCGACCGGGTCGCCGACCGGTGCGGCCGGGTAGCGAGCCGTCGAGTGCGCCCAGGCGTCGTCCAGGGCGAAGAAGTCGACCGGAACCGGCCGGGTGCCGTGCACCAGGGCGTCGTCCAGGGAGGCGAAGTAGGCCGCCCAGCGCGGGGCGTAGAGGTCCGCGACCAGGCCGGACCACTCGCGGGCGGCGTAGTCGTGCAGTCCGCCGTCCTCCGCCTCGGCGCGGGTGCCGCCCCAGGTGGTGAGGATCGACCGGGCGTCGTACTGGAGCCGGTCCCGTTCGGCGGGGGTCGCGGCCCAGTCCGGCACCTGGGCGAGCCAGCCGCCGACCAGGAAGCGCGGGTCCGTCGCGGTCACCCGTTCCAGCTCGGCCTCGGCGCCGTTCCAGCGCTCCACCAGGGACCGGAAGCTGATCAAGTCCTGTGCGGTGTAGGATTTTTCGGTCAGCGGGAGCAGTCGACGGCTCTCGTCGGCCAGCACCTGCCGGGCGAGGTTGACGAGGTCGAACCGGTAGGCGTCGGTGCCGCGCCGCCCCGGCGCCGTCCGCAGCAGCCGGTCCAGGGCGCCGCGCACCGTGGCCGGGTCGAAGCGTGACCGCGGCGGCGACCAGGAGCCGGTGGTGGTGGCGGTCAGGGACGGGCGTGCCGTGAACAGCCCGTCCTGCGGTTCGCTCCAGCCGTCGGACGGCATGTCGTAGGGGCCGTCGCGCAGTTGCGCCCAGGCCGCTGCCGCGGCGGTGTCGGCCCCGCCGTAGCGGGCGGCCGCGTACGCCGTGAACCAGGCGCTCCGGTCGATCTCGACGGGGGACCAGGCGAGGTCGGCGAACAGCGCGAGCGCCGCCGGATCGGTGCCGGTGCCCTCGGGCATGAAGGCGATGCCGCTGAGCGCGCTGCCGGGCTCGGTGCGCCACCGGTGGAACCGCCGGGTCCAGACGCCGGTGTTGGCACCGAAGGTGGTCTTGCCGCCGAAGTTGGGGATCGTGCCGAAGGCGTACGGCGTGCCGCCCCAGTCGGCTTCGCGGTCCAGGCCGTCGGAGCGGTCGGACAGGCCGTCGACGATCAGCATCCGGCTCCGGTCCACCCCGGAGAGCAGGGCGGCCGTGGGGTTGTGCTCCCAGCCGAGGAGGGCCCAGACCGCGCCGGGGTGGGCGGTGAGCAGCGCGCGCTGGATCGCGCCGGCCGCGGCGGGGACGTCGACGCCGCCCGCGGTGCCGCCCTCGTGCAGCGGGTCCATCTTGTACAGCGCGCTGTCGCCGAAGGCCTCGCGCTGGGCGGCGTAGTAGGCCTCGGCGACGCGCGGGAACAGCGCGCTGGTCGGGTCGAGCCAGGAGTCCCGGTCGAACGCCGTCCAGGTGCCCTGGGGGACGACCGCGGCGCCTGGGTTGCGCCGGGCGAAGTCGGCCGGGACGGTGCCGAAGTAGCCCGGCAGGACCGGGGTCATGCCGAGGGCCCGCAGCTGGTCGCAGACCCGGCGGCCGAGGGCGGCGCGGGCGCCGACCAGCTGTTCCGAGACCGGTCCGCCGAAGCCGGACATGTTCTGCAGCAGCCACCACGGCTGGTGCGCGGGCGCCGGGGTCCAGGCACGCAGTTCGTCCGGGCCGTAGCCGAACCCCTGGAGCGCCCGGTGGTACGGCTGCTCGGCTCCGACGGTGACCAGCACCTCGTCGAAGCCGTGCAGGGCGAGCACGTCGATCTCGTGCTGGTAGTCGGCGAAGCCGCGGTAGGCGCCGGAGTAGCCGGCGTCGGTGTCGTTGAGCGCGTAGCGGTGCGGGACGACGGCGGAGCCGGTGTGGGCGGCGGGCACCGGCGGCAGCACGGCCGGGAGCGTCGCGGTGCTGTCGCCCGGGAGGCCGATGTCGGCGTGGGCGACGGTGCGCAGGTACCAGCCGACGCCGGCCAGCAGGGTGGCCGGGGAGGTGCCCCGCACCTGGATCGCGCCGGGCGGGCCGGAGACGGTGTAGCCGTCGCCGCCGGGCGCCGGCCGCGCCTCGGGCACCAGCTCGAACTGGGCGGCATGCCCCGGCAGCAGCCGTCCGAGCGCGGCCCGGGCCGGCCCGGGGTCGAACACCGCGGCGCCGGGCGCCGTCGGGGCGGCGGGTACCGGGCCGACCGCCGTGGCGACGGCGGCGCACACCAGGAGCAGGGGGAGCAGTACGGGCATGCGACCGACGGTCGCATCCGGGCGCCGGCCCGGGTCCCTGCCTCGCGGGCCGTCACCCGGATGACCGCGCGGACCGGAACCGGGGCCGGTCAACGCCCCTCGACCGCCACCGCCTCCGCCACCGCCCGGCGGGTGGCCGGATCCGCCGGGTGGCGGACGACGAGGTGCAGGTCCGGGTCCTCGGCCGCGATCAGCTTGGCCTGACGGAAGGTCAGGAGCCCGAGCCGCGGGTGGTCGAAGCGCTTGAGCGCGGGGTTGAAGCCCGCCACGTCGTGGCGTTCCCAGCGGGCGCGGAAGCCGGGGTCGGCGGCCGAGACGTCCGCGACGATCTCGGCGAAGCGCGGGTCGCCGGGGTGGCGGTCGGCGGAGGCGCGGAACTGGGCCAGCACCGCCCAGGACTCCGCCTCCCAGTTCTTCAGGACGGTGCGCATCGGCGGCCAGCCGAAGTAGAGCCATATCATGTTGCGCCGCTGGACGGGGAGTCGGTCGAGGCCGTCGTAGACGGCGGCCTCGCTCTCGTTGTGGGCGAGGATGTCCCAGTGCCGGTCCAGCAGGCAGGCCGGGGTGGGGCTGAGGGCAGCGACGGTGGCCCTCAGGTGGTCACCGACCGCGGGGCAGCCGTCGGCCGCCGGGCGCGGGGCCGAGTCGTTCTCGCCGGCCAGGTCGAAGACGTGGCGCCGCTCGGCCGAGGTGAGCCGCAGGGTGCCGGCCAGCGCGTCGAGGACCTGGGCGGACGCGGTGATCGGGCGCCCCTGCTCCAGCCAGGAGTACCAGGACACGCTCACCCCGGACAGCAGCGCCACCTCCTCGCGGCGCAGCCCGGGCGTCCGGCGCCGGGGGCCGCCGGTCAGCCCGACGTCCGCCGGGGTCAGGCGTTCCCGCCGGGAGCGCAGGAAGGCGCCGAGCGCGGTGCGGCGCTGTGTTTCACGATCGTTCATGGTGGGCCCAGGGTATGGTCCCGCGATCCGGCGGAGGGTGTTACTCCCACTACCAGGATGATCCGTCAGCGCCTGGTGGCGGGGGAGGTCCTGCGGCGGCCCGAGGATGGGACGCATGACTCCGATCGCCCACACCGCCGCTCCGGTCGCCGCCCGGCCGGACACCAGGGTGCCGTTCCCGCTGACGGCCGCCGCGTTCACCGCCAACTTCGACCGCTTCGCCATCGGCCCGGTGCTGGTCACCGTCGCGGCCGCACTGCAGGTCCCGTTGGCCTCCGCGGTGGCCCTGGCCGGCGGCTACGCGCTCGCCTACGGACTGTCACAACCGGTCTGGGGCGTGCTCTCCGACCGGATCGGGCGGCTGCGGGTGATCCGAACCGCCCTGGTGGTGGCCGCGCTGGCCGGCCTGGCCTCGGCGGCGGCGCCGAACCTGGCGGTGCTGACCGCCCTGCGGGTGGTCACCGGCTTCGCGTTCGGCGCCGTCGTCCCGTCCTCGCTGAGCTTCGTCGGCGACGCGGTGGCGCCCGAGCGCCGGCAGGGCGCGCTCGCCGACCTGATGGCGGCGCTCGGGCTGGGCAACGGACTGGCCGCGCTGTTCGCCGGGGTGGTCGCCAACTGGCTGAACTGGCGGCTGGTGTTCGTGGTGCCGGCGATAGCCGCCGCGGCGGCCGCGATCGGGCTGCGCCGCGCCGTCGAGCCGGAGCGTGCCCCGGCCGGCAGCCTGGCCGAGCAGCTCGGGGCCGTGCTGCGGAGCCCGTTCGCGTACCTGGTCGCCCTGCTCGGCCTGGTCGAGGGCGCGGTGCTGCTGGGCGGGCTGACCTTCGTCGCCCCGGCGCTGGAGCACCGCGGTGTGTCCGACGCCGCGGCCGGCGCGATCACGGCCCTGTACGGCGCGGGGACGCTGGTGTTCACCCGCGCCGTCAAGGCCCTGACGCGGTACGTCCCGGCGCACGGCCTGGCCGCGATCGGCGGCGCCCTGGTGCTGGCCGGCTACACCGCCGCGGCCCTGGCGCCCGGGGTGTGGACGTACGCGCTGGTGGCGGCGCTGCTCGGCGCGGGCTGGGCCTTCCTGCACTCGACGCTCCAGGCGTGGGCCACCTCGGTGGTGCCCGAGGCGCGCGGGACGGCCGTCTCCTGCTTCGTCGCCGCGCTGTTCGTCGGCAGCGCCCTGGGCACCGCGCTCGGCGGGGGCGCGGCCGGCCAGGGGCGGTTCGACGTGCTGTTCGGTGTGACCGCGGTGGCCACCGTGCCGTTGACGGCGGCGGTGGTGCTCGGGCGGCGTCGCTTCACCGCC
>NZ_MECK01000357.1 GCF_014596465.1 Streptomyces sp. CBMA123 | reverse complement strand
GGCCGCCCCCGACGTCCTGCTCGCCGCCCTGCGCACCATGGGCTACGCCCCGGCCGCCGAGTCCGCCGAGGGCGACGTCCTGATCACCCGCCCGGACAGCCACCGCACCCCGCCCCGCACCGCCCCCCCCCCCCCCCCCCCCCCCCCCCCCCCCCCCCCCCCCCCCCCCCCCCCCCCCCCCCCCCCCCCCCCCCCCCCCCCCCCCCCCCCCCCCCCCCCCCCCCGGCCCTGCGCCGCCACCCGTCCTCCTGGCGGCGGAACCTGGTGCGCAGCGCGTCGTGCCGCTGGACCAGGGCGAGCACGGCCTTGCGGACGGTGTCGGCGGTGGTGCCCGCCGGCAGGTCGAGCAGCAGGGCGCGGGCCCGGCCGGCCAGGGCGTCGCCGGCCTGCTCCAGCAGCAGCCGCTGGGCGGCGGTGGGCAGGTCGTCGGCCGTCCGGGCGTCGTCGGTGTCCGGGGCGAGCCGCTTGCCGGTCTCCGGGGCCGGGTCGGGCAGGGCCCGCCGGTCCACCGCGCCGTCGGCCTGGCGCGGGATCGCGCTCAGCTCGACCCAGTGCTCGGGCAGCAGGATCTCCGGCAGCCGGGCGCCGACGGCGGCGCGGGCCGCGTCCGGGGTGAGCCCGGTGCGGGGCACGTAGTAGGCGGCCATCCGGCGGCCGAGCCGGCTGCGGTCGCCCGGGTCGGTGTAGCCGATGGTGGCGAGCATGGAGCGGACGCGTCCGGTGTTGACCGGGGTGCGCAGTTCGGCGTCGGCCTCGGCCCGGGCGAGGTGGCCGAGCCGGACCTCCCAGCGGGTCGGCGACTCGTAGTTGTGGTAGCCGCGCTCCAGCCGGTGCACGTACACGCCGACGTCGTTGATCATGCAGTTGGAGCTGCAGAAGCCGGTGTCCTTGGGCGCCGCCCAGAGCGTCTCGGCGGAGGCCAGGAAGGCCCGGATGTCGTCCTTGGTGACGTCGGAGTAGCGGTAGTAGTCGACCACCTCGACGCGGTCCAGCACCCCGTCGGAGAGCGCGGAGCCGACCTGGTGGTAGACCTTGCGGCCGACCTCCAGCTGCTGCTCGATCCGGGCCGGGTCGTACTCGCCGTTGCGGTAGAACCACAGCAGCCGCTCGTCGATGATCTGGCCCCGGGAGAGGCCGGTGACGATGCTCGGGATGCCGCGCTCGTGGGCCAGCTGGTGGCTGAGGTCGAGCAGTGAGCGGAAGCAGCCGTTGCAGACGCTCTTGTGCTGCTCCAGGCTGCGCAGGAAGATCCGGTTCTGGTCGGCCCGGGTCATCGTGACGTGCTCGATGCCCAGCGCCTTGGTGATGGTCTCGACGTTCTCCAGCGCGGTGCGGGAGATGAAGCCGTTGTCGAAGGTGAAGGTCATCACCCGCAGGCCCATCCGGACCAGCTGGTGCAGCACGTAGGTGCTGTCCTTGCCGCCGCTGAACAGCAGCAGGGCGTCGTACTCGGAGCCGGCCGCCTCGGCGCGCTCGCGCAGGATCCGGGTGAACTCGTCCAGCTCCCCGAAGTAGGAGAGGATCTCGGGCCCGTGCTCGGCCTGCATCAGGCACAGGTCGCAGACGCCGTCGCCGTCCAGCCGGGTGCCGGGGTAGGCGGCGTCCATGCCGCAGCGCACGCAGTGCTCGGCCGGGACGGAGTCGACGGAGACGCCCTGGAAGACCACGGCGCAGTCGGCGATCCGCGGGTCGGCGAGCAGGGCGTCCTCGATCTGCCGTTCCAGGACGCGGATGCCCGCGCGGTCCAGCGAGTCGGCCGGCTCGGCGGCGGCGGTGCCGGCGGCGCTGGTGCCGGCGGCGCTGGTGTCAGCGGTGGTGGTGTCGGGGGTGGTGGTCACGTCAGTTACCGCCGTTCTGGGCCAGCAGCCGCTCGGCCTCGGCCTCGTCCAGGTCGTCGAGGTCGGCGAGCAGGTCGTCCAGGTCGGAGCCGGCCGAGAGGAGGGCCTCCTCGATCTCGGTCGCCAGGCCCTCGATGGTCGGGGCGGCCAGGAACTTCTGCAGGTGGACGTCCACCCCGAACTCGGCGGTGATCGCGGCGATCAGCCGCATGACCAGCAGCGAGTGGCCGCCGATCCGGAAGAAGTCGTGCGTGACGCCCGGCTTGTCCACCGGCAGCAGCTTCGCCCAGATCCCCGCGAGGGTCTCCTCGGTGGCGGTGCGCGGCGCGACGTAGTCCTGCTCCGCCTGCTGCTGCGGTGCCAGCGGCACGGGCAGCGCCCGGCGGTCCACCTTGCCGCTGATGGTGCGCGGCAGCTGCTCCAGCGGGACGAACACCCGGGGCAGGTGGGAGTCGGGCACCCGGGGCGCCAGGTGCTCGCGCAGGTCCGCCGCCTCGACGGGCTGGATCTGCTCCACGAAGGCGCACAGGTAGGCGGGGTTGCCCTCGTCGTCCGGGACGACGGTGACGGCGGCGTCCTTCACCGAGTGGTGGGCGCGCAGCAGGTGCTCGATCTCGCCGAGTTCGACGCGCACGCCGCCCAGCTTGATCTGCTGGTCCCGCCGGCCGACGTACTCCAGGGTGCCGTCCGGCAGGGCGCGGGCGAAGTCGCCGGTGCGGTAGACGAAGTCCTCCGGGTCGTCGCCCAGCGGGTTGGGCACGAAGGCGGCCCGGGTGGCGTCCGGCTGGTGGAAGTAGCCCAGCGACATGTACGGCGTGCGGATGTGGATCTCGCCGACCGCGCCCTCGGCGCACGGCCGGTTGCGGCCGTCGAGCAGCACCACACGGGCGCCGGGCATGGCCTTGCCGATCGGGACGCTGGAGCGCTCGGTGTCCGCCGGGGTGATGAAGTGGAAGGTCTTGGTCATGGTGGTCTCGCTCGGCCCGTACAGGTTGAGCAGGCTGATCCGCTCCCCGTACCGCTCGAACCACCGGGCGGCGTCGGTCGGCGCCACCGGCTCGCCGGCCAGCGCGACGCAGCGCAGCGCGGACAGCTCGGGGCCGCCGTCGGCCCGCGACGGCAGCATGCCGCGCCAGACCGTGGGGACGGTGTGGACCAGCTCGATCCGCTCCTCGTCGATCCAGCGGGCCAGTGCCGGGCCGTCCAGGGCGAGACCGGCCGGCGGGACGCACACGGTGCCGCCGGTGGTGAGCGGCACGAACAGGTCGCGCAGGATCGCGTCGAAGGCGGGCGAGGCCAGCTGGCTGACCCTGGTGCCCGGCCGCACGTCGAGCAGTTCGGTCTCCCAGCGGACGAAGTGGTCGATGCCCTGCATCCGGCCGACGATCGCCTTGGGCTGCCCGGTCGAGCCGGAGGTGAAGAAGATGTACGCCGCGTCGTCCGGGTCGGG
This sequence comes from Streptomyces sp. CBMA123, assembly GCF_014596465.1. Taxonomy (GTDB): domain Bacteria; phylum Actinomycetota; class Actinomycetes; order Streptomycetales; family Streptomycetaceae; genus Kitasatospora. The sequence goes on along the minus strand of NZ_MECK01000357.1, from coordinate 45,368 downwards.
CCGGTGGATCCGCTCCGGGGCCGCGCCGGTGGGCTCGGAGGAGAGGTCCAGCGGGACGCGCCGGGCCAGCGGCAGGGACGGCTCCAGGATCTCGTCCGCCCGGTCGGCGGCGGAGGCGCCGACGATCACCCACTCGGGGGCGGTGGCGGTGAGCATGGTGCGCAGCCGCAGCGGCGGGGCGGTCAGGTCCACCGGCACGAAGACGCCGCCCGCCTTCAGCACCGCCAGGATCGCGACGACCAGCTCGCGCCGGTCCTCGGCCAGGATCGGCACCACACAACCGGCGCCCGCGCCGGACTCGCGGATGGCGACGGCGAGTTCGTCCGAACGGGAGGCCAGTTCGGCGTAGCTGAGCCGGCCGTGCGGGCACTCGACCGCGGTGTGGTCGCCGAAGCGCTGGGCGGCCTGCTGTACGAGACCGTGGACTGCGTGGAAGGCCATCGAGCTTCCTCCAGGGAGGGGCGGCAACACGGGCCGCCCCGGTGATCAGGCGTCAGGAAGGGAAAAGGTGTCGAGCAGCACGCCGAAGGTCAGGACGACCAGCAGCAGGTCGTCGCCGAGGTGCGGGTGCACCTCGTAACCCGGCCGGCGGTACTGCTCCTTGAGGTGCTCGACCACGTCGGGGTCGAAGTAGCCCTGCCGCTTGATCCGGTCGTAGGACAGCAGGTCCTCGACCCAGTCGATCCGCTCGCGCAGCAGGGCGGGGCTGCCCTGGGCCCGGAAGCCGAACTTCTCCCGGTTGATGATCTCCTCGGGCACCAGCCCCCGGGCGGCTTCCTTGAGCACGTACTTCTCGGTGCTCGCGGTCACCTTCAGGCGGGGCGGGACGGTGGTGGCGAAGCGCACCAGGTCCGGGTCGAGGAACGGGTACCGGGCCTCCACCGAATTGGCCAGCGCCATCCGGTCCCCGTGGTCGGAGAGCAGGTGGTCGGCGAGCCGGAGCTTGAAGTCGAGGTAGGAACGCTGGTGCACCGGGTGGCGCCCGCGCAGCATCTCCGGGTCGACGACGGGCCCGGCCAGGCAGTCGAACTCGGCGTGGGCGTCCCGCAGGGCGGGGGCGTACAGGTCGAGCTTGGACTCCCGCCAGGCGTGGTAGTCGCGCTCGTAGAACACGTGCGGGTCGCCCCAGACGGTGCGGCGCAGCTCCTCCTCGAAGGGGTCGCCGCCGGTGCGCCGGCCGCCCAGGTCGAAGCGGTAGCCGAGGTAGCCGGCGAACAGCTCGTCGGCGCCCTCACCGGTGAGGACCACCCGGGTGCCGGAGTCCCGGACGGCGGCCGACAGCGCCATCGAGCAGGTGTTGTAGGTCTCCTTCACCGGGCACTCGGCGTGGCCGACCATGCCGCGCAGCCGGGCGGCGATGTCGCCCGGGCGGAACTCGGTCTCGGTGTGCTCGGAGCCGAGGTGGCGGGCCATCAGCCGCTGGTGGCGGGATTCGTCGATGCCCCGGTCGGGGAAGGTGATGGAGAACGACCGGGGCACCGTCGCACCGCTGTTGCGGTGCACCAGGGCGCCGATCAGGGAGGAGTCGAGTCCGCCGCTGAGGTAGTAGCCGACCGGGACGTCCGCCTGGAGCCGGCGGCGCACCGACTGCTCCAGCAACTCCCTTACGGTGTCCACGTAGTAGCGGTCGGGGTGCTCGGCCGGCTCGCCCGGCGCGTCCACCGGGTAGTCGAGGTCCCAGTACTTCTCGGTGCGCACCGCGCCGTCCTCGACCAGCAGGAAGTGGCCGTTCTCCAGGCTGCTGACCCCCTCGAACAGGGTGCGCGGCCCGACGGTGCCGGGGAAGGTGAGCACCTGGTCGAGACCGGTCAGATCGGCCCGGCGGGGCACCGCCGGGTGCGCCAGCACGGCCTTGATCTCCGAACCGAAGACGAACCGGCCGCCGGCCACCGCGTAGTACAGCGGCAGGATGCCCATCTGGTCGCGGGCCAGGAACAGCCGGCGCCGCCGGGTGTCGTGGACGGCGAAGGCGAACTGGCCGTTCAGCCGCTCCAGCAGCCCGGTGCCGTACTCCTCGTAGAGGTGGACGATCACCTCGACGTCGGTGCGGGTGCGGAACCGGTGGCCCTTGGCCTCCAGTTCGGCGCGCAGCTCCCGGTGGTTGAAGATCTCACCGTTGCAGACCATGGCGATCGAGCCGTCCTCGTTGAGGATCGGCTGGTCGCCGTCGTCCAGGCCGACGATGCTCAGCCGGCGGAAGCCCAGGGCCACCCCGTCGCGCACCAGCCGGCCGCCGGAGTCCGGGCCGCGGTGCAGCAGGGTCGCGGTCATCCGGTCGAGCACCTCGTCGCCCTCGGCGAGGCCGGTGCCCGCGAGGTCCAGGTATCCGGTGACTCCGCACATCTCAGAACCCCCCGAGGTCGTCGTTGAAGCCCGCGGCGGCGTCCGCTCCGGACTGCTGCGGGTCGGCGGCGCCCAGGTCGAGCGCGGAGACCGGGCGGTCCGGGTCGGCGCACGCGTCGGCGAGCAGCGCCAGGTACTGCCGGGCCGTGCGCTCGATCGTCGATCGGTCGAACAGCCGGGTGCTGTACTCCAGTTGGCCGCGCATCTCGTCCTCGAACTCGAACAGGTCGAAGCGCAGGTCGAAGATCGAGGTGGTGCGCACGTCGTCCAGCCGGGTCATCACCACGCCGGGCAGCTCGGCCTGGCGGCGGCGCGGCGGGATGTTCTGCAGGATGAACATCACCTGGAACAGCGGATTGCGGTTGACCGCGCGCTCCGGCCGCACCGCCTCGACCAGGGTCCGGAACGGCAGGTCGCGGTGGACGAAGCCCTGGAGGGCGGTGGTCCGGGTGCGGCCCAGCAGCTCACGGAAGGTCGGGTCGCCGCCGAGGTCGCCGCGCATCACCAGGGTGTCCGCGAAGTAGCCGACCAGCGGCCCCCACTGGGGCTTGTCCCGGTTGCCGACCGGCGTGCCCACCAGCAGGTCCTGCTGGCCGGTGAGCCGGTGCAGCAGGGCGGTGAAAGCGGCCAGGGTGACCATGAAGGTGCTGGCCCGGGAGGCGCGGGCGAGCCCGGTGAGGGCCGTGCGGAGCTCGGCGGGCACCTGGAAGACGTGGCGGTCGCCGGCGAAGTCGGCGGCGCCGGTGCGGGGCCGGTCGGTGGGCAGGTCCAGGGTGACCGGGGCGCCGGCCAGCTGCCGGGTCCAGTAGTCCGCCAGGGCCCGGCCGCGCGGTCCGGCGAGCCGCTCGCGCTGCTCCCGGGCGTAGTCGGTGAACTGGACGGCGAGTTCGGGCAGCGACACCGGCGCGCCGGTGACCTCGCCCGCGTACAGGTCCGCGACCTCCTGGAGCAGCACCTGCACGGACCAGCCGTCGGAGACGATGTGGTGGATGACCAGCGCCATCACGTGCCGCTCGGCCCCGGTGCGGACCAGCTCCACCCGGAACAGCGGCGGACGGCCCAGGTCGAAGGGGCGGTGGGCGGCCTCGGCGACGGTCCGCTCGGCGGCCGCCGTGCGGTCCGCCTCGGGCAGGCCGGTCAGGTCGGTGACGGTGAGCGGCACCGGGACGGACTCGGCCACCCGCTGGTACGGGACGCCGTCGACGGCGACCACGGACGCCCGCAGCATCTGCTGGCGGCGGACGACGGCGGCCAACGCCCGGCGCAGCGCCTCGGTGTCCAGCGGGCCGTCCAACTGCCAGAGCACGGTGGAGTTGTAGCCGGCGTTGCCCGGGTCGAGCCGGTCGAGCAGCCAGAGCTGCTCCTGGGTGACGGAGACCGGGGCGAGGCCCTCCGGGGGGAGCGCGGCGGCTGGAGTCCGCGCGACGCTCTGCCCAGCGGCCTGCCCAGCGGCCTGCCCAGCGGTCTGCCCAGCGGCCTGCTCAGCGGTCTGCGCGGACGTGGAGCTATTCGGCACGGTGCACCCCTGTGGTCGCCATGAGTGTGTCCAGCGGGATCCCCGGGTCCTGCGCGACCTCGGCGAGGACCGCGGTCAGCTCGGCGAGCAGCGCCACCGCGTCGTGGTCGGAGCAGTGGGCGCGGCGGTGGCTGAGCAGGGCGCGCAGGTCGCCGTCCTCCTCGTAGAAGACCAGGTCGAGGTCGTAGAGGGTGCCGGGGTCGTGGTTGAGCAGCCGGGCGGTCAGCCCGGGAAAGGCCGGCGGGACCTCGGGGGTGCTCTGGTGCGAGAACAGCACGTTCACCGGGGAGCGGAAGCCCCCGCCGCGGCGCGGCCGCAACCGCTCGACCACCCGCTCGAAGGGCAACTCCCGGTGCCCGTAGGCACCCAGGGCCGCCCGGCGGACGTCGCGGAGCAGGTCCCGGAAGCTCGCGTCCGGGTCCACCTCGGTGCGGATGACCAGCAGGTTCACGAAGAAGCCGACCGCGGACTCGAACTCCGGGCGGCTGCGGACGGCCGCCCGGGTGCCGACCGCGATGTCGGTGGCGCCGCTGCGGCGGTGCAGCACGACCGCGAAGGCGGCCAGCAGCAGCATGAACGGGGTGACCCGCTCGCTCCGGTAGACCGCGCGGAGCGCGTCGTGGACGGCGCCGGGCACCGTGGTCCACTGGGTCGCGACGGCGCGGGCGCCGGGCGCGACGGTTCCGGCCGGCGCGTCGGCCGTACGGGCCGGCGGCACCGGGGCGAGGCCCGCGAGCCGCTCCGTCCAGTACGCCAGCTGGCGCTGGTGGCCGGCGCCCTCGCTCCACTCGCGCTGCCAGTGCACGAAGTCCGGGAACTGGGCCCCGGGTGCGTCCAACTCCGCCTCGCTGCCGTCGAGTTCGGCGCCGTAGAGGATGGCGAGCTCCGGCAGCAGGACGTTCCACCAGGACCACGCATCGGAGACCAGGTGGTGCAGCGTGAGCCGCAGCACGTACTCGTCGGGCCCCAGCGCGACCACCAGACCGCGCAGCACCGGCCCGCGGGCCAGGTCGAAGGGAGTGGCCTGGTCGGCCGCCAGCACGGCGGCCAGTTCGGCCTCGCCCGCGGCCGCGGGCAGGTGGGAGAGGTCCAGTACGGGCAGCTCGATGCCGCACTCGTCGGAGACCTGCTGCACCGGGCTGCCGTCGACCAGCGGGAACGTAGTGCGCAGCGCGGCGTGCCGGCCCCGCAGCAGCTCCAGCGCGCGCCGCAGCGCGGCGGTGTCGAGCGGGCCGTTCAGCCGGAAGGTCATCGGGTCCACGTAGACCGGCGAGCCCGACATGCGCTCCAGGAACCACATCCCCAACTGGCCTGGCGTAAGCGGGTGTTGGACGGTAGTGGGGGCGACGGTCACGGCCGGCCTCCTTCGCGGGCGGCCCGCGCGTTGGCCTGGGCCTCGCGCGCGATGGCCCGGAAGAACTGCGGGTAGCTGGGCGAGGTGTGGGCCGCGTGCGCCAGGGCGACGTCGTGGCGCTCGCGCAGCTGGTTGATCGGCACGACCATGGCGGCGTGGTGCTCGATGTGCAGGTTGTTGCCGTTGGTGTACCAGGTGCTGAACCAACTGCCCGTGATGGAGCGGGTGTTGCGCAGCACGTCGGTGGAGGAGTTGTCGCACAGGATGTGCTCGGGCAGCTCGACCAGGAAGTGCAGCGGGACGGCGACCAGCAGCGGCAGCAGCCAGATCCACAGCACCGGCTCGCCGTACCCGAGCAGGGCCAGCGCGATCGCGCCGAGGATCGGCACGGCGAACAGCCGGTATTCGGCCACCACTTCGCGCTGACGGCTCTCGGAGATCTGACCCATGTCGTAGGACCACCGGCCGGCCCAGCAGCGGACGATGTCGGCCACGGCACTGCCGAGCCGGCCGAACGCCAGCGCCTCGCGGACCAGGGCCGGCCAGGTGACCGGCTGACGCGAGTCGAAGCCGAAGAACTCCGAGTCCTGGTCGGTGCCGAGGTAGCGGTGGTGCTGGAGGTGGCGCACCCGGTAGTGGCTGTACGACACCAGCATCGGGATGCCCAGCGGGACACCGGCCAGCCGGTGCCAGCGGGCCCGGCGGAACGCCGAGTGGTGCAGGCACTGGTGCTGGAGCTCCAGCCAGTGGGCGTACATGGCGCCGATCAGCACGACGCCGAGCACTCTCGCCGGCCAGGCCTCCGGGACCAGGACGAGCACCGCACCGGCGACCCAAATGCCGTATGCGACAAGGAGTTTGACAATGAAGACGCGTTCGTCGGTGGCGGTGACCTTGGCCCGCCGGAACAGGTCCTTCGGCGACGCGGGGGTCACGTCGGACGTCGTCATGAACGGAAACCTTCCTTGCGTCAGCCTCCTGTGGGTACGCCACAGCGCCCTGGCGGCACGGCGGCCGGACAGGGAATGGCGTCGCCCCGGTGAGGCGCGGAGATCGGAGAACGCGGCCCCCCGGCCCGGGCAGGGCGGGGCTGACGCGCACACGTGAGCACGCCGGCGGCAGCGTCGGGAGACCGCAGGCGCAGACCGGTCCGGTGAACGACCGGCCGGCATGTGGTGATCAGCAAGAAAGCACGGTGACGCGGGCTCCCGGACTCGCCGGGAGGCCCGTCACCGGGGGAAGTTGGTGACGAAACAGGCCGCCTGGGCGGCCGCGGTCGGCTGCTCGAAGAGCTCGTTGAGGAGCAGGCCCTCAAGCTCCAACGCGGCGTCCTGGTCGATGCCGTGAGTGGCCATCAGACGACCGATCGCCTGAAGTGCAAGCAGAGAGTAACCACCGAGCTCGAAGAAATCGGAGCTCTCGGGGTCGATCGAGTCAGGCGCCACTTCGAGCACGTCCGACCATATGTCGATGACGGCAAGGGTGGCCACCGGCAAGGCGGGAGCCTGCCCGGCGATGGCGCCAATCGTGTTGCTGTCGTCCTGAATCACTACGGTTCCCCCCATAGGAAGCCATTGAGGTCCAGCGTCAACTTGCTTCATTCATCGGCGGACCAAGGGGGTCATCAGACCCCGGCCGGCGCCGGGTCGAGCTCATATCCATCCAGCGGATGTCTGCATCCAAGCATGTCCATGATTGCCTCCGCAAGAGACCAAGTCCGCCAGCCCTCGGGCCCCCTGGCGTGCAGGGATGCATGAACCGGAACCCCCCGTTCGGCGGGCTTGCCCGCCCGATCCCCTGTGGTACCGTACGCCGCAGCGACGGGTCCACCCGGCTTTCCCGCCGGGCAATTTCTTCACCTTCTCGGGCGAGTCCCACTGCGGCAACGAACAATGACCGCACGGCGATCGCGGACCGCACCGACACCTTCCCGACCGGGGGCCGACACCGGCAGACGCCCCGGCAATCCATTCCGTTGGACACCGTGATTCCCGCGTCCGCACCGGGATCCGCAGGGGGGCAGAATCGTGATACCAGTCGACGACCGAACCGCCACCGGGGCACCGGAAAACGCGCCCGCGCGAACACTGGGAGTACTCGGCGGCATGGGGCCGGCGGCCACTGCGGAGTTCCTCCGGCTGCTCTCGCTCGCCGTACCCGCGCGGACGGACCAGGAGCACCCCCGGGTCCTCCTGCTGTCCGAACCCGGCATACCGGAGCGCACCGGGGCGATCCTCGCCGGTACGGACGAACCGCTGCAGCCGATCCGCACCGCCCTGGAGCAACTCGCCTCCTGGGGCGCCGATCTGCTCGTGGTGCCGTGCAACACCGCGCACGCCTTCATCGAGCGGCTGCAGGGCGAGCTGCCGGTGCCCGTCCTCAACATCGCCGACGCCACGCTCCGGGCCGCCATGCGGACCAGCCCGGCGGGCGGCTGGCTGGCGGCGACCACCGGCACCGTGCACAGCGGCATCTACCAACGGCGGGCCGCCGAACTCGGCTACCGGCTGCTGGTCCCCGAGGAGCCGCTGCGCTCCGAGATCCACCGGGCCGGCGTCCTGGTGAAGGCCAACCGGCCGGCCGAGGGCGCCGCCGTCCTGTCCACCGCGGTGCGCGGACTGTGGCAGCGGCACGACCTCCCGGTGCTCACCGCCTGCACCGAACTCCCGCTCGCCTACCAGGCCGCCGGCCTGCCCGCGGAGCGCGAGATCTCCAGCCTGGCCGCCCTGGTCGCGGCCTGTGTCACCGAACTGCGCACCCCACGGGAACGCCACACCCCGCAGGCCGTCATCAGCACTGCGGGGTGGCGGAGTTGACCGGCTCCTGCCGGTCGGTACGGCTACTGCTGTCCGGCGAGCACCAGCTCGGCCACCTCGTCCGCGCGGGCGAAGCGGACGTCACCCCGGGAGAGGACGAACCGGATGAACTCCTCCAGGGCCTTCAGCCGCGAGGGGCGTCCGGTGAGGAAGGGGTGCACGGTCAGCATGCACAGCGACCCGAACCCGCGCATCGCCTCCAGCTCCGAGGTCCACAGGTCCACCACCTTCGACGGCGCCTCGATCAGCTGGCCGATGTTCGGCTCGGGCAGGAAGGCGTACTGCTCCCAGTCGTCCAGCAGCCACTGCACCGGCAGCTCGGCGATCGTCCGCTCCCCGCTGCGCAGCGCGTACGGCCGGTCGTCGTCCATCAGCGAGGAGTCGTAGCGCAGCCCGTACTCACCGAGCAGGTCGAGGGTGTACCGGGTCATCTCCCAGTTCGGCGCGCGGTACCCGGTCGGCTGCACGCCGAATCGGGAGAACGTCTCCAGGCTCCGCTCGATCTCCTCGCGCTGCTCGCTTTCGGAAAGGTGCACCGGGTGCCGGTGGGTGAATCCGTGCAGCGCTATTTCATGCCCCTTTTCGGCGACGGATTCCATCACCGACGGCCAGCGTTCGGCAGATACTCCGGGCACGAAGAAGGTGGCCGGAAGGCCGTAGCGGTCCAGCAGGTCGAGGATCCTCGGCACCCCGACCCGGGGGCCGTAGGCCTGGTGGGACATGGTGGTCAGATGGTCGATGTAGTGCTCGCCACGGGCCAGCACCGGCGACTCGGCGTCCACGTCGATCCCCAGGACCACCACGGCGGACGAGCCCTGCAGCCAGTCCCCGGCCGGCACCCGCTCGGGCCAGTCGACCGTGGGAATCTCGATCCGATCCTTCTGCATCATCCCTGAATTACCTTTCCGAGACGTATTCGGAGAAGCCGCTGAGGCGACCTCCGGCGACACTCTAGCAATTCCGCCAGGAAAAGAAAGAGGGAATCCAAGTGAGTAGTCGAACGAATGACATTCCGGCCGACGCCGAGAAGTTCCGGGTCGTGGTGAACCACGAGGAACAGTATTCGGTGTGGCCGCTCGACCGGGAGCTGCCGAACGGCTGGCGGGACGCCGGCGTGCAGGGCGACAAGGAGGCCTGCCTCGCCCACGTCGAGGAGGTCTGGACGGACATGCGCCCGCTGAGCCTGCGCACCGGGCTGACCGGGAGCGCCGCCTCCGGCACCGCGGAAGCCCCGGAAGCGGGGGCCTCGGCGTGACCCCGCCCCTGACCCTGACCATCGACGGCGCGGCGGTGCCCGGCGCCGCCGAGCTGCCCGTGGAGGACCCGGCCACCGGGGCGCCCTTCGCCCAGGCGCCCGCCTGCTCCCCCGAACAGCTCGACGCCGCCGTCACCGCCGCCGCGGCCGCCACGGCCGGCTGGGCGCTGGTGCCGATCGCCGAGCGCCGGGCCGCCCTGCGCGCCTGTGGCGAGGCCCTCGGGGCGCACCTGGAGGAGGTGGCCGGGCTGCTCAGCCGGGAGCAGGGCAAGCCCCTGGCCGCCGCCCGGGCCGAACTGCGGCTGTCCGCCGACTGGTTCGGGCACACCGCCGAACTGAAGCTGGACACCGAGGAGTTGCCCGCCGAGGACGGCGCCCGGATCACCCTGGAGCGGGTGCCGCACGGCGTGGTCGCGGCCATCGCCCCGTCCAACTTCCCGATCATCCTGTCGGTCTGCAAGTTCGCCCCGGCCCTGCTCGCCGGCAACACCGTGGTCGTCAAGCCCTCCCCGGAGACCCCGCTGTCGACGCTGCGGATGGGCGAACTGCTCCGCGACCACCTGCCGCCGGGCGTGTTCAACGTCGTCTCCGGCGACCACTCGCTGGGCCGGACGCTCACCGAGCACCCGGCAGTGGACATGATCTCCTTCACCGGGTCGGTGGAGACCGGCCGGGCGATCGCCCGCCAGGCGGCGGACCGGCTGCTGCCCGTGGTCCTCGAACTCGGCGGCAACGACCCGGCGGTCGTGCTCCCGGGCGCCGACCCCGCCGCCGTGGCACCCGCGCTGTTCGGCGCCGCGCTCGCCAACAGCGGCCAGTTCTGCGCCGCCGTCAAGCGGGTCTACGTCCCGCGCGAGCAGGCCGCCGCCCTCACCTCGGCACTGGCCGCCCTGGCCGGCTCCGCGGTGGTCGGCCCCGGCGACGACCCGCAGTCCCGGTTCGGCCCGCTGATCAGCCGGGCCCAGCGGGACCGGGTGCACGCGCTGGTCGAGGACGCCGTCGCCCGGGGCGCCCGGGTGGTGGCCGGCGGCACCCCGCTGCCCGGTCCGGGCCACTTCTACCCCCCGACCGTGGTGACCGACCTGCCGGAGGGCTGCGAGCTCGAACTGGAGGAGCAGTTCGGCCCGGTCATCCCGGTGATCGCGTACGACGACCCGGCCGACGCCGTCCGCCGGGCCAACGCCACCCGCTACGGCCTCGGCGCCTCGCTCTGGGGCCCGCCGGAGGCCGCCGAGGAGCTCGCCCCGCTTCTCGACAGCGGCACCGTGTGGATCAACACCCACGGGGACCTGCGCCCCGATGTGCCGTTCGGCGGGGTCCGGTCCTCCGGCCTGGGCGTCGAGTACGGCCACTGGGGACTGCTCGAGTACACGCGGATCAAGGTCCGCAACAGCGCACGGCGCTGACCAGCCGATCATGGGCGACAGGAGAGTGATGAAAGCCAGGATCCGCCGCACGGCGGGAGTACTGGGCGCCACGTTCACCGCGGGCGTGACGTTGTTCGTGTTCGGCGTCGGCTTCGGACCGGTACCGGCGCTCGGCCGGGCGCTGATGCCCGGCGGCGGCGTCTGGCCGTCGGCCGAGGACGCCCGCCCGGTCACCGACGAGCAGATCCGCATAGCCGGCCTCGGCCACCCGGTGGACGTCTCGTTCACCGCGGACGGCGTGGCCTCGGTCCACGCCACCTCGGACGAGGACCTGTTCACCGCCCAGGGCTACCTCGCCGCCCGGTTCCGCCTGTTCCAGATGGACGCCCAGCGGCGCCTGGGCGAGGGCCGGCTCGCCGAGCTGAACGGCCCCTCCGGCATCGACTCGGACGTCTTCGAGCTGACCCTCGGCATCCACCGCACCGCGGAGGCCACCTGGGCGGCCACCCCGCACGACGGCAAGGCCGCCAAGGCGCTCACCGCCTACGCGGCCGGCGTCAACGCGCGGCTGGACGAACTCGACAAGAACGGGCAGTGGCCCACCGTCTACGGGCTGACCGGCGTCCGGCCGGAACGCTGGACCCCGGTGGACAGCCTGGTCGTCCAGGGCGTGCTCACCCAGACGCTGAGCTTCGACACCCGGCCGCTGACCTACGCGCTGCTGAGCAACTCCCTCGGCGCGGAACGGACTTCGGACTGGTTCCCGGTCGTCCCCGCCAACGAGCAGCACCCGTACGCCCCGGGCCCGTACCAGAACCTCGGCACCGCGCCGCTGCACAGCCCGAACGCCAACGCGGCCTCGGTCGCCGGCCACCCGGGCGTCCCGGGCGCCGGCACCCCGGGGCCGGCCACCGGTCAGCCGGCCGCCGGTCAAGCGGCCACCGGTCAAGCGGCCGCCACTCCGGATGCCGCTCAGCCGACGGCGGGCGCAACACCGGACCCGGCCCAGCCGACGGCGACGGCCACCGCGACCGCCACGGCGGCGTCGACCAGCGTCACCGGCACCAGCGGCAGCGGCACCAGCGCGGCCACCGCCGAAGCCGCCACCGCCGTCCTCCAGGGCATGGCCAAGCTCCCGGAGACCACCCGCCACCTCTACCCCAACAGCAACGCCTGGCTGGCGAACGGCCCGGCCACCGGCGGCGGCGCGATCCTCGCCGGTGACCCCCACCTCAAGCTGTCGCTCCCCTCCTACTGGTACGAGGTCTCGCTCAAGTCCCCCGGCTACGACGTCTCCGGCGCCAGCCTGCCCGGCATGCCGGCCGTGCTCATCGGCCGCAACGCCGACGTCTCCTGGTCGCTGACGGCGGTCCAGAACCAGTCCACCTTCTTCTACCGGGAGAAGACCGACCCGCAACACCCGGACTCCTACTTCTGGAAGGGCGCCTGGTACCCGGTCGAGAAGGTGAAGTACACCGTCCCGGTGCGCGGCGGCGCCCCCGTCCCGGTCGAGGTCGGCCTGACCGTGCACGGCCCGCTGCTGACCGAGAAGGGCGAGACCACCTCGGTCGAGTGGATGGGCAACCGCCCGTCGCAGAACCTCACCGCCCTGCTCGACCTCAACACCGCCACCGACTGGAACAGCTTCCGCACCGCGCTGCGCAGTTGGCAGGCTCCGGCGCAGAACTTCGCCTACGCCGACAAGAAGGGCGACATCGGGATCATCGCCCCCGGCTCGTACCCGCAGATCGCCTCGGGCGACGCCCGCGGACCGCTGCCGGGCACCGGCGAGTCGGACGTCGTCGGCGCCATCCCGTTCGACGCGGTGCCGCAGGTCCACAACCCGCCGTCCGGGCTCCTGGTCACCGCCAACCAGCGGCCGGTCGGCCCGGACTACCCCTACTACATCGGCCCCGCCGCGAACTTCGACACCGGCTACCGCACCAACCGCATCCTTGCCGAACTGTCCAAGGCCGGCGGCAAGCTCACCGCCGACTCGTTCGCGACCCTGCAGAACGACGTCACCGACGACCTCGCCCGGCGCATGGTGCCCAAGCTGCTCCAGTCCCTGGACGGCGCGCAGCTGACGCCCCAGCAGGAGGCGGCCCGCAAGCTGCTCGCCGACTGGAACGGCTCGATGGACGCCGACTCCCCGGCCGCCGCGATCTGGTTCGCCTTCTACGGCGGCTACGTCGAGCAGGTCTTCAAGCCCTGGTGGGACTCGGCCAAGGTGCCGGTGGACACCGACCCGGCCGGTCTCGACCTGCTGCGCACCCCGGTCGGGCTGATGCAGGACCTGGAGAAGTGGACCTTCACCGACCCGGAGAACCCCGCGTTCACCGCCCCGGGCGGCCCCCGGCGCACCGCCGCCGACGTGATGCGCTCCTCCTTCACCGAAGCGGTCGGCTACCTGGACGGCCGGCTCGGCGGGCAGCCCGGCACGTGGAAGTGGGGCCGCATCCACGAACGCGTGGTGCCCTCACTGACCGGCGCCCCCGCCCTGGGCGACGGCCCGTACCCGGCCGGCGGCAGCCCGTGGACCGTCAACGTGGCCGAGAACGGTCTGAGTTCGAACTACGGACCGAGCTGGCGGATGGTCGTCGGCTGGAGCCCCTCCGGCACCGCCGACGCCCGCGCCGTCTACCCCGGCGGCCAGAGCGACAACCCGGCCTCCCGCTGGTACAAGAACCTCGCCCCGGACTGGTGGAACGGCACCCTCCGTCCGCTGCGCACCGCCGACGAACAGGGCGCGGGCGACATCCGCTGGAGCTTGCGAGGCGAAGGATGACCGACATGACCAAGCCGACCGAGGCCCCCGAGGCGCCGGCCGCGACCGAAGCCCCTGAGGCTCCTACCGCCCTTGAGCCTCCCGCGGAAGCCCCGGCATCCGCCGCCCCCGCACCGCGCCGCACCACCGCCGTCCTGGTCACCCTCGCCGGCGGAACGGCGGTGACGGCCCTCGGCACCCTGCTCGGGCTCTGGTTCCTCCCCTTCCTGGTCGGCCTCGCCGCCGGCCTCACCAGCCGGTTCGTCCGCACCCCCCGCGGCTACCTCACCGCTCCGGCGGCGGCCGCCCTCGGCTGGGCGATCCCGCTGGGCGTCCAGGCCCTGGGCGGGGCGCCGGTCGGCGAGGTCGCCCGGACCACCGCCGCCCTGGCCGGCCTCCCCGCGTTCGCCACCGCCATCGTGGCCGTCGCCCTGCTGATCCCGCTGCTCCAGGCCCTGGTCGGGGTCTGGTTCGGCCGGACGGTCGGCCCCCGCGGGCGCACCGCCTGACCGTCCGGTGCCCCCGGCCGAACGCCGGGGGCACCGGCCACCTCAGCCCCGACTCCCCTCCCAATCCCTCCAACTCCCCATCCCCATCCCCATCCCCAGAAGGGAACCACCACATGGCGCTGTCCCTCATCGGCAGCAAGATGGCCACGCTCTCGGGTCTCCGCAGCATCATGGAGGACATCGCCACCAGCACGGCCTCGGGCCCGGCCGACTGGCTGAACCTGGGCATCGGCAACCCGGCCTCGCTCCCGGAGGCGATCGCCGAATGGCGGAGCCTGACCGAGGAGGCCCTCGCCGAGGACTTCGCCTCGGCCAGCTGCCTGTACGGCCCGTCCCGCGGCTCGGCCGCCCTGGTGGAGGCCATCACCGAGTACTTCAACACCCGGTACGGCTGGTCCCTCACCGCCCGCAACGTCGCCGTCGGCCCCGGCAGCCAGATGCTCTGCTTCACCGCCGCCGCCCTCTTCGCGGGCCCCGGCCCCGCGGGCACCGGCGGAACCAAGGTCGTCCTGCCGATGTCCCCCGACTACACCGGCTACCAGGGCCTCTGCCTCCACCCGGACGGCGTGGTCGGCGTCCCCGCCACCCCCGTCCCCGAAGGCCCCCACCGCTTCCGCTACGCCTTCGACTTCGCCGCCCTGGAGGCGCAGCCCGACACCGGGATGCTGCTGCTCTCCAGCCCCGGCAACCCGACCGGCCGGGCCGTCGACGCCGCCGAACTCGACGCCCTGGTCGACCACGCCCGCCGCCGCGACGTCCCCCTGCTGCTCGACCACGCCTACGGCGAACCCTTCCCCCGGATCGCCCCCACCCTGACGCCGCCGCCCTTCGACGACCACGTGATCAACTGCTTCACCCTGTCCAAGGCCGGCCTCCCGGGCGAACGCATCGCCTTCGCCATCGGCGCGGAACGCTGGATCACCCCGATGGTCTCCTTCCTCGCCAACTCCGCCCTGCACGCACCCCAGTTGCAGCAGTCGGTGGTCGCCCGCGCCCTGACCTCCGGCCGCCTGGACCGCCTCGTCTCCGACACCCTCTCCCCCTTCTACCAGGAGCGCCGCCGCCTGGCCGAGAAGCTCTTCGAGGAGGCCCTGCCCGAGTCCGTCCCCTGGCGCCTCCACTCCGGCGACGGCGGCATGTTCTGCTGGCTCTGGATCGACGACGACCGCTTCGACGACACCGTCCTCTACGAACACCTCAAGCAGCACAAGGTCTTCATTGTCCCCGGCCGCCACTTCTTCCCCACCACCCCCGGCACCCCCACCGCCCCCCACCACACCCGCTGCTTCCGCGTCAGCCTCAGCCCCACCCTCGACACCCTCACCGAGGGCATCACCCGCATCGCCGCCACCCTCCGCACCCTCTGCCCCTGACCACCCGCCACGCACCTCCCCCACCGGCGCCCCGACCGTCGGCACACCCGGCCGGCCACCGCGCGCCAGAATGGAACCATGCCCTCCCTGGAGACCACGCCGAAGATCCGTGCCCGGATGAGCCACCAGCGCAGCCACGACACGGACATCGAGATCGCCCTCCGCCGAACCCTGCACGCCGCCGGACTCCGCTACCGGGTCCACCGCAGGCCCCTCAAGGGCGTGCGCCGTGAGGCCGACATCCTCTTCGGCCCGACGCGCGTCGCAGTCTTCGTCGACGGTTGCTTCTGGCACGGTTGCCCCGAACACGCGACGTGGCCGAAGAACAACGCCGCGTTCTGGCGGGAGAAGATCGAGAAGAACCGGGCCCGGGACCGCGACACGGATGCCCGTCTCGCCGAGGCGGGCTGGGTATCGGTCCGTGTCTGGGAGCACGAGCGGGCTGCCGAGGCCGCCGCGCGGATCTTCGCCATCGTCCACGAACGGCGGGCGGGCGGCCGTCTGGGGTCCGCTCGACCGTCCGCGACTGCTCGTCCGGAGTCGAACGACAGCGAGCCCGCCCTGGGGACGGATGCGGTGGCAGTATCGATCGAGTAGGTCCCACCAGCCGGCGCCGGCTAGACTCTCGCCACATGACCAGCTCGGACACCACCGCTCCAATCCTCGAGAGCCCTTACGTTCTGGACCTCTTCGCCGGTCCCGGGGGTCTTGACGTGGCCGTGGAGGTGCTCGGCTGGCGCTCGCTCGGGATCGAGTGGGACAAGGACGCCTGTGAGACGCGTTACGCCGCCGGGCTCAAGACGTGGCACGCGGACGTGAGCGAGGTCCGGCGGAAGCGGTTCGAGAAGCTTCCCCCGGACCTCAACGTGCTGGCCGGTGGTCCGCCCTGCCAGACCTACTCGGTGGCCGGCAACGGCGCGGGGCGCAAGGCCTTGGACAAGGTCGAGAAGCTCATCCACCGCCTGGTGGCCGGGGCTCGTGAGGAGGAGATCGACGAGCAGCTGGACCGGATGGGAGGCGATCCCCGGACCGCTCTGGTCCTGGAACCGCTCCGGTACGCGATCAAGGCCCTCACCTGCCCGAACCGGGACGGACGACCGTTCGACGTGATCGTCCTGGAGCAGGTACCCGCGGTCAAGGCACTGTGGAACGTGTACAAGGCGGCCCTGGAGACGGGTCTGCCCCGGGAGGACGGAACGAGGGTTCGGTACAAGGTGGCGGAGGTCAAGACTCTGCAGACCGAGGCGTACGGAGTTCCACAGACCCGCCGCCGCACGATCCTGATCGCGCGGCTCGACAAGTACCCCGCTCCCCCGCTCCCCGCCCCCACCCACCACACCTTCAACCCGCACAAGCCGGCGCAGGGCGGCCCGGAGGACCACCAGACCGCGCTGCCGGTGGACGGGACTGCGGCTCCGCTCGAACCCTGGGTCTCGATGGGTGAGGTCCTCACGAGCCGTGAGCCCCACTTCGAGATCGTGTCGAACTACGGCAGCGGCGGCGACCCCAGGAAGCGCGGCATCCGCACACACAGACAGCCGTCGTTCACCGTCACGGGCAAGGTCTCCCGCAACGCCGTCCGTCGACACCCGAACGGCGAGCCGCTCGACCCGGACCGGCTGACCATCCCGGAGGCCGGCGTCCTCCAGACGTTCCCTCCCGACTACCCCTGGGACGGTGGCGACCGGTCACAGCAGGTGGGCAATGCCGTGCCTCCGCTGTTCGGCATGCACGTGCTGGCGGCGGCGCTCTCCCGCCCTCTCCCACCGGAGGAGAAGCTGCGGGAGAGCTGGGGTCGGCTCGCTCCGGATTCGGCGAGGTACCGGGAGCTGCGCACCGAGGGTTGCGAGGCTCCGAACGCTTGCGGGCCCAACTGCCCGGAGCCCGAGGGTCAGTCCTCCCCCGACTCGTCCCTTCCCCGAACCGGCGCATCGGCGAAGAGGTCGGCGAAGTAGTCCGCCAGCACGGTCACCGAGAGCTCCGGTGCCGGCTCTTCGTCGGGGCCGGTCGGAAGCGTGTTCCGGGACACCTGGCGGGCGGTCTCCGCCTCGTCGATCCAGTCGAGCAGCGGACGGGGGTCACGCTCGGGGTGGTCGGGTGCGATCACGTCGTACATCAGCGTCGCCGCGGCGGCGTTGACGGCGCCGGCCAGGGCGTTGGCCTCGCGGCCGGTGGCGACCTCGCCCTTGGTGACCAACCGGACGATCGCCTGGGCAGTGGGCCGATGACCGATGACGGACATCCGGAGCACGGTGTTGAGGATGTCCTGATTGCCGCAGGCCGTGACCACGGGGCCGTAGTCCGGGCCGTCGCGGAAGAGTTCCGCCGCCCACCAGAGCCGGGCGAAGGCCTGCTTGTGGTACTGGCCCCGGAACCGCTCGGCCGCGACCTTGGCGGCCTTGCCGTCCTTGGGGTCCGCCAGGTGCCGCCAGACCACGTAGTCCGGTGCGACCCCGAGCGCGAGGTAGTTCCAGAAGCGGGGATCGGCCGCCTCACGGCGGGTGAGCCGTAGCGCGGCGTGGAGGCGGGGGGCGAGCCAGGCGTCGGCCTGGGTGGCCTTGAGCCCGTTGTGCAGGCAGTAGGCCATGGCGTCCTCGGCCAGATCACGGACGGGCAGCAGCTCGCCGCGCCGGTCGTCGTGCGGGAGCGGTTCGGTGACCTGGTTCAGCTTGATGCTCGGCACGTCCTCGCGGCCGGTGAGCAGGCCCTCGGTGAGGAAGTCGCCCGCCTCGGCGTTGGGCAGCAGGGCGAGGCGCTCCGGGAGGTGGCTGGGCCGGTCGGTCATGCGTCGTCCCCCTGCGTGAGGCGTTCCAGGTCGCGGATGGTGGTGGAGAGCGTCCGGGGGACGCCGGCCCGCCGGGAGGCGGCGAAGTGGATCCGGGACTGGAGTTCCCCCCACCCTGCGGCGGAGGATCCGATGCGCGCCGCGTGGACCGCCCGCAGCGCCTGCTCCGGCTCGCGATCGGGGTACATGTCGGGGAGCATCTCCCGGAGCACCTCGCCCTGCCAGCCGTGCGGGAAGACCGGGGTGCCGTCCTCCTCCACCTCGAGGTCACCGACGGCCGAGTGGAAGACCGCCGTCCAGACCTCGGAGCACATCTGCGCGAGGAGGAGTTCCCGGACGGTCTTCTCCGGGCCGGTGCCGCCGTCGGCGCCGATCAGGTCGCCGAGCCCGTCGAAGTCGGTGTTGACGCGCACGGCCGGGATCCGGCCGGTGGTGTCGACGAGCCAGGGGGAGTCCTTGTAGCGCTGGAGCCGACTCGCCCCGGCACCGAAGTTCACCATCCTGACTTCGAGTTCACGCGCGAGCAGCGGCACGGCCTCGATGACGTCGACGAACCACTCCACGTCGGAGGTGGCGATCACCCGACCGGGTACGCCGTCGACGGTAGCGACGACGTGCACGGCGAGCGAGGCCCGGTCGAGGAGGTCACAGCGGTAGAGGTACAGCTCGGCGGTTCGGTCCCGGCCGTCCTCGGAGACCGGGGAGAACTCCACGCTCGTCCGGAAGTTGGTGGCCCGCTCGGTCAGGACTGCGACGACCTTGACGTTCTGCCAGGGCCCGGACGGGTCCAGCGCCTTGGCCGGGAGACCGACGGCGAGACGGAGCCGGGCCTGGGTCCAGTCGGGGCGGTCCTCGTCGGGCCCGAGCGCGACGACGCGCTCGACGGTGGAGAGGTACTTGCTCTCCACGTCCTCCCAGGACTCGCCCTCGGCCTTGATCTGGGCACTCTCGACACGCCAGGACACGTTGCCGGTGAGCCGCCGGTAGGGGTAGACCTTCACGCCTGCTCCCCCTTTCCGATGCGGAGTTCGACGACCAGTCCGGTCAGTTGGGCCCGGACGGGATGGCGGGAGACGTCGGTGACACCGCGGAAGACCGCCTTGCGGCTGCCTGGCGACAACTGAAGGGCCCCGTCGACGACCTCGCAGCCGCTGATGGCGACGAGGTCCTTCCACGGTGCGGCGGGGCGGGGGCCGGAGCGCACGTCGAACTTGGCGACCGGTGTGACCGGACGGTCCGTGGCCACCCCGGAAGGCACCCTGAGGTCAACGGTGACCGACCAAGCGCCCGTCTCGTCGATCGACGCGTCCACGTTGTCCAGTTCGGGCAGGACCGCGGCCATTGCTGGGCGCGGCTTCTTCGCAGCGCCGCCCACCTTGAGCCGCCCGGCGATCTTGGCCTCTCCCCCGTTGCGGCGCTTCGCCCGGGGCACGGCGACCAGGTCGCGCACCGCGGTGTTCGCCGCGGTGGTCAGGGCGGCAATGCGCCGGTAGGCGGCGGGCGAGTAGGCCAGGCGCAGTTCCTCGGTCTGCCCCCACCTGTCGTGCTCGGGCGGCTCGGAGGCGCGGAGGAACTCCTCGGCCGCCTCGGCGCCGGGGGCGTCCGGGCCCGCCGCGCGACCGGTGAGAAGGATCGCCTGGAAGGGGTTGGTGCCGACGGGGAGGTTGGTGACGGCACTGTCCTTGACGGTCATGCGGTTGCCTCGCATGGACACCAGTCGGTTGGAACTGCCGTCGGCGTCCTCGGCCGTGGTGACCAGGACCACCGCCTCGTGCGGCACGCCACCGCGCACCTGTCCCCCGTGCAGGGGAACGTTGAGCGTGACGGTGGCTCGGGCGACCTGGCCGGGGCCCGTGAGACGGTCGACGGTGGCCCCCTCCAGGAAGGCGCGCAGAGCGCGGGTACGGGAGGGCTGGGTGACGACCGGATCCACGTGCTCGTCGCGAACGAGGGCGCCGTCGATGTAGGTACGGACGGACGCCTCCAGATGCGGCTTGTGGTCACCGCCACCCGTCATCGCGGCCCAGAAGTTGCGACCGAGTGCCTCGACGAGCCGGGCGTGCATGCGCAGGACGGCGTCGTGCTCGTTCTCCTCGGTCTCCACCTCGTCGTCGGTCTCCTTGGCCTGCACTCGGCTGGCGACGTCGTGGGCACCGACGATGAGGAAGGAGGTGCCGGGCGCCGCGCTCTCGCGGGTGAGGTAGAGCTTCTCGACGGTTTCCTCGTCGGCCCACCAGGAACGGGCCACGTCAGCGGACTTGGTGGTCGAGTCGGGGCGCCCGAACCAGGCCGGTCCCGCGAACTCCCGGCCGTCGACCTCACGCCAGGGGAGGTCGAGTCGGCCGATGAGACGACGTTCGGTGCGGCCCTCATGCGGTTCGGAGAGCGTGGAGTTCATCAGTACGAGGCCGAGCCGACTGGTGGCCCACAAGGTGGCCTTGCCCAGGCCGTAGGAGCCACCCGCCCCGAGGTCCCGCTTCTGGCTGTCGAGTTGGCGCCGGACGACGGCAGCGAAGATCCCGTCGTCGTAGTCGCCACCCGTCAGACCGGTGGCGTTGTAGTCGTCGATCCGGAGCAGCACCAGACGATGGCTCTGGTACATGTCACGCAGGCCGCCCGCGATCGTGCGCGCGACCTTGCCCTGCTTGCCGTTGTCGGCGGTCAGCGCGTCGTAGTGCGGGAGGAGGTTCTCCCAGTCGATGGCCTCACGGAACCGGGCGACGGCCTCACCGGAGAGGTGGTGCAGGGTGTAGCGCACCCGGACGGGCTCGGCGGGGTCGAGGCGCGCGTCGAGGCTGTTCTGCGTGGCCTCGCGGGCAAGGACCTCGACGTCCGCCTCGAAGGCGAACGCGGCGGCGTTGCCGTACTCGCGGCCGCCGTCGACATGGGCCGGCCGGTGGTACCAGGAGACGGGCAGCCCGAGTTGGGCGTCGGCACTGCGGGTGTGGACGGTCTCCAGGTCGGTGTTGAGCACCTCGGCGATCCGACGGATGGTGTCGTCCCGGGGCACGGACCGACCGACGATCCAAGCCGAGACGGCGGCTCGGGTCACGCCCAGGTCGTCCGCCAGCTCGGTCTGGCTCTTCCCCGCGTTCTTGAGCTGGCGCGCCAGCCAGGGGCCGAAGTCCTCAGCCGCCTTCACGTCCCACCTGCTTCCGCATGGCTTGTTTCACAAGGTGACAGCCACGCTACCGCATCACTGTTGACAGTGATACCCCCTTGTCAACCAACCTTTGACAGGATGCAGGCACAGTCGGAATGACCGTCGAACACGCATCAGAAAAGCGGGATCGGAGCCCTTTCAATGTGCCGGAATTTCCCCGGAAGTTCCGAAAGAACCCCATTTGATTCAGGCTTGCACGTCGACGTGATCCATGGCAGGGTAGTGGCCACTTCCCCGGCGGACGCCACAGGAAGCGGCCCGAACCAGGGCCCGGTACGACTGTCTTCCTTGGGGGGAATTCTTTTCGGCCGCCCTCCGGAATCCCCGTTCACACGGATTCCGTGTATTCCCGTACGGCCCGTTCCCTCTGCGCCAATGCACCACCTCGCACCATTCCCTCGTGTACGTCTCACGAAAGCGAACAGGTACCTCGGTGTCCCCGCAGAACTCTCCGCTCCACCGCATGCGTTCCATCGTCTCCGCCTGCGACCGGCTCGCCGACGACCCCCAGGCCCTGGAGACCTACCTCCTCCTCAGCGACATCGACCACGACATGGTCACCTCCTACCGGAACGCCATCCGCGACGCCGAGGCCGGGGCCCGTCGCCCCCGCCGGAACCCGGGCCAGTGCCAGCGCACCGTCCGTCACATCTGCTGTTCCGTCATCTTCACCGCGCACCACGATCGTTGACGATACGCCTGACACCCAGCGCCGCCCGACCTCCCTCCGCACCCGAAGTGGAACCACCCGTGGCCGACTCGCAGTCCCCCGTGATCCGCACCGTCGTCGAACAGTCCCTCCGCGTCCTGGAGACGTACGGCATCGACGCGGGCCTGATCCCCGAACACGCCAACGGCGAACGCCGCATCACCCAGGGTGGGTACGGCGACCGCCAGCTCTTCGAGCTCGTCCAGAACGCAGCCGACGAGCTGCGCAACGAGCCCGGCGGCCGGATCCAGGTCGTCCTCACCGGCACCCACCTGTACTGCGCCAACCAGGGCGACCCGGTGACTCCCGAGGGCGCGGAGACCATCCTGCGCATGAGTATGTCCCGCAAGCGCGGCGGGCAGATCGGCCGGTTCGGCGTGGGGGTGAAATCCGTCCTGGTGGTGACGGACGCACCCGAGTTCTTCAGTCGCGAGGGAAGCTTCGGCTTCGACCGGACCTGGTCCTACGAGCTGATCCGCAACGTCCCCGGCGTGCGCGAGCGGCTCGGCGAGGTCTTCGAGGCACCCGTGCTGCGGATGGCCCGCGAGCTGGACATGGCGACCGAGCGTCTCCACGACCAGGTGCTGGACGAACTGCTGGAGTGGGCCACCACGGTGGTCCGCCTGCCGCTGCTGCCCGGCGCCGCCGACCGGCTCGGCAAGGACATGCACGGCCACCAGGGCGTCGCCGGTCACGACACTCGCGAGGAGTTCCCCGCCGGCTTCCACCTGTTCTCCCCGCACGTGGGCCAGGTGGTCCTGGAGGACCGCCGGCCCCGCCCGGTCGCGCGCCGTGCCCTGCGGTCCGAGCGGGACGGCAGCCTCCACACCATCCAGGAGGAACGGGTCGGCAAGCCGCCGACCGCCTCGCGCTGGCGGGTCTTCACCCGCACCCACGAGCCGACCGACGCCGCCCGCGGCGACGCCGGCGAGCTGCACGACCGGGTGTCCATCGACGTGGCCTGGGCGGTTCCGGCCTACCGCACGGACGAGCGCACCGGGCTGCTCGGCTCCGCCGAGGCCCGGGGGCGCGGCCGGTTCTGGTCCTTCTTCCCGACCAAGTACGAGATGACCCTCAGCGGCATCCTGAACGGGGCCTGGAAGACCAACGAGGACCGTCAGAACCTTTTGGACTCCTCACCGTTCAACGTCGAGATGATCCAGGTGGCAGCCCGTCTGGTGGTCGAGTCGCTGCCCGAACTCGCGCCCGCGGAGGACCCGGGCGCGTACCTTCCGCTGCTGCCCGGCCGTTCCAAGGGCGTGGAGACGATCAGTTGGGCGGACCGCCTGCTCACCGAGCAGATCTGGGCGGCCACCTCGGTGTGTCCGTCACTGCCGGACCAGGACGGCATTCTGCGCACCCCCGGCGAGTTGGAGATCCATCCGGATCTGGGGAAGGACGGCACCGCGGTCACTCGCTGGCTGCGGCTCTGGCAGGCCTACTCGGGCCGCCCCCGCAACTGGGTGCACCCCTCGGTCGAGGCCACCGACCTGCGGGCGGGCAAGGTCCAGCACATCCTGAGCGCCGCCGGACGGCAGCGGGCCTCGGTCGTCGCGTGGCTGGAGGCACTGGTCTCCGACGGCTCGGCCGAGGCGTCGGCGGCCGCCATCCGGATCGTCGCCGACATGATCGCCTCGAACGCCTCCTGCGCTGCCAACGCCCGCAAGGCCCGGATCGTGCTCACCGAGGAGCACGGCCTGGTCGCCCCGCTGGGCAGCGTGGTGTACCGGCGCACCGAGGAGGACGGCCTGCGGGAGTCGCTGGTCTACGTCGACCGGGCCCTGTCCGAGGACCCGTCGCTCTCCTCCGCCCTCACCGCCCTCGGCATCCAGGAGGCCGACGTCCGGGGGCGCTTCGTGAGCGTCCTCGACCAGGGCTTCGAGGCGTACGGCACCCAGGAGTGGACCCGCTTCTGGGAGCTGTTCCACCGGGCGGGCGCGTCGATGGTGGGCCACGAGGTGACCAAGCGGGTCCCGGCGCCGGCGGAAACCCTGATGGTACGGACCGACGACGGCCGCTTCCGTCTCATGCGCGACTGCATGCTGCCGGGGGCCGTCGTCACCGGCGAGAGCGACCCCGAGATCGCGGTGGACATGCGCTTCCACTCCGATGACGCGGGCTTCTTCCGGGAGTTGGGCCTGCGGGACCGGCCGACCTCCAATCACCGTCCCGAGGCGGAACCCTGGTTCGACGAGTACCGGGAGGCAGTGCACGCGGCGTACTGCCGCACCCTCGACGATCGGGCGAGCCGGCCCGCGCTGGCCAGGACCAGGGTCGAGGGTTCTCCCGTCGGTGGACCGCTGCACCTGCTGCCCCGGCTCTCGGAGAAGGCCCGCGCGGAGTTCCTCCGAGCGCTGCCCGAGGAGGCGCTGATCGCGAACTGGACACTGCAGATCGGGGCCCAGGCCACCACGCGTCGTCCGGTGCTCTCCCCGATCCGTTGGATGCTCACCCGGCACGGTCGGATCGGGACCTCACAGGGCCTCAAATCCCTCAAGGAGGCCGTGGGTCCGCAGCTGGAGGCGTACCGCGACGTGCTTCCCGTGGCATCGATCAGTACCGAGAAGGCCCGCAAGCTGGGACTCGCGGACAGTGTCGAGAAGGTCCGCCGGCAGCAGTGGGAACAGCTCCTGGAGAAGCTGCAGGAGAGCGAGGACGACGCGTTCGTCGGCTCCACCTACGCCCTGCTGACCCGGTTGGAGATCGACTTTCCCGAGGGATCGCTGACCCGCTGCCGGGTCGGCGAGACCTGGGGCACCCGGGAGGACGGCGAGATCGCCGTCGCCGCCGACCCGGAGGAATACCGCTCCTTGCAGGCCGAGCGGGTGCCGGCGCTGTTGATGCCGGACGGGGAGTCCGCCGACCTCATGGTCGAGCGGTGGGGCATGCTGCGCCACGACGACGTCATCACCCGGGAGACCCGACACGAGTCGAACGTGGAGCCCGTTCCGCTGGTCGAGGAGTTCCCGACCCTGCGCCAGAAGATGGGCACCGCGGTCGGCACGTACTCCCTGCTGCGGTGCTCCACCCTGGAGGAGGTTCTCCGCACCCCGAGCGGTCCGAAGCCGAAGGCTCTGGAGAGCGCCCGTCAGGGCAACGTGATCAAGGTCGTGGATTCGCTGGACCGGCTCGGCACCCTCCGGGCCGTGGACCGTGAGCTTGGTCTGCGGATGGGAGACGCGGGCTGCCGGGCGGTCCTGGACGCCCAGGAACGCCAGGAGCAGGACGAACAGTTGCGGTCCAAGCTCAAGGCGATCCGCGAGGCCTCGGACGTGACGGCCAAGCTGGAGCTGCTGATCGGCGCGGAAGCACTGCGAGACCGGCTCCCCGCCGGCCTGATGGAGGCCGAGCGCCAGGAGCTGGACGGACAGGAGCCCACCGGGCGGCGGATCGCGCAGATGGCGTTCAACGCGCACGGCGACACCGTGCTCAAGGCACACGTCCGCGACATCCAGGAGCGCATCCCGAACGCCCCGTCCTCCTACACCGGAGGGTCTGCGGCGGTGTCCTTCGTCGCCGATCTGGGCCTGCCCGCGCCGTTCGCCGGCTACCGGACCCCCGCGCTCGAACAGAGTCTGACCGTCGACGGCCCCAGGGACTTCCCCCGCCTGCACGACTACCAGGAACGGCTCGCCCTCAACATCTTCGAGATGCTGGACCGGTTCGCCCCGCAACGCGCCATGCTGTCCCTGCCCACCGGCGCCGGCAAGACGCGGGTCACCGCCGAGGCCGTGATCCGCTGGGTCAAGCAGACCGGTGCACTCAGGGGTCCGATCCTGTGGATCGCCCAGACCGAGGAACTGTGCGAACAGGCCGTGCAGAGCTGGCAGTTCGTCTGGAGCCGGGCGGGTGCGCAGGATCGGCTGACGATCAACCGGTTGTGGACCTCGAACGAGGCGGCCCCGGTCACCGATGGGCCACAACTCGTCGTGGCCACCGACGCCAAGCTGCGGTTGTGCCTGGAGACCGACCGGTACGCCTGGCTGCGTGACGCCGCGCTGGTCGTGGTGGACGAGGCGCACATGGCGACCAGCCCGAGCTACACCGAGATCCTCGAGTTGCTCGGCCTGACCCAGCACCGCACCGAACGGCACCTGCTCGGTCTCACCGCCACCCCGTTCCGCGGCCACAACGAGGAGGAGACCCGCCGCCTGGTCAACAGGTTCGGCGCCCGTCGACTGGACGAGGGCGTTTTCCCCTCCGGCGACGCTTACGGCCACCTCCAGGAACTCGGCGTGCTCGCACGGGTCGAACACCAGGAACTGACCGGCGGCACGATCGAACTGTCCCGCCAGGAGCGGGAGAGCGCCGAGCAGTTCAGTCTCCTGTCCAAGGCCGCCGAGCAGCGGCTGGCCGACGACCACGACCGCAGCAGGCGCATCGTCGCGGAGATCGCGGCGATGGACGAGGACTGGCCGGTGCTGGTGTTCGCCACCTCGGTGGAACACGCCAAGTACCTGGCGGCAAGGCTGATGGACCACGGGATCTCCGCGTCCTCGGTGGACTCCACCACCTCCGACAACGACCGTCGGGCGCGGATCCGGGAGTTCCGCGACGGCCGGGTGCGGGTGCTCACCAACTACGGTGTCCTCACCCAGGGATTCGATGCGCCGGCCACCCGCGCGGTGGTGGTCGCCCGCCCGGTCTACAGCCCGAACGTGTACCAGCAGATGATCGGGCGCGGTCTGCGCGGACCCCGCAACGGCGGCAAGGACACCTGCCTCATCCTCAACGTCCGCGACAACATCCGGAACTTCGACACCGCCCTCGCCTTCACCCGGTTCGAGCACCTGTGGAGCACTCGGTGATCCCCTCCCCAGAGGACGGCCCAGTCCTCACCACCGAGCAGCAGGCCGTCGTCGACCAGCCGTGGGACACCCGCCTCCTGGTCACCGCCGGCGCCGGCACGGGCAAGACCCACACCCTGGTGCGCCGTATGGACGCGCTCATCGGCCACACCGACCCGGAGGAGGCGCTCGAGGCCTCCGAACTGCTGGTCCTCAGCTTCTCCCGGGCCGCGGTCCGGGAATTGCGGGACCGGATCGCCCGGCACGGCGAGCACGCGCGGCGGGTACGGGTACAGACCTTCGACGCCTGGGCGTACTCCCTGCTGCTGCAGGCGTACCCGGACGGCGAGTGGTCGGCGCTCTCCTTCGGCGAACGCATCCGGGCCGCCACCGAGGCGATCGAGAAGGGCGCACTCGACTCCCTGGAGGCCGGCCCGCCCACACACGTCATCGTCGACGAGGTGCAGGACCTGGTGGGTGCGCGCCGCGAGATGGTGGAGTCGCTGCTCGACCGGCTCCAGGACTCCTGCGGGTTCACCCTGGTCGGCGACCCCGCCCAGGCAATCTACGACTTCCAGATCGAGGACCCCGAGGAGTACGCCGACCGTGCCGACCTCTTCCTCCGCTGGGTGCGGATTTCCTTCGCCGACGACCTGGTCGAACTCCACCTGACCCGGAACTTCCGGTCGGTCACCCCCGAGGCTCGCACCGCGCTCCCGTTCGGCCCGGCCGTCCAGGGCATCGGCAGCGCCGCCGAGGGACCGGACACGGCGGCCGAACGGCTCCACGGGGCGCTGCGCGAACAGCTGCACGACCTGCCCGACCTGGGGCCGCTCACCGACTCGTTCACCCTCGACTCGCTCCGGTCCTTCCCCGGTACCTGCGCGATCCTGTGCCGCGACAACCGGCAGGCTCTGGTGCTCTCGGAACTGCTGCACACCCACGGGGTCCCGCACGCCCTGCGGCGTTCGCTCCAGGACCGGCCGGTACCGTACTGGGTCGCCGAGCTCCTGCGTCGCACGCGGGCCGTCACTCTCGACGAGCAGCAGCTGCGCACGGTCCTCACGGCGATCCCGCTGCCCGAGGCGACCGACGTCGACCGGGTGTGGCGGTCCCTGAGGGTGGCGGCACGCGGTGCCGGTCGGGGCACACTCGACCTGGCGCGGCTGCGCCGTCTGGTGGTGGAGCACCGGTTCCCGGACGAGCTGGCGGATCCGGAACCGGCCCGCTTGGTCGTGTCCACGGTGCACCGCTCCAAGGGCCTGGAGTTCGATCGGGTGGTCCTGCTCGACCCGCCGACCATGACCGAGCTGCGGCGCCGCACCGACGGACTCGACGTTCCTGCCGAGGCCCGCGCGCTCTACGTGGCGATGACCCGGGCGCGGGAGGACCTGTACCGGATCGCCGCGCCCGACACCGTGACGGTGCTCCGGCACAAACCGACCGGCCGCTGGTACCGGGGGGTCCCGAACCCGCGCCACCGATGGCGCCGCGACGGCGTCGAGGTGCGGGCCGGCGACGTGGACACGATGGAACCCGCCGACGCCCCGATCGACGCCCCCGCGGCCCAGGCGTATCTCCTGGAGCGAGTGCGGCCGGGGCAAGCGGTGACGTTCCGGCTGCGCGACACGCTCCCTACGGGCCCCGAGCAGAGCCCCCGGTACGCCCTGCTGCACGAGGAGCGGGAGATCGGCGACGCCTCCGAGACCTTCAGGAGCCAATTGCATTCCGTCCTGAAGGTCGGCGCGGCCTGGGAGATCCGCTGGCCCGAGGAGATCACCGGGCTGCGGATCGACTGCCTGGAGTCGGTCGCCGGCAGCCGGGCCGCCGGAATCAACGCGGGCCTGGGTGAGTACGGGGTGTGGATCGCCCCACGCATCAGTGGAATCGGACGGTTCCGACACACCGCCGGAACCGAGGAGGAGCAGGAATGACCATCCACACAGGGCGGCACGCCGGCCACTACGAGGTCCGTGAGGATCTGGTGGCCCGACTCCGCCGGGAGTTGCTCGGCCCCGATGTCGACGCCTCCGTCGAGGACCGTACCGAGGTCCTCGATCAGGACGCTCCGATCACCCGCTATCCGATCGGTGTGCTCTTCCCCCGCCCGGCGGACGCGGAGGCCGGCCGTCGTCTCCTGGAGGACGCCGCCGAGCAGGACGGCCTGGACGAGGAACCGATGAGCAGGTCGGACGGCCTCGACGAGTCCGGGGCGACCGTCGAGCGCCCCAACGCCGGCGACCGCCGCCCGTCCTCCGTCGGCCTGACCTTCGCGGTCGACCTCGACGTGTGCCGGGAGATCGTCGTCTCGGCCCGCGCCGCCGCGTACGAGCCGGAGGACGCCGAGGGGCGCAAGGTCTCGGCCCGCCGCAGCGAGGCCCGCACCACCGCCGATCAGCGGGAGCACTGGCGCAGGGTGGAACTGGAGCTGCCGGACACCCCGATCGATGTCACACACCCGGGCCGCGGTGCCTCCCGAGACCTGATCGACGGCACGGCCCGATTGGAGGTGCACGTCCGTCGCCCCTCGCCTGAGACCGGCACGGTCACCGTCACGGTCACCCTGGTCAACATCCAGAAGGTCGGGCAGCGGGAACTCCAGGACGCCTTCGCCCTCTTCCAGACCGGGCTGACGGTCCGCGCGGCCAACGGCTCGAGCGCCTTCGTGGAACGCCCGACCGCCCTGTCCGCCGTCGATCCCGAGTTGGAGAGCAGCCGGCTGCTGCACCGGCACGCCCCCACCTTCGCCACCGGCCACGGCTGCGCGGCGATGTGGGACTGGACCCCGCCCCCGATCGGCCTCGCCGACGTGGTGCGGGCGGGCGTGGTCGAGGTACGCACCGAGTTCGTGCCCACCCATGAGGTGCTGCTCACCGACTCCAACCCGACGATCGACGCCGAGGCCCTCACCATGCTCGGCCTCGCCGAGGCCGACGACGCCGGGGTGGTCGCCGCACTGGAAGGGTTGGCCGCGGGCTACGAACGGTGGATCGAACGGAAGCGGGACGAGGCTGCCGCGCTCACCGGCACCTCGTACGAGCAGGCCGCGGCCGACCAGGTCCGCGCCTGCGGCGAGGCCTTGGAGCGGATCCGTGAGGGTATCGCGCTGCTGCGCGACAAGCCCGACGTGATGTGGGCGTTCCGCCTGGCCAACCGGGCGATGGCGACTCAGCGGGCCCGGGCCGCCTGGGTCAAGGACGGCCGGGTGGGAGAGCCTGACCCGGCCTCCGCGCGCTGGCGTCCGTTCCAGATCGCCTTCATTCTGCTGTGCCTGGCCGGGGTGGACCACGCGGAGCACCCCGACCGGGGCGTGTCCGACCTGCTCTGGTTCCCCACCGGTGGTGGCAAGACCGAGGCGTACCTGGGTCTGATCGCGCTGACCATCTTCCTGCGCCGGAAGCGGCGCGGGTCGGCCGGCGGTGGGGTCACCGTCCTGATGCGCTACACCCTGCGGCTCCTGACCCTGCAGCAGTTCGAGCGTGCCGCGATCCTGATCTGTGCCATGGAGCGGATGCGCCTGGAGAACCGCGAGGAACTGGGCCACGAGGAGATCTCCATCGGCATGTGGGTGGGCCGGTCCGCCACGCCGAACAAGCTGGACGTGGCCTCCCGGCAACTCGCCGCCGCCCGCACCGGTCGGGTGCTCCAGACGGAGAACCCCGTCCAACTGCACGCCTGCCCGTGGTGCGGAACCGCCCTCGACGCCCACCACTACTCGGTGGACGAAGAGGCCCAGCGGATGGACGTCCGCTGCCCGGGCGCGAACTGCGAGTTCTCCGACGGGCTGCCCGTACACCTGGTCGACCAGGCCGTGTACGCGGCCCGGCCCACCCTGGTGATCGCCACCGTCGACAAGTTCGCCTCGATGCCGTGGCGCGAGCAGACCGCCGCCCTCTTCAACCGGGACCGCCAGGACGGCACCCCACCGCCGGAGTTGATCGTCCAGGACGAACTGCACCTGATCTCCGGTCCGCTGGGCACCCTGACCGGCCTGTACGAGACGGCCGTGGACGTGCTTGCCGACCGTCCCAAGGTCATCGCCTCCACCGCGACCATCCGCCGGGCCGCCGACCAGGGGAGGGCGCTGTTCTCCCGCGAGGTACGGCAGTTCCCGCCCGCCGGTCTGGACGCACGCGATTCCTGGTTCGCCGTGGAGACGCCCGCGAGCGAGAAGGCGTCCCGCCGCTACGTGGGTCTGCTGGCCCCCGGCACCAGTCAGTCCACCCTGCTGATCCGCACCTACGCCACCCTGCTCCACCAGGCGATGCGTGCCGACACCACGAAGGAGGTGCGCGACGCGTACTGGACGCTGGTCGGTTACTTCAACAGCCTGCGTCTGCTGTCCGCCGCCGAACTCCAGGTCCACGACGACGTCGTGGCCCACCTGGACCACCTGGCCGATCGCGACGGGTGCGATCCCCGCTCCGTCGGCAACCACTCCGAGCTGACCAGTCGGGTCGACGCCAGCGACATTCCGGCCCGCCTGAAGCAGATCGAACGCAGGTTGACGGACGGTGACGCGGCGGACGTGGTGGACGTGCTCCTCGCCACGAACATGATCGCCGTCGGCGTGGACGTGGACCGGCTCGGCCTGATGGCCGTCATGGGCCAGCCGCAGACCACCGCCGAATACATCCAGGCCACCAGCCGAGTGGGCCGTGCCCACCCCGGACTCGTCGCGGTGATGCTCAACGCGGGCCGCTCCCGGGACCGTTCGCACTACGAGAACTTCCAGCACTTCCACTCCGCGCTCTACCGCGAGGTCGAATCCACCTCGGTGACGCCCTTCTCGGCCCGCGCCCGCGACCGCGGC
Source organism: Streptomyces sp. CBMA123 (assembly GCF_014596465.1). Lineage (GTDB taxonomy): Bacteria > Actinomycetota > Actinomycetes > Streptomycetales > Streptomycetaceae > Kitasatospora. Next base: position 13,811 of record NZ_MECK01000357.1, on the reverse strand, counting down.
CTGCACGCGGTGATCGTCGCCCTGGCCCGCATCGCGATCCCCGCGGCCCGCAGGGACGAGGACGCGGGGAGGATTCACCTCTTCCGGGACGAACTGCGGGAGACGATCCGTCCGCTGATCCTCGAACGGGTCGGCAGCGTCTCCCCGGTGGAGAGCGCGGCCAAGGAGGTCGCCCACGTCGCCGCGGCGTTCGACGAGTTCGTGGACTGGTGGCACGACGAGGCCGAGGCGCACGGCGGTCTGTACTACGAACCGAAGCGCGGGCGTTCCGTCCCCTCGCTGCTCAAGCCCTACAACGACGCCCTGGAGGACGTCGAAGCGTGGGAGACCCTGTGGTCCCTGCGCGACGTCGACGCCGAGTCCGCCCTGTTCATGGAGGCATCCCGATGACCCCGCCCCCGTCCCGCCGCCGGCGCGGCGCCGCCGGCTCCGCCACACCGGCCCGCAACCTGCCCCGCCGCGGTGCGGTCCGCCGAGCCCAGGCCATCACCACCTACGGCGTGGGGTCACTGATCGCCGTCGACCAGGAGTCCTTCATCGTCGCGGGCATCGACGGCGCCGCGGAGCAGTGGCCCCGCGACGAGGCACCGGTGATCCGCGAGCCCCGTCTCGCCCGGGTACTGGGCGTGCGACACTTCCGACTCCCCCCGGCCTCCGGCGACGACAGCCGGGACGGCATCCGCGTACGCCGCTTCCCGCTCTGGCACCACTGCCCCGAGTGCCACGCCCTGGACCACGTGGGAAAGTTCAATCCTCCTCCCGGGCGCAACGAGTGCGGCGAGTGCGCCGAGCCGCTGGTACCGTCCCGTTTCGTGGTCGCCTGCGAGGACGGGCACATCTCCGACTTCCCGTACCGGGCCTGGCTGCACCGACGTCGGCGCGGGGAAGGCACAACCGTCACCTGCGACGGCCGGATGAGCCTCCGGTCGTCGGGCCGCACCTCCTCGCTCCGCTCCGTGGTGCTCTCCTGTTCCTGCGGAGTGCCCGAGGTGTCCATGGAGGGTTGCTTCCGAGCCGGCGCCCTCAAGGAGCTGAACATCGGGTGCAAGGGGGAGCGGCCATGGCTGAAGGACGCGCCCAAGGACCCCTGCTCCCTGACGCCCCGCACCCTCCAGCGCGGTTCCTCCTCCGTCTGGCAGCCGGTGCTCCGGTCGGCCCTGTCCATCCCGCCCTGGAGCGACACCCGGGTGAACGCGCTGGACAAGCACTGGGACAAGCTCCGCGGCTGCACCAGCCTCGTCGAGATGGAGATCCACCTGAAGCACATCTTCGACGGGATGCCCTCCCCCGTGAGCGCCCAGGAGGCTTTGGACCTGGTCGCCGCGATGGAGGCCGAGGACCCCTCCGGAGCCGACGTCCCCGACCGTGACCAGGAGCAGCGCTACCGGGCCCTGCGCGACCTGGAGTACCAACGCCTGTGCGCCGGCAATCCCGAGGAGTCCGGTCACCACACCGAGCAGTTCGTCTGCGAGCCTCCGATCGGCGACGGGAAGCCGCTGGACGCCCTGGGCCTCGTCACCCCGATGCTGGTGAAGAAGCTCCGTGAGGTCCGCGCCCTGAAGGCCTTCACCCGGGTCATCGAACCCGAGACCTCCGCCGAGGGCCACGAGGCGCCGCTCTCCCTCGCTCCCACCGACTGGCTTCCCGCGATGGAGGTGCACGGCGAGGGCGTGTTCCTCCGCCTCGACGAGGAGAAGGTGGATGCCTGGGCCGAACTGCCCGCCGTCGCGGCCCGCGTGGCCCGGATGCGCCTCCGCCACCAGCAGGTCCTCACCGAGCGGGCCTCCGATCCGGCCCGGATCCCGATCTCACCCGCCACCCCCCGCATGGCCCTGTTGCACACCTTCGCACACGTGATGATCAACGAGTGGAGCCTGGACTCGGGCTACCCCGCGGCGTCGCTGCGCGAACGGATCTACTCGGGCGACGAGATGGCCGGGGCGCTGATCTACACGGCCACCAGCGACTCGGCCGGGAGTCTCGGCGGCCTGGTCGCCCAGGGCGAGATCGACCGGCTCGCCCGGGCCGTGCGCTCGGCCGTCCATCGTGCCGAGTGGTGCTCCGCCGACCCTCTCTGCATCGAGACGGAGATCTCCGGCACGGGCGGCACCAACCTGGCGGCCTGCCACGCCTGCGTGATGCTCCCGGAGACCAGTTGCGAGCACAACAACGGCCTGCTCGACCGGGCCCTGCTCGTCGGTACCCCCGAGGACCCGTCGATCGGCTTCCTCTCGCCCCTGCTCACCGGCTGAGCGCCGAACGATGACGCCGGGGCGGAACGGCAGCGTGTGTGCCGTTCCGCCCCGGCGTCACACGACGCGCCGCTCGGCTCACCAGCCGCTCGGCAGCGCGGGGGCGGGGTGGCCCAGAGCCGCACGAATCGCGAGTCCGAGAGCCCGCCCCACCGGGGGCGGCGTCGCATGGCCCACCTGGCGGTACCGGAACGTCTTGGTGCCGGCGAAGGACCAGTCATCGGGGAAACCCTGCAGTCGCGCCGTCTGCTCCACGGTCAGCTTCACCATGTCCGTGCCGTCCGGTGCCGGGTCCCACGAGTCCTCCGGCCCGGGAACGTCATTGGCGACGGTGCCACCGTTGACCCGCATCCGGGCCCAGGAACGCTTGGACCCGGACATCCCCAGATCCGGCCCGCCGCGGTTCCAGGAGCCCCCGACCAGGGTCGGTGCGACCCGATCGGCCTGTGCGGCCCAGGCGGCAGCGTGCGGCCAGCCCTTGGCGGCCATCGAGGGACCCAAGGCCTCACCCACCGTCAGCGGCGGTCCGACATCGGGCACCGGGGGGACGAAGTCGTGGACGGCATCCCCCTTCAACGCCACCAGGACCCCCTGCTTGCGATCCTGGGGCACACCGTGCTCCATCGCATTGACGACGAACCAGCGATGACGGTATCCGAGGTGCGCGAGCTCGGCCTCGATCTCCGAACGAATCGGCTCGTAGGCGGGTTTGACCGCCAACTCGGCGAGGTTCTCGACGAGCAGGGCTCGCGGCTGCACGCCGTGCATGAGCATCACGGTCGCCTCGATCAGTCGGAGCTCCTCGTCGCTGTCCTCGCGTCGCACCGCCGCGCTCGCCTTCACCCGGGGCAGACCGGCCGCCAGGAGGTCCACGTCGTAGACCTCCCGGTGCTCCTCCGGATCGAAGTCGAGAAGGTCGGTCTCCAGGACGTTCCAGCCCGGTCGGTTCAGCCGCAACGTCTCACAGGCCACGGGACGGTTGTCGAGGAGCAACACGGGATCGAACCCGGCCTGCTCCAGTCCTAGCGCGAGCCCGCCCGCACCGGCGCACACGGCGAGGCAGGTCAGACGTTCGCGGCGGGACTCTTCCATGATCACCATTTGCACTCGTCGGAAGCCTCGGCGAAGACTGACGCCCTGAGCCACCGATGATCGCATCTCTTGCCCGCGCACGTCGATGGTCCGGATACGGACGGCCCCTCCTCGAAGGAGCAGAGCCACCGCCGGACCGACGATCCGCACCCCATCGCGAGCTCGTCAGTCGGCCGCCGCGGCGCCGTCCAGCCGGATCAGGCCGAGATCGGCCATGGCCTCCGCGAAGGCCGGGCCGTCCGTCCTGCTCCAGTCGGGGTCGTAGTAGGGGAACCGCTCGGCATCGTATTCGTGGCCGGCCTGCAGGAAGAGGTCGATGTAGTCGTGGGCGACCCGCCGCTCGGCGTCGGTCTCCGGGACCGCGACGTACGACACGCTCCACTGCGCCCGGAGCCTTCCGAACAGGGACGCGTGCCAGAGGCGCACGTCGAACACGATGAGGTCGCCGGGGCCGCAGTCCAGGCTCGTCCCCGGCCACCAGTCGGCCTCACCGGCTTCGTCCAGGGGGCTGTCCGTCGGCCAGGCCGCCCGGTAGTCGGTGAGCCGGTCGCTGAACTCGCCGCGGTGTGAGCCCGCGATCACCTGGAGCGCGCCGGAGTCCGCGGTCAACGGACGGAAATAGGTGACCATCTTCACCGCGTGCAACGCGGGATCAGCGGCGTCCCGATGCCATGGGGAGGCGTCGTTGTAGAGCATCCCCTTGGCCGGCTTGGGTATGACCGGGCCGTCGAGCAGGGCCTCGCCGAGCTCGACCAGACGGGGTCCGGCGACGAGACGCCGGCTCGTGGTGCTGCCCTCCCCCATCATCGGCAGGTAGTACCCCATGGAGCCGGTGACCACGTCGGGGATCTCGGTGGGCAGCTCGTAGGCACTGGCGAGTTGCGCCGTCACCTCGGCTTCGAGGGAGGCGACGGTTCCGGCGTCGAAGAAGCCTTCCAGTTTGAGGAAGCCGAACTGCCGGTAGAAGGAGAGCTGGCGGGGGGAGAGCGCGTGCTGGGTCACGACGACACCTCTGATGTCACGACCGATGCGGCCGACGTGGAGGGGGCGGCCGACGTCGCGGCCGGTACAGGTGATTCCGGCTTTCGGTACTCCGGCGTGGACATGCCGCCCAGCCGGTATCTCAGGGTCGGCGTCTCGGTGCATCCGACGGGGATGTCCAGTCGGCGGATCTGTTCCAGCAGGATGTCGTCCTCGCCGACCCGCGCCTGGATCTCCGCTTCGCTCCGGGTGCGGCGGAATGTCAGCAGGCGCAACAGATCGCGGCGCAGCAGCCACGCCCCCATGTCGACCATGCCGTTCAGGCCCGCCCCGGGGATCACGGCGCGGTCCCGGACGATCGGGCTGCCGGGTTCCAGCACCCGGACCGCGGACAGCTGCTCGAACAGCTCGGCGGCGGCCTCGGAGGGCGGCAGCCACGGGAAACGGTCCACGGTGGCGGGCGAGCCGGAATCATCGATCAAGGTCCGCCACGAGTGCGCCGCCGGATAGCCCGCGTCGGCGACGGCCAGCAGGCTGGACAGGTGGTCGGGGTCCCACTCGTTGTCGTCGTCGAGGAAGGCGATGAAGTCCCCGGTACACCCGGCGACGGCCAGCTCCCGGAGGGCCGCGATCCGCGCGAAGGGTTCGTTCGGCAGCATGCCGTCGGCGCCCAGGGTGACCACGGCACAGCCCGCGTCCGCGACGGCCGCCGGGACCCGGTCCGCGTCCACCCACACCGTCAGCCTGACCTCGGCATCGACATCCTGCTTCGCCACGCCGGCCAGGGCTGCTTCCAGGGTGTCCCGATCTCCCCTGGTGACCATGACGACCTCGATGGTCGGCCGGTCCCGCGGCAGTGCGGGCCGGAGAGCGGCCGGTTCCCGGTCGAGTTCCCGGAGCGTGGCCGCCAGATGGACCAGGCGGGACTCGTCGGCGAGGAAGGCGTGGTGCGGCACCACCACGTACTCGCGGTGCCAGGTCCGGGAGTTGGGCAGCGGTACGGCGGGGGCCCGCAGGGCGGCGTACTGCTTGATGGTCTCCGGCAGGTACAGCGGCCCTTCGACGACCGGCGGGTACACCGAGTCGAGGATCAGGGCGGTCTGCTCCTCCACGGCCGCGATCACCTCGGCCGGACTGCCGACACCGGCCGGGACGCGCACCGCGACGCCGTAGAACGCTCCGCCGGCGACGGCACTCCGGTCGGCGGTCATCGACCACCGGCTCCCGTCGAGGGCCCCGGCCAGGATCGCGACGCCGTCCGCACGGCGCCGCGCCTGCCGGTCGAACCTGGCCAGCTGGTCGACGAGCAGCGCCGCGGCGAACTCGGGCGGCGAGTGGTTGGCCCCGTGGAGCAGGTGTGCGGGTTCCAGCTCGTTGGCGGAGGTGCGCGACACCGCATCGGTGCGCCGGCGCGAGTCCATGACCAGCGACTCCAGCCGGGCCGCCGTCTCCGGATCGTCGGTGAGGACCGCGCCGCCCTCGCCGCTGGTGATGATCTTCGTGGCCTGGAGGCTCAGGATGGAGACGTCGCCGAGCGAGCCGATCCTGCGTCCGTCGGCGGTCGCCCCGAACTGGGCGTGCGAAGCGTCCTCGACCACCGGCACCCCGGGGAACCGCGCCCGGGCCGCATCCACGTCGAAGTGCTGCGCGTACAGATGGATGCCGAGGATCGCCGACGGCGTCTCGGCCAGGGTCGCGACGTCGCCGCACGGCGATTCGGGGGTGGCGTCGAAGAACATCGGCGTGGCTCCCACGCGCAACACCGAGGTGGCGCAGCTGACCCAGGTGGTCGCGGTCATGGCCACGGTGTCACCGGGCCCGATACCCAGGGCGTGCAGCGCGGTCACGATCGCGCTCGATCCGCTGGTGACCAGGACACAGTGCCGGCGGCCGGACATTCGCGCCACGGTGGCCGCGGCGGCGACGTTCTGCGACGGCCAGGTGCTCTTGCTGCCGCTGACGGCCAGCCGCCCGCTCTGCAGTGCCCGGACCACCGCCCGCTCGGTGTCCTCGTCCGCTTCGGGCCAGCGCGGCCAGCAGGAAACCTTCCGCCCGGGCGACGGAGATGGTGCATGGTTCATCGGCGTCAGGTCCTATCCATCTGGGTGGTGAATGCAGCGCAAGACGTCTGCGTGAGGATGACGATGCGCCGGCCATGGGCGAACTGCCGATCGCGTCGACGTCGATATCGCGACCGGCGATCTTCTGCCTGAACTGTGCCGCCGGCCCGCGTCGCAGGGGGTGGCTCCGGCCGGACGGCGCCAGTACACCAGCCACGGATCAACGTCGGATCAACAACGTGTACGCACGTTGTAGATCCGACGTTGAGAGTCCATCCATCGGCGACTGATTGGCTACGGAAAAGCCACCTTCACGACACCCGTTCCCCCGCTGGCGACGGGGCCGGAGCCGCCGCACACGGCGGTACGGCGGTACGGCAGTACGGCAGTACGGCGGTACGGCGGTACGGCGGTAAGCCGCTACGGCGCTACGGCAGTACGCCGACCCGCCCCGCCGGCCGACCACCGCCGGCCGGCGCCGCCCGATCGAACCCGAACGTTCCGAGCAACCTTGGAGTCCTCACGATGAGCACCCGGATCGGCCGACCCCGCATCGCCGTCGTCGGCGGCGGCGGAAGGATCGGTAGCACCCACGCCCGCCATCTCGTCGAGCTCGGAGCCGACGTCACGGTGGTCGAACCCGACCCGGCACGCGCCGCGGCGCTCTCGGCCGCACTCGGCTGCCGCGTCGTCCCGCATGCGGCCGGGCTGCCCGATGCGGACGGGGCCGTGGTGTGCACGCCGACCGATACCCATGCGGCCGTGGTCGCCGGCCTGCTGCCGCTCGGGATCCCGGTGTTGCTGGAGAAGCCGTGCACGGCACAGCCGGAGGCCAGCGCACGCCTCGGCGCGCTCGCCGACGAGGCCGGGGTGCCCCTGCGGATCGGCTTCCAGCGTCGGTTCTCCCCGGAGTACGCCGCACTGCGACGGGAGTACCGCGCCCAGCCCGACCAGTTCGGGTTCGCCGTGTTCACCAGCTTGGACGGGGCCCCGCCGCCCCAGGGGTACCAGGTCGCCGGCGGCAGCCTCGCCTTCGACCTCCAGATCCACGACATCGACCTGGTCCTGTGGCTCTTCGGGTCCGAGGTCGTCGAGGTCTCGGCGTCCCAGAGCGACGCCGGCGCGGCGGCCGACCTCCTGGTGACCACGTTGACGCTGGCCTCCGGGACGGTGTGCTCCGTGGTGAGCAAGCGGGCCAGTCCGGGCGGCTGCCAGGCCTATGCCGAGCTCATCGGCTCCAGCACGCTGCTGGACACCCGGCCGAACACCGCCCCGGGTCCGCACCCCGACTTCCGGTCCCGGTTCGCCGCGGCGTACCGCGCCGAGATGGCGGCCTTCCTCGCGTTCGTCGAGGGCGGACCGGACGAACTGCCGCACTGGCGGGACGCGGTGGCCGCGGAGACAGTCTGCGCCCGGATCGACGAGGCGCTCAGTCCGGCGGGCGCCCACGCCGGGGCATCCGTTGGCTGAGAGCGGGTCGGGTCGGCGCGCGGCCCCCGCGGGCGTGCGGCCCGGCTCGTGCTGACCGATCCGCTGCACGCCCGCTCGCAGGCCGGCGCGGGTGTCGGATGACAGCACCGGGTATCGCCGCGGAATCCCGCGGCTCCGACGCACGACTGGGACGGGACATGTCCAAGGGCCCCTTCACGTTCGACATCATGGGACCGATCCGCGCCGCCCTGAACGGCGCCCCGCTCCCCCTGGGCGGCCCGCAGCAGTGCGCGGTCCTCACGCTGCTGCTGATCCGGGCCGGAGAGTCGGTCCCGCTCCACGAGATCAGCGACCTGCTCTGGCAGGACGACCCGCCGGCCACCGCGGCGAACGTCGTACACCACCACATCAGTGCGCTGCGACGCATGCTCGAACCGGATCTGGGCCGGCGCGACGCCGGACGCTGGCTGCTGCGCAGCAGCGTCGGCTACCGGCTGGACGTCGATCCGGACTCCGTCGACCTGCACGTGTTCCGCGGGCTCGTCGAACGCGGCCGCGACCGCGCCGCCCGATCCGACTGGGAGCAGGCGGCGAGTCTGTACCGCGAGGCACTCACACTGCGGCGGGGCTCCGTGGGCACCGGCAGCCCGCAGAACGTCGCCGGCACCGCCTTGTTCCAGGCCGCCGAGAGCGAGTACGCCAAGGCGGTGGTGGAGGCCGCGCAGATCCACCACCGGATCGGCCACGGGCACTGGATACTCCCTCCGCTCCGGCTGACCGCGGAGCGCTATCCGCTGGACGAACAGCTCCAAGCCGCCCTGGTCCGCGCACTCGGCGCGGCCGGCCGCCAGGTCGAGGCGCTCGACATCTACCGGCGGATCCGGACCACGCTCTCGGAGGAGCTGGGCATCGAGCCCGGCGACGCGCTGCGCGCCGCCCAGACCGCGGTGTTGCGGCAGAGCGTTCGCACGGACGCCACCGCGGATCCGGAGGACACCGCGCCCGCACCGACCGCCGCGGCCCCGCACCCACAGCCAGCCCCGGTCCCGCACCCGCACCCGCACCCACACCCGGCCCCGGCCCCGCACCCACGCCCGGCCCCGCACCCGCACCCATGCCCGGCCCCGGCCCAACTTCCGCCCGGCCTCCCGGTGTTCGTCGGCCGGGACGAGGAGCTGGCCCGGATCCTGGCCCTCGCGGCCGACGCCTCCGGCCCGGTCATCGCGACGATGAACGGTATGGCCGGGATCGGGAAGACCGCGCTGGCCGTGCACGCGGCCCACCTGCTGGCCGAGCGCTTCCCCGACGGGCAGCTCTTCGTGAACCTGCACGGCTTCGACGACTCGGCCGCGGCCCTCGCGCCCGCCGACGCGCTGCGCTGCCTGCTCGAATGCCTCGGCCTGCCGGCCAGGGACCTGCCCTCGACCCTTCCGGGGCTGACCGGCACATACCGCAGCCTTCTGGCCGACCGCAGGGTCCTGATCGTGCTCGACAACGCCAGGGACGCGCAGCAGGTCCAGCCGTTGCTGCCGTCGGCGCCCGGCTGCATGGCCCTCGTCACGAGCCGCAACGTGCTCGAACAGCTGCTGGTCACCCACAACGCCCGTCCGGTGTCCGTGCCGCCGTTCAGCGTGGGCGAGGGCCGTGTCGTCCTGGAGCGGCACATCGGGCCGTCCCGGACGGCCGGCCAGGCGCGGGCCCTCGAGGCGATCGTCGAGTCCTGTCGCGGGGTGCCGATCGCCCTGGCGGTCGCGGCCGCACGCGCGTCGTTGAACCCGGGCCGGCCGCTGAAGTCGATCGCGGGAGAGCTGCGGACCGCGGCGAACAGCCTCGACGCCTTCTTCTCCCCGGATCCCGACCTCGACCTGCGCCGCGCCCTGACCTGCTCGTACCGGGTGCTCGACGACGCGACGGCCCGGCTCTTCCGGCGCCTGGGCGAGGGCGCGGACCGCCGTGTCCGGGTGGAGGCCGCAGCCGCGCTCGCCGGGTTGCCGGTGGCGCGCTGCCGGCAGTTGCTGGTCGGCATGGTCGCCGAGTCCCTGATCTCCGAGCCGACACCGGGCTGCTTCGAGATGCACCGGTTCGTCGCCGACTACGCGCTCGAAGCCGAGCACCGCGTCGAATCGCCCGCGGCACAGGTCGCGCAGGCAGACTGCACAGGCGGCCGCGCCCGGCACCGCGCCGCGCCCGCCCGCCGCCCGGTCCACCGGCTGGCGGCTCCGTCGACCGGTTGACGCGCTGCGGCGACCACCCCTCCCGCGCCTGGCGCCGGCCCGAGTCGGCGCCAGGCGCGGCCGCATAGGGATCCCCGGGCCGCGCCGGAACGCCGGGCGGACGAAGCACGTCGCACCGGTCCCCTACCCGAGCGCCGACGCCGCGCGCTGATACGCCGCCACGTCGGCGATGATCGTGGCCAGGTCGTGGCGCGGCCGGTAGCCGATCTGCGCGAAGGCCTTGGCGCAGTCGGGTGCGCGGCTGGGCACCTCCTCGAAGCCCGGGCCGTAGGTCTCGTAGGCCTGCTGGTACTCGACGTGCACGATCTCGCTCGATGACTGCGTGACGGCGACGACCCGCCGGGCCAGCTCGGCGATGTCCACCTGTTCGAGGCCGCCCAGGTTGAACGTCCCGCCGTGGGCGGTCTCGTCCTCGAGCAGCGCGACGAGCGCCGGGACGATGTCGAGCACGTGGCAGAAGCAGCGCCGCTGCGCCCCGCCGCCGTAGACCGTCAGCGGATCGCCCGCCAGCGCCTGGCCGACGAACCGCGGGACGACCATGCCGTAGCGTCCGGTCTGCCGCGGCCCCACCGTGTTGAACAGCCGCACCGTGACCGCCCGCAGCGCGTGCTTGGCCACGTAGCCGTAGGTCAGCGACTCCGCGACAGCCTTGGCCTCCGCGTACGTCCAGCGGCTCAGCTGGGGCGGGCCCAGGATCTGGTCGTCCTGCTCGGTCAGCCGCGGCTTGCTGTTCTTGCCGTACACCTCGCTGCTCGACGCCATCAGGATCGGCACGTCGTGTGCGTGCGCGGCGGCGAGGACGTTCTCGGCACCGTGGATGTTGGTCCGCAGTCCGCCGAGCGGGTCCTCCAGGACGTTGAACACCCCGACCAGGGCGCCGAGGTGGAACACCCGGTCAACCGTGGCGACCTCGCGTCGCACCAGTGCCTCGTCGCAGACGGAGCCGGTGACGGTGCGCAGGCGCGGGTGGCTGCGCACCGACGCCAGATTGGCCATGCTCCCGGTGGTCAGGTTGTCGAGGACGACGACCTCGTCCCCGGCCGCCAGCAGGTGTTCGGTCAGATGGGAGCCGATGAATCCGGCTCCTCCGGTCACAAGGCTTCTCATCGCGGTACACGTTCCTCACCCGCGGGCAGGCCCACATCGGTCAGTTCGGTCATCGGCCAGGAAATCGGTGCGCAGCGGAACGCCGCCGGTCCGGAGGTGCCGGCCTCGTCCTCGGTCGGGTCGAACTCGGACGGGTCCAACTCGGACGGGTCGAACTCGGTCGGGTCGAACTCGGTCAGGTCGAACTGGTGCAGTTCCCGGCGGAGCGGTGTGGTGAACTCCCAGTACGGGCGGTCGTACGCCGCCAGCGCCTCGCTCAGTTCGGGGTCCGGCACGGGCACCGGCGCGGTGCTCACGCCGGACAGGACGAACACCTCCCGGCAGACCCGGTCCATCTCGGCCAGCACGCGGCTGAAGGTACCGTCCGGGAAGTGACGCCAGTAGTCGGTGATCACGCCGAGCGCGTAGTGCTTCCCGGCACCCGGGAGCCGGGTCCCGAGCAGCGGCAGGTGGTGTCCCGGGCCGTCGGGCAGGTCGGCCGGGTAGCACACGGTGTCCGGGGCGGGCAGGCCCGCCGGCCAGCCCTGCGGGGCGCCGACCAGCAGGACGGGGCCGTCCGCGTCCGTGATCCGGCGGGTCAGCCGGTCCAGGGCGGCCAGGCGGCCGCAGTCCGCGGTCGCGGCGTCCAGGCCGTCGGAGAACCGTTCCAGCGCGGGGATCAGGTCGCGGGAGTGGGCGATGTCGTAGCTGCACACCGCCTCGACGTCCAGGCTCGGGTAGTCGCGCACAAGGATGTGTTCGTTGCGCCGGTCGCGCACCACCTCGCGGTTCCGGTCGCGCTCGTGCGGCTGGTGCAGGGTGATCGCCGCGGGGGCGAAGACCGTGGGCAGGCCGGCCCGGGCGAGCCGGTAGCCGAGTTCGATGTCCTCGATGCCCTTGACCTCGAACCGCGTGTCGAATCCGCCGACGAGGTCGAAGAACGACTTGGGCACGGCGGCGTTGAGCGTCCAGAAGAACGCCCAGTCGGCCGGACGGGGCCGGGCCAGCAGCTCGGTGAGGGGATCGTGCAGCGAGGGGGTCCGGGCCAGCCGTGCGAAGACGGCGTCCGGATCGGAGAAGTCCCAGTCCGCTCCGAGCTTCAGTCGCCATGCCTCCGGCGTCAGTTCGCGCCCGGCGCCGTATCCGCAGACGGCGACCGGGCCACCGGCCTGGGCGTCGAGGTGGGCGCGCAGCAGGTCCGGGTGGCACAGGCAGTCGGCGTCGAGCAGGACCAGCAGCCCGCCGCGCGCCGCCGCCGCGCCCGTGTTGCGGGCCACGCCCGCGCCCCGGGCGCGCTCGTGCCGCAGCAGCCTGATCCGGTCACCGTCGGCGAACTGCGCGACGGTCTCACCGACCGGCTCGTCGGACCCGTCGTCCACCACGACGATCTCGAACGCACCCGGGTCCAGGGTCTGGCGCCGCAGGCTGGCCAGGCAGTGCTGCAGGGCTCGCGTCCGGTTGTGGGCGGGGATGACGACGGTGATTTCGGGTTCTGCCATGCCTGGGGTTCCTTCCGGTCGGGGCCGTCGGCTCCTCTCGGAGCCGGTCGGCGTCGGCGGCGTGGGCCGGGCCGTGCGTGTCGGACACGGCACCGGCGGCGTAGGCCGGGCCGTGCATGTCGGACACGGCACCGGCCCGGGCGCGGATCAGGTCGATCCCGTCCGATGGCTACAGGACGGTCCGGTGGACTTCGAACGCCTCCGCGTGCCGCACGCCGATCGCGGCACCCCGCAGGGTGGCGAGCGCCGCGATCGACTCCTCGCTGCGGATGTGCGGAGCGGGCCGGTGCTGGGACCGGTAGGCCCGGATCGCCGCCAGCTTGGTGTCCAGACGGCCGGTGATGTCGGCGTACGCGGTGGACAGCGGCAGCGGTTCGGACGCCCACTGGATCTTGGACGACTCGTAGCTCATCACATGCGGGACGAGCCACTTGCCGAACTGGGAGCCGATCGGCCGGGCCGCGGCGAAGCCGGCGGCGAAGGTGGCCGCATGGTCCTGGTCGTAGTCCCGGCCGCTGGGCAGCAGCAGCAGGTCCGGGCGCAGCCGGTCCATCTGCTCCTGGAACAGGTCGACCAGTTCCCTGCGGGGAAGCGTGTCGAGCCGCTCGTTGAGCTGCCGGTCGCCGTGGACGACGGTGTAGCCGAAGCCGAGCAGCGCACTGACCTGTTCGATCTCGTCCAGCCGCGCCTGGTAGGTGACCGGCTCGTCCAGCCCGTAGTGCGCCATCCCGTCCACCGACAGGTACACCACGTGCACCTCGCCGCCTGCCGCGGACACCGAGGACAGCAGCCCTCCGCAGCCGAGCACCTCGTCGTCCGCGTGCGGCGAGAGCACCAGCACGCTATGGAAGTTCCTCACGGTTCAGGCTCCTTTCCTTGTCGCTGTCGCCCGGCCACGCCCGCGTTCCGGAGGCGTCGCCGTCGGGGCTCCCGGTGCCGTCGGGGCTCCCGGTGCCGTCGGCGGCTTCGGCGAGCAGCGTTCTGATCGATGTGGTCGACACGAACGGGAGGCCGGCCAGGGCGGCGAGGGGCTCGGGCCCCACGGCGGCGAGCGCGGCCAGGTCCTCGAAGGTCGGCGGTGTGTCCGGCTCGTCGGTCAGCGCGTCCCAGGCGCGCAGCCGGCGCCCGAGCTCGACCACCGGCTCCGGGCCGGGGCCCACCGCCGCGACGGCGTGG
>NZ_MECK01000356.1 GCF_014596465.1 Streptomyces sp. CBMA123 | reverse complement strand
CCGCGCCCCCCCCCCGCCCCCCCCCGCCCCCCCCCCCCCCCCCACCCCCCCCCCCCCCACCCCCCCCCCCCCCCCCCCCCCCGCGCGGCCCCCCCCCCCCCGGGCCGCCCCCCCCCCCCCCCCCCCCCCCGGTGACCGGGTGGCGAGGCCTCAGGCCCAGGGCAGGGAGGAGCGGGTGCGCCAGTAGGCGTCGGCGGGTTCGGCCATCGGGGCCAGGGCGGCGAGGTCCTGCGGGGTGGGCCGGAGGCGGTCCGCGGCGAGGTTGGAGGTGAGCTGGTCGAGGGTGGCGGCGCCGGAGAGGACGACGTCGGCCCAGGGCTGGGCGGCGGCTGCGGCCAGCGCGAGGGCGTCGGGGGTGGCGGCGGTGCGGGTGGCGAGGGTGCGCAGCGGGGCGGTGTCGGGGCCGGTGGCGTTGCGGCCGGCGAGGCGGCCGTTGGCCATGCCCTCCTTGACCACGACGAGCCAGCCCGCCTGGTGGGCCTCGGCGAGGGCGGGGGCGGCGGAGGTCTCCAGCAGGTTCCAGGTGGCCTGGACGGCGGTGAACAGCGGGTGGCCGTCCACGGTGACGGCCTGGGCCCGGCGGATGGTGTCGGCCTGGGTGGGGCCGCTGGTGGACAGGCCGACCCGGACGCCCTCGGCGGCGAGCGCGGCCAGGCGCTCGTGCAGGGCGGGGTCGGTGAGGGCGGGGCTGTCGGCGGTGACCGAGTGGACCAGGTAGACGTCCAGGCGGGGGCCGAGCAGGGCGCGGGTCTCGCGGATCTGACGGTCGTACACCGCCGTCGAGTGCTCCTTGACCTCGTGCGCGCTGACGCCGGTGGTGCGCCAGTCGGCCGTGTAGGTGTAGCCCCACTTGCTGCCGACCGTGACCTCGGCGGCGGCCTCGGGGTGTTCGGCGAGCCACTGGGCGAGGAACTCCTCGGCGCGGCCGTAGGAGCGGGCGGTGTCGAGGTAGCGCACGCCGGCCGCGTAGGCGGCGTCGAGCAGGGCGTGGGTGCGCCGGCGCAGGGCCTCGACGGTGCGTTCGGCGGGCAGGTCGGCCGCGCGCCCGAGGGTGATGTAGCCGGGCCGGCCGACCGCCGCGGTGCCCAGGCCCAGGCGCGCGGGCTGCGGGCGGGCGGGGGCCTGGGGGGCGGCTGCGGTGGCGGGGTCGGTCGGCATGATGGTTCTCCTCGGGCGGCGCGATGGTGCTCACCTGCGACCCTAGGGGAGTCCTGGTGGCGGGGTGTCAGCGGCCGGCGGCACTGCCGGTCGGTCCCGGCGGCGCGAACGGGCAGCGGGCCGCCGCCCCGGCACTACCCGGTGCGCCCGGTACAGCCGGCTCCACCGCCTGCTCCAGCCGCAGGACGAAGTTGACGTAGTCGCGCGGCTTGCCCGGCCGGTGGCGGTCGTTGCTGGTGAGCAGCCGGCTGCGGATGCCGTCGCGTTCGGTGAGCGGCCCGGGGGTGGTGCGCAGGTTGGGCTGCCAGCCGTGGCTGCGGGGGTGGTGTTCGAGGGTGAGGGTCCAGCTGTCGGCGTCGACCTCCAGGACGGCGCCGGGACGGCCGGGGAGCACCTGGGTGCCGTACGGTCCGCGGACGACCGCCCGTTGGTCGTAGTCGGTGGTGCGGCCGACCACGGTGATCCGCCAAGCGCCGTGGAACCTGAGCACGTTCGCCCTCCCGCCCTCGCGGCGCGCCGTCCGGCGGGCGCGCCCCTCGTCGGGGTCAACGGATGCGGGGCGTGCCGGGGATCAGACGGAGGGTGACCGGGGGGCGGTGGGCCCGGCGGTGGGCCCGGCGGTGTGGGCGAGCGCCGGGTAGCCGTGGGCGGTGAGGACGAGGTCCGCGTAGCGCCGGTCCTCCAGCGGGATGCCGTGGCGGCGCAGCAGGTCGAACAGTTCGGCGAGGTGGCGGGGTTCGGTGCCGCGTGGCAGTCCGTCGGCGGTGGTGCCGAGGGCGCCGATGACCGGTCCGTGGACGCGGTCCCGGCGTTCGGTACGCACTGGGGTGGCGGCGGGGACCAGGCGCAGCAGGAGGACGAGCCGGGCGGCGCCGGAGTCGGGGTCCTCGTCGGTCTCCATGGTGAGTCCGGCGATGTCCTGCCAGCGGTAGCGGCGCGGGAGGAAGGCCCGTACCAGGGTGAGGCCTTGGGCGTCGGCGCGCAGCCAGAAGCCGTAGGGGACGGGCAGGGCGATGCCGAGGACGGCGGTGCCGGACAGCAGGAGGGCGGGGACGGCGCCGAGGCGGCCGGCGACGCCGGTCCGGGCGAGCGCGATGCCCATGGCGAGGGCGAGGAGGCAGCCGAGGGGTGCGCCGGCGGCGCGCCAGAGGAAGGCCAGTCGTACGGTCTGCGGGGCGGCGGGTGGCGGCGGTTGCGGCTGTGTGCGCGGTGGTTGCGGCTGCGTGCGCGGTGACGCCTGTTCCGGCGCTGCGGTGTGCCCGCGTGGCGTGGTGTCCACGGGTGCCCCCTTCTCGCGTCGTGCCGTCGGGGGGTGCGGCCGGTCGGGCCCGTCCCCGCCGGGCGGCGGTACGGCGGTGCGGCACGGCGGGGTGGGCGTGGTGCGGGTGCCCGGGCCTGGGGCGTCAACGCCGTGCGGTCTCACGGGAGTCGGCCCTTGCGTCCGGGGCGCCGCGGTCGTTCGGGCGGTCCGGTGGAAAACGTCAAGTGCTGCCGGAACGACGGAATGTGATGGTGCGTCGGATCGCATGGGCGGCGCCTGTGGGCCTGCTCGTCCAGGATGTCAGCCGACGCTACGCGGGTCAACTGGCGTTGATTGCGGGTATCTTCGGATCCACGCCAGCTGATGCCGTTCGGCTATCGTGACCTGGCCGGCCCTGTCCGTCCGTCGAGGTCGCGGCGCGGAGGGCCCGGGCGTGAGGAAGGTGGGGCATGACGGAGTCGACGGGGGACGGCGTCCAGGTGGGACCGGAGGGTGCGCCACCGGAGCCGGACGCGCGCCCGGACGGGCGGGAGCCCGGCGACGAACCCGGACCCGGTGAAGCGGACGCCGGCGGGAACGGCGACGGGAACGGCGACAGGGACAGGGACGGCGGCGGCCCGGCGAGCGCCGAGGCCGGCGGCCTGGCAGCCCGGATCGAGGCACTGTTCCACACCGTCCGCCGCCCCGACCGCGAGCAGTACACCAACGAGGAGGTGGCCCGGGCCTGCCGCGAGGCGACCGGGGAGTCCTTCTCCACCACCTACCTGTGGCAGTTGCGCACCGGGCGCCGGGACAACCCGACCAAGCGCCACCTGGAGGCGCTGGCCCAGTTCTTCCAGGTCCCGCCCGCGTACTTCTTCGACGAGCGGCAGGGCGCCGAGATCGCCAAGGAGCTGGCCCTGCTCGGCGCGCTGCGCGACGCGGGCGTGCGCAGCCTGGCGCTGCGGGTGGTGGGCCTGTCGCCGGAGGGCCTGGACACCGTCAGCGAGCTGGTCGACGTGATCGCCCGCCGGGACGCGGCGCGCAAACGCCCCACGCCCTGAACGCGGGGCCGGGGCCCGGGAAGCAGCGGGGCCGCCGGACCGCGGGGCGACAGGACCGCCGGACGCGCGTGCGGACGCGCCGGCGGGTGGAACCGTAGGGGTGGAGCGGTGAGGGGAGCTCGGCTTGTGGGGTGACTTACGGGGTGGCCGGGGCTACCGGACCACGCTGCGGCGCTGTCGCCGGATGGCCGAACAGCTGGAGCTGCCAAGCCCGTTCGACCCGGCGGTGCTGCTGGAGCGGCTGGCCGCGCGGCGCGGGCGCCCGATCGAACTGCTGCCGGTGCCGGCTCGTCCGAACGCCCCCTGCGGGCTGCTGGTCTCCACCCTGGAGGCGGACTACATCCTGTACGCGGCGGACACCGGGGTGCTGCACCAGCGGCACATCCTGGTGCACGAGATCGCGCACCTGCTGCTCGACCACGCCGGCTCCGCGCCGCTGGCCCCGGCCGCCGCGCTGCTGCCCAACCTCTCCCCCGCGCTGGTGCAGCGGGTGCTGGGGCGCACCAGCTACGACGAACCGCAGGAGCGGGAGGCGGAGTTGCTGGCCTCGCTGATCCTCAGCCGGGCGGAACGGGCGGACGCCGCCGACCAGCCCGGGCCGGCGCCGGCCCACGGGTCGCTGGACGCGCTGGGCGCCCTGCTGGCGGCCGGGCAGCAGGGCGGCGCGGCGCGGCCCGCGGCGGGGCCCGGCTCCACGGACGACGACCCCGGGGCGGGGCCGAAGGCGGGGCCCGGCGCGGAGCCCGGCGCGGGGCCGAAGGCGGGCCGGGCGTGAGCGATCTCGCCCTCTACCCCGTCGGACTGTTCTTCGTGCTGAGCTCCGCCCACTTCGCCCGCAGCCGGATCGACTCCCGCGCCGCCGCCCGCTACACCTGCTACGGCACGGCCCTGCTGGGCGCCGCCCTGCTGGCGCTCGCCCCGCCGACCGTACGGGCCGTCCAGGGCACCGGGGTCCCGGCGCTGGCGGTGCTGCTGATCGTGCTCGGCGACGGGCTGCGCGACGGCGCCGCCGCGGCGATGCGGCTG
>NZ_MECK01000355.1 GCF_014596465.1 Streptomyces sp. CBMA123 | reverse complement strand
TGGTCATAGCGTGAGGGAAACGCCCGGTTACATTCCGAACCCGGAAGCTAAGCCTCACAGCGCCGATGGTACTGCAGGGGGGACCCTGTGGGAGAGTAGGACGCCGCCGAACAATTCTTCAGAAAAGCCCCTGATCCTTACGGATCAGGGGCTTTTCGCATTTCCGTTGACGTATCGTCGGGGCATGGACGATCAGACAGCGGTCATGGCGGACAACGTGCTCCGTCCCGAGCAGCGCGACGGCGCCCTGCGTGTTCTGGCGGAGGCCCAGGCGGTCGACGGCCGGGCCGCCGTCTCCGAGCAGGGCCGGCTCCGGCTGCGGAACGCCGAGACGGCCCGGCCGGGTGTCACCCATGTCATCGGGAGCGAGAGCGGGTCCGTCGTCGGCTACGGCCAGCTCGAGGTGCCGGAGACCACGGGCGCCGACACCGCAGCCGCCGGCACCGCGACCGCCAACCCGGCCGCCGAGCTGGTGGTCGACCCGGCGGCCCGGGGCCGGGGTCTGGCCCGCCCGCTGGTCGACGCCGTCCTGGCGCAGGCGCACGGTGCCGGGCGTGACGCGGTGGACTTCTGGGTGCACGGCGGTCACCCGGCGGCCCGGCACCTGGCCGAGGCGTACGGCGCCGAGCTGGTCCGGGAGCTGCGGCAGATGCGTCGCACCGGTCCGCAGACCGAGGCCGTGCCCGTCCCCGAGGGCATCGAGCTCCGCACCTTCCGCCCGGGGGAGGACGACGCCGAGTGGCTGCGGCTGAACGCCCTGGCCTTCGCCCACCACCCCGAGCAGGGCTCCTGGACGGAGCAGGACCTGGCGGAGCGGATCGCCGAGCCCTGGTTCGACCCGGCCGGCTTCTTCCTGGCGACCCGGGACGGCAGGGTGGTCGGCTTCCACTGGACGAAGGTGCACCCGGCCACCGCCACCGAGCCGGAGCTCGGCGAGGTCTACGTCGTCGGGGTGGACCCGGCCGAGCAGGGCAGCGGTCTGGGCCGGGCGCTGACCGCGGCCGGCCTGCGTCACCTGACCGGGTCAGGCGCCGGCGAGCGCGGACTGGCGACCGTCCTCCTCTACGTCGACGCCGACAACCCGGCCGCGGTCCGGGTGTACGAGCGACTGGGATTCACCGTGCACGAGGTGGACCTCATGTACCGCGCCCGGTACCAGGCGGACCGGCCGGTCCGGCCGGGCACCCACGCGTAGCCACGACCCGCCTCCCCAGCCACGTCCGGGTGGTCCCCACCCCCTGGCCACGGGCGGCCCGGGGGTAACGGAGAGGTCGCGGGCGAGGGGCGGGGAAGGCCGCCGACCCCTTGCTCCGACCGACTCAGCTTTCCTCCTGGCCATGCGGTGTTTACCGTGGATTCAATTGCTGCCGCGAAGATCACAGGATGAAGTCCGTAGTGTCTCGCTCGTGCAGAGTCGACCGCCCTTCGTCGGCCGGTCCTGTACGGACCGCGCCCGGTGGGTGGGTGCTGTCCCCGGGGTCGACCCGGGGCGAGGACGACGGCCCGCAGAGCCATTCGCGTTCGGACGCCGTCCTGCTGGAGGAGCTGGAACCCATGAGCATCCCCCGCCCCGTCCCTGCCCCGCCCTCGCCCACGGCCCGGATGTCCGGTGCGCTGGGCGTCCCGCCGGAGCCGGCGACCACGGACGAGCAGGATTTCGAAGCACTGCCGCAGGGCCGCTTCCTGGACCGTGAGCGGAGCTGGCTGGCGTTCAACGAGCGCGTCCTGGAACTGGCCGAGGATCCGGGGATCCCGCTCCTGGAGCGGGCCAAGTTCCTGGCGATCTTCGCCAGCAACCTGGACGAGTTCTTCATGGTCCGGGTGGCCGGTCTGAAGCGCCGGATCGCCACCGGCGTCGCCCAGCGCAGCGCGTCCGGCCTCCAGCCGCGCGAGGTGCTGGACCTGATCTGGACCAGGTCGCGCGAGCTGATGGCCCGTCATGCCGCCGCCTTCCAGCAGGAGGTGCTGCCGGACCTCGCCGCCGAGGGCATCGAGGTGGTCCGCTGGCCGGAGCTGGCCGAGAAGGAGCAGGCCCGGCTGCACACCCTGTTCCGGCAGAAGATCTTCCCGGTGCTGACCCCGCTGGCGGTCGACCCGGCGCACCCCTTCCCCTACATATCGGGGCTCTCCCTCAACCTGGCCGTGGTCGTCCGCAACCCGGTGTCCGGCCACAAGCACTTCGCCCGGGTGAAGGTGCCGCAGTCGCTGGCCCGCTTCCTGGAGGCCTCGCCCCAGCGCTACGTCCCGCTGGAGGACGTGATGGGCGCGCACCTGGAGGAGCTCTTCCCGGGGATGGAGGTGTTGGCGCACCACGCCTTCCGGGTCACCCGCAACGAGGACCTGGAGGTGGAGGAGGACGACACCGAGAACATCCTCAAGGCCCTGGAGAAGGAGCTGATGCGGCGGCGCTTCGGCCCGCCCGTCCGGCTGGAGGTCGAGGAGTCGATCGACCCCTACATCCTGGACCTGCTGGTGCGGGAGCTGAACATCACCGAGGCGGAGGTCTTCCCGCTGCCCGGGCCGCTGGACCTGACCGGGCTGTTCGGGATCGCCGAGCTGGACCGGCCGGAGCTGAAGTACCCGAAGTTCGTGGCCGGTACGGCCCGCGGGCTGACGGACGTCGAGTCCGCCTCCCAGCCGGACATCTTCGTCGCGATGCGCGAGCGCGACGTGCTGCTGCACCACCCGTACGACAGCTTCTCCACCTCGGTGCAGGCCTTCCTGGAGCAGGCCGCCGCCGACCCGGACGTGCTGGCGATCAAGCAGACGCTCTACCGCACCTCGGGCGACTCGCCGATCGTGGACGCCCTGATCGACGCGGCGGAGTCCGGCAAGCAGGTGCTGGTGCTGGTCGAGATCAAGGCGCGCTTCGACGAGCAGGCCAACATCAAGTGGGCCCGCAAGCTGGAGGAGTCCGGCTGCCACGTGGTCTACGGCCTGGTCGGGCTGAAGACCCACTGCAAGCTGTCGCTGGTGGTCCGCCAGGAGGGCGACACCCTGCGCCGCTACTCGCACGTCGGCACCGGCAACTACCACCCGAAGACGGCCCGGCTGTACGAGGACCTCGGTCTGCTCACCTCCGACCCGCAGGTCGGCGCGGACCTCTCGGACCTGTTCAACCGGTTGTCCGGCTACTCGCGCCGCGAGTCCTACCGCCGGTTGCTGACCGCCCCGCGCGGCCTGCGCGACGGGCTGGTCTCGCGGATCCACAACGAGATCGCCCACCACCGGGCGGGCCGGCCCGCGTACGTGAAGATCAAGGTCAACTCGATCGTCGACGAGACCGTGATCGACGCGCTCTACCGGGCCTCGCAGGCCGGGGTGCCGGTGGACGTCTGGGTGCGCGGGATCTGCGCGATCCGGCCGGGCGTGCCGGGGCTCAGCGAGAACATCCGGGTGCGCAGCGTCCTGGGGCGCTTCCTGGAGCACTCCCGGATCTTCGTGTTCGGCAACAACGGCGATCCCGAGGTGTGGATCGGCAGCGCCGACATGATGCACCGCAACCTGGACCGCCGGATCGAGGCCCTGCTGCGGATCACCGACCCGGCGCACCGCGCCGAACTGTCCGGACTGATCGACCTCGGTGTCTCGGCCGAGACCGAGTCCTGGCACCTGGGACCGGACGGTGCCTGGGAGCGCCACTCGCAGGACGCCGAGGGCCGGCCGCTGCGGCACGTCCAGGACCTGCTGATCGACTCGCGCCAGCGCCGCCGGGCCGCCACCTCGCGCTGACGCGTCCACTGATGCGAGCCGCCGGAGCGGTCGGGGCCCCCGAGGCCCCGGGGGGACGTGCTCCGGCGGTCGGCCACCAGCCCCGGGGAAGGGCCCCGGGGGAACGGGGATCTACCACGCCATGACCGATGCGCCGATGACGGCCCAGGCGGCCTCCACGGAGACCGCCGGGGACATCCTTTCCCGCCATCTCACCGCCCAGGCGGGGGCGTTCCTGCGCGCCCTGCCGCTCGCGGTGGGCGAGGTCGGCGCCAGACCGGGCTCGGCCGCGGCCGTTCCGGCGAGCGGCACCGCCGACCTGCTGCGGTCCGTACGGCGGGTCGGCGGACTGCTGCACACCTTCGGGGCCGTCTTCGAACAGGCCTGGGCGCAGGAGTCGCGCACCGAACTGCGCTGGCTGCTCAACCTGTTGGCGCTGGAGCCCGGTTACGTCCGCCGCTCGGCCCGGCTGCTGGGCGCGGTGGACTCGCTGAGCGGCACCGATCCGGAGGGCACGGGGATGCTGGCCGGGCACGCCGGCGCCCCCAAGGCGCGGGCGCTGCTGGACCGGCAGCTGACCCTGGCCCGGACCAGGGCGCACTCCACGGTGCTCCAGGAGCTCCGCTCGGCCCGGCTGCACGCGCTGGCGGACCGGATGACCCTGCTGGTCGGCGAGGCGCCGCTGCTGGAGACGGCGGGCGGCCGGCCCTCGGCGGTGCTGCTGCCGCAGGCGGCGGCCGCGTTCACCGCGCTGTCGGCGAGCGCCCAGCAGCTGCCGCTGCGGC
>NZ_MECK01000354.1 GCF_014596465.1 Streptomyces sp. CBMA123 | reverse complement strand
TGAGCAGGAAGGCCGCCGCGACCGGGTCGGCGCAGCGCTCGGCGGCCGCCAGGCCGGTCTCGGCGCGGGCCAGCCAGTCGGTGAAGCGGCTGGCGCCGTAGTAGAGCGAACCGGTGGTCAGGGCGAGCCGCCAGGCCCGGTCGGGGCGGGTGGCGGCGCTCTCCTCGATCAGTGCCCGGACGGCGGGCTCCTCGGCGCGGAACCAGTCGAGCGCGGTGCGGATGTCCGCGGCGGGCGGGACGGGCCGGCCCGGCCGGTCGGGCGCCCCGGTGTCCTCCTGGCCGGGGTCGAGGTAGCGGCCGCAGTGCTGCAGCGCGGCCTGGTAGTGGTCCAGCAGACGGGTGCGGGCCTGCTCCCGGTGCTGTTCGGACCGCTCGGCGAGCAGGTCGGCGGAGAACAGCCGGACCAGGTCGGTGCGGTGGTAGCGGCCGGGGGCGGCGCCGGTGAGCAGGTGGCGGGAGGCCAGGTCGCCCAGCGCCCGGTGGGCGGTCGCGGCGTCGGTGCCGAGCAGCGCGGCGGCGGCCAGACCGTCCACCTCGCGGCCGGGGTGGACGGCCAGCAGGGCGAGCAGTTCGGCTGCCTCGTGCGGTAGTTGACGGTACGTCAGCAACAGCTCCTGGCGCAGGCCGGTGTCACCGTCGACCTCCAGGGCGGCCAGCCGGGTGTGCTCGTCCGCGAGTTCGGCGACCAGGTCGGCGACCGTCCAGCCCGGGTGGGCGGCCAGCCGGGCGGCGGCGAGCCGCAGGGCCAGCGGCAGGTGCTCGCAGAGGCGGACGAGTTCGGCGGCCGCCGCCGGCTCGGCGGCCACCCGCCCGGGCGTCAGCAGGTGCTCCAGCAGGGCCAGGGCGTCGTCCTCGGGCAGCGCGGTCAGCCGCAGCAGGGTGGCGTCGTCGGTGGCGACCAGCTTCTCCAGGGAGCCGCGGGCGGTCACCACGGCGGCGCAGTCCGGCCCCTCGGGCAGCAGGTCGGCGAGCTGGTCGGCGTCGGCGGCGTCGTCCAGGACCACCAGCAGCCGGCGGCCCCTGGTGCGTTCGCGGTAGCGCGCGGCGCGGCCGGCCCGGTCGGCGGGCAGCGCGTCGTCCGGGACGCCGAGGGCGCGCAGGAACCGGCCGAGGACGGCCCCCGGGTCGGCCGGGCCGGCCGGGTCGAGGCCGCGCAGGTCCGCGTACAGCAGGCCGTCCGGGAAGCGGTCGGCGGCCCGGTGGGCCCAGGCGGTGACCAGGGTGCTCTTCCCGCTGCCGGCCGGGCCGACCACCAGGGCCGGTCCGTCGGTGGCCCGGTCGGCGGCGCAGGCGCGGTCCAGCCACCGCGTCTCGGCGGTGCGGCCGATCAGTGCGACGCGTTGGCGGGGCAGCTGGCGGGGAGCCCGCTGGAACGGTACGGCGACCGGGGGAGCGGGCGCCGGGGCGGCGGTCACCTGCACCGCCTCCGGCCGGTCGTCCGCCAGCACCTCGGCGAACGCGGCCCGCAGCGCCGGTCCGGGGCGGATGCCCAACTCGCGGTCCAGCCGCAGCCTGGTCCGGTGGAAGGCGTTCAGCGCGTCCGCGGGCCGTCCGGCCTGGTGCAGGCAGCGCATCAGCAGGGCCACCAGCTCCTCGCGCAGGCCGTCCCGCCGCACGTTCTGCTCCAGCACCGCCACCGCCGCCGCCCCCGTGCCCTGCCGCAGCCGCAGCCCGGCCCAGTGGAGCAGCGCGGCGGTGGAGGACTGCTTCAGGTGGTCCACCGTGGCGGCCCGCAGCGGGGTGTCCGGCAGGTCCGCCAGGGCCTCGCCGCGCCACAGCTGCAACGCCTCCTCCAGCAGCGCGATCGCCTCCCCGTCGGCCTCGCGCTCGGCGCACTCCCCGGCCAGCCCGGCCAGCCGGGCGAACCGCAGCGCGTCCACCTCCTCGGCCGGCCCGCTCAGCAGGTAGCCGCAGGCCCGGGTGTGCAGCTCGAACGGGGAGTCCGCCAGCACCTTGCGCAGCGCCGCCACGTGCCCCTGCACCGCCGCCCGGGCACTGGCGGGCGGACGCTCGCCCCACAGCAGCTCGCAGAACTGGTCCATGGTCACGACCTGGCCCAGCCGCAGCGCCGGCAGCGCCAGCACCGCCCGCCGCTGCGCCCCCGCCAGGGTGGCCAGACCGCCCGTCGCGACCTGCAGTTCCACCGGCCCGAGCAGCCGAATCCGCACCAGTACCCCCACCTCGCCGCACCCGAGAACCGTCGGCGGCCTGCGGGGTGGAGCAGTGTAGTGCGCACACGTGTCCTGCCCCTATCCGGACGGTGGTCGTCGGTGGGGCCGCCGTGGGTAGAGAGTCCGTCGGGGTGGGGGATGGTTGCCTGCGGGGGCGCAGTGGTGTGGTGGGTGGGGCTCGGGTGGGCGGGGGCGTTGTCGGTGCGGCGGCCGAAGGGGCGGGTGCTGCGGGGTGGTGCGCACACGTGTCCGGCCGGTGTGCGGGCGTTCGTCGGCGGTGGGGAGCCGGCCGGGGCGGGGGGACGGTTGCCCGCCGGGGCGGAGCCCGAGGGGGCGGTCGCCTGCGGGCGGTCGGGCCGTCCCGGTAGCGTGCGGGCATGGACGAGACTCACGGGAGACACGTGAACGCCCGGTTCGAGCGGCTGGCCCAGCGGGTCCGCGACGAACTCGCCGCCGCCGGGCTGCCAGTGGTGGCCCCGGGCCTGGACGCGGCGCTGGCCGTCGGCGCGGAGGTCCGGGTGAGCACCTGGAACCAGCACTTCGGCGAGGAGCCGGAGGTGCTGGTGAGCTGGCACCTCAGTCCCCGGCTGCGGTGCAGGGCGACGGCGGACCTGGAGCGGGGCGGGGAGCCGACCGCGGCGGCCCGGCAGGCCGGCGGGATCCACACGGCGATGGCGGCGGCGGTGATCGCGGTCCTGTCCGCGGCCGGCTTCACCGCCCGGGACCGGGCGGACGACTACGCGCCGTTCGACGTGCTGGTCCTGGACGGCCCGGACGTCAGGACGCCGCCGGTCTGGTCCGAGCAGGCGGAGCGCCCGCGGCGGACGGCCGGCGAGTCCGTCAGCTGAACCGTCGGGCCTCGGCCCGTCGTCCTCTCCTAGGGACCGTCTTCGCACTCCCGTCCGTCCGCCCGGGCGGACGGACGGGGCGGCGTCGGGGGCACCGGGGAGCGTCGGCCCGCAGGCGGGAGTTCGAAGCCGGGCCCGGGACGGGCCCGACGCCCGTGGCACGGGGGAAGGGAAGCATGGAGATCGAGCTGCTCGGGCCGATGGTGGTCCGGCGGGCCGACGGCACCGAGGTCACGCCCTCGGCCCCGAAGCGGCGCGCCCTGCTGGGGGCGCTGGCCGCCCGGCTGAACCAGCCGGTGGGCGCCGAGGAGCTGATCGAGCTGGTCTGGGACGGCACCGCGCCGCCGACCGCGCGGGCCGCCCTGCAGGGCCATGTGGCCGCACTGCGGCAGCAGTTGGACGATCCCCGGCTGGTCCTGGGCACCCGCGGCGGCGGGTACGTCCTGGAGGGCGACGCGGACCGGGTGGACCTGGTGCGGTTCGGCGCGCTCTGCGACCGGGCGGGCCTCCTGCTGCCGGAGACCGTCGCCGGGGTGGGGGCGCACGCCGCGGCCGTCCCGCTGCTGCGCGCGGCCCTCGACCTGTGGCGCGGGCCGGCGCTGGTCGACTGCGGGTCCGCCCTGCTGCGCGAACGCACCCTCCCGTACCTGACCGACCTGCGGCTGCGCGCCCTGGACCGGCTGGCGCAGGAACTGGTGCTGGCCGGTCGCGGCGGCGAACTGGTGGCCGAGCTGACCGAGGCGGCCGACGCCCACCCCAGCCGGCAGCCGCTGACCGCCCGGCTGGTCCAGTGCCTGGAGCAGGCCGGGCGCGGGCCGGAGGCACGGGCCCGCTACGACCACGCGGTGGCCCGGCTGGTCGGTCCGCCGGGGCCGGAGCTACGGCTGGCGGGTGAGCAGCTGGCGCGCCACGCGGCGCCCGACCGGCGCTTCATCGGCCGCACCGCCGAACTCGCCCGGCTGCACGAGGCACTGGCCGTGGCCGCCCGGACCGGCCGCCCGATCCTGGTCACCGGCCCGGCCGGGGTGGGCAAGACGTCGCTGGTCCAGCACTGGGCGGCGCAGCGCTTCCCCGAGGGCGTGCTGCGCGCCGACCTGCGCGGCACCGACCCGAACGGCCCGCGCGAGCCCGCCGACGTCCTGGCCGGCTTCCTCACGGACCTCGGCATAGCCCCCGGGGCCGTCCCCGCCGATCCCGCCGAGCGCGCGGCCCACTACCGCGAACTCCTCGCCGACCGCCGGATCCTGATCCTGCTGGACGACGCCGCCTGCTACCGGCAGCTCGCCCCGCTGCTGCCCGGCCTGCCCTCGGCGGAGAGCACCGCCCTGGGCCCGGTCACCGTCGTCACCAGCCGCAACCGGCTGCGCGACCTGCTGGTCCACGAGGACGCGCTGGCGCTCCCGCTCGGCCCGCTCGCCGCAGCGGACGCCCACGCGCTGCTCGCCCGCGCCCTCGGCCCGGACCGCCACGCCGCCGCTC
>NZ_MECK01000353.1 GCF_014596465.1 Streptomyces sp. CBMA123 | reverse complement strand
GCCCGGCGGCCCCCGCCCGCAGGCCGGCGGCCGCTCAGGCCGGCCGCGCCGACGGTAGGCGCGCCCCGGCCGCGATCGCAGCTCCGCTCGGGGCGTTCTGGTCGGCACGGTTCCGGGTGCCAGTCGTCGCATCTTCATGGGTCTCTCCCGTTGGTTCGTGTGGGTAGTGGCCCGATCCTGGCAGCGGGGAGGGGGTGCGACAGCGGCGGATGGCATGTTTGCGTCAACCTGTTTTCGAGTGAACTCCCTTTCCTTCCTGGACGTTGACCGAGCGTCAGCTGAGAGCGCCGGCGGCGCCGGTTCAGTCCGTGAGCAGCCGGGCCCGCAGGGCGTCGATCCGGGCGCGGTCGAGCCCGACCGGGCCGGTGAGGTAGGCCTCGACGGAGCCGTGGCGGGCGGCGAGGTCGGCCAGGGCGAGGCGGATGACGGCCTCCGGGGCGCGGCCATAGCCGGGCCAGCCGAGGGTCCGGCCGGGGTGGGCGGCGTGCCAGTCGGCGATGAGGTGCGGGGTGGCGCGTTCGGTGAGGGCGAAGTCGGCGGCGATGTCGTCCTCGGAGACCCCGAGCAGGGTGAGCACCAGGGCGGCGATCAGGCCGGTGCGGTCCTTGCCGGACGCGCAGTGGAAGACCGCCGGGGCCTCGGCGTCGATGATCACGTCCAGGGTCCGGCGGATCTCCTCCACGCCGTCCTCGGCGACCTCGGCGAAGCGGTCGGCGAGGTAGCGCCAGGGGTCGAGCGCGGGGTCGATCGAGGCCTGGTCGTACGGGCGGTGCTCGATCGAGAGGTTGTGGTACTCCAGGCCGTCGACGTGGGGCACCCGGCCCTTGGCGGCGATCTCCCAGTCGTAGCGCAGGTCGATCACGGTCCGCACACCGAGGGCCCGGAGGCGTTCCAGGTCGGCGGCGGAGGTGAGTTTGCCGAGCGAGTCGGAGCGGTGGAGCAGGCCCCAGCGGACGCTCCGGCCGCCGAGGGCCGGGTAGCCGCCCAGGTCGCGGAAGTTGTGCAGGGCCTCGAACTCGATGTGACGCGTTGTCATGCGCGGCACTCTAGCCAGTGGTGCCGAGCCTTCCGCCGTAGCCCCCGGCGAGCAGGTCGAAGGCGCGGTCGGCGGCGGTGACGGCCTCGGGGTGGAGGTCGTCGGCGGTGCGGCCGTCGTCGTGGATGCGGTGCCAGTTGTGCAGGGCGAGGACCCGCTGGGTGGCGGTGACCTGGGCGGCGAGCAGCGGGGCGGTGAGTTCGCGGGGCGGGGCGAGGTCGGGGGCTTCGCGCAGCGCCTCGGCGAGGGACTGCTCGGCGCGGGCCACGTAGGCGCCGACCCGGGCGGCCAGGCTGGGGGTGCCGTAGACCAGCGCGGTGAAGGCCAGCACCTGGGGATGGTCGTTGAGGCCGGTGACCGGGTCGCGCCGGGCGAGGCCGTCCAGGAAGTCCCGGCGCAGGGCGTCGAGGACGCTCTCGCCGTCGGCCCGGCCCCGGACCACGTCCGCCGCCTGCTCCTGGTGGTCGGCGAAGCGGTGGACGACCAGGTCCTCCTTGCTGGCGAAGTAGCTGAACAGGGTGGGCTTGGAGACCTCGGCGGCGGCCGCGACGTCGGCCACCGGGACCTGGTCGAAGCCGTGCTCCAGGAAGAGCGCGATGGCCGCCTCGGAGATGGCCTGGCGCGTCCGTTCCTTCTTGCGCTCCCGTAGACCGGTCATGCGCCCACCTCGCTTCGCTCGGCAGCCGATGACCGGGACGCGCACCTTCCGCCGATTCGCTCGCTGCGCTCGCTCATGCGCCCCAGGCTAGCAGTCGGGATTGACCGGGGCAGATTTCTGACCCGGTACGAAAATCAGGAGCTGAGCGAGTCCAGGATCCTGCGGACCGACTCCACCACTGGAGCCCCCGCCCGGACCAGCGAGGCCACCCCCGAGATGTTGCGCAGCGCCCGCCGCAGGGCGGACGGCGAGGCCTCGGCGCCGTCGCCGATGGCCTCCAGTGACTCGTCCAGCACCTCGCGGTCCTCGGCCGGCACCTGGTCGCGCAACTGCCGCACGGCGGTGACGAGTTCGCGCAGCGCGGCCTGTGGGTCGACCGGGCCCTGGTTCTTGACGATGCCGATGTTGTGGTTGCCGTGCTGGGTGACGGAGTCGCCGAAGTGGAAGGAGTTGCTCACAGTCCGACCCGCTTTCCGGTGTTGTGGTCGCCGTACTGGGTGATCTTGTCGCCGACGTGGAGGTTCTCGACCTGGAACGCGAACTCCGCCTGGGGGTTGTCGATCGCCTCCATGATCATCTGGATCAGGTTGGTGATCTGCCACTCGTTGTGGCTCACCACGGCGGTGGTCGCGGCGTTCGAGGTCTCGATGACCAGCTTGTACAGCGCCTTCAACCGCAGCCGGGTGACCAGCCGGTAGAGGAGGAACAGGAAGCCGATCAGCAGCAGCACGGCCGGGAGGGCCGCCTGGATCTTGTCCGCCGCGTTGTGGGTGACCGCACTCAGGAAGGAGACGGCGAACAGCAGCCCGACCACCTGCCGGACGAACCTGATGATCGTCCGCGAGCGCTTGGGCGGCCACCACACCAACTGCCGTGCCCGGGCGATGTGCTGCAGCGGGTACGCGTCCCCGCCGATCCACAGCACCCGCCGGCTCACCCTGACGTCGATCACGTTCCGTGCCAAGTCCGCTCCCCCTGCCGCTCGTGCGGGGAGAACCATAGCAATGGTCGCGGACAGGGGGACGGGTGCCGGTGGATCAGTCGGGCCGTCACGCTGCCGAGCGCCGGGCGGTCACCTCGATCTCGATCCGCATCCGCGGGTCGGCCAGCCCGCACACCTGCATCGTCGCGGCCGGCCGGACGTCGCCGAAGCAGCGCCGCAGCACCGGCCAGCAGGGCTCGAAGTCCGCGCGCTCGGGCAGCAGGTAGCGCACCCGCACCACGTCGGCGAAGCCGCTGCCGGCCTCGGTCAGCGCGGCCCCGATGTTGCGCAGGCACTGCTCGGCCTGCTCCACCACGTCCGCGGAGATGGTCATGGTGGCGTAGTCGAACCCGGTCGTCCCGGACACGTGCACCCAGTCGCCGTCCACCACGGCGCGGGCGTAGCCGATCTGCTCCTCGAAGGTGGAACCGCTGAGGACGGCGCGTCGCCGGGTCGTGTTCGTCATGCGCCGAACGCTAGGTGGCCTGCGGGGATACGTCCAATACCCGTACCGCGCCGATCTGATATCCCTACGCCTATGGAGCGCCCCGAACTCCCCCTGCCGCAGCTGCACGCCTTCACCGTGCTCGCCGAGGAACTGCACTTCGGCCGGGCCGCCGCCCGCCTCGGCATCGCCCAGCCGCCGCTGAGCCAGCAGATCCGCCGGCTGGAGGAGAAGGTCGGCCACCCGCTGTTCCGGCGTGAGCCCGGCGGCGCCACCCTGACCCCGGCCGGGCACGAGCTGCTGCCCGCCGCCCGCCGGGCCCTGGCCGACCTCGCGGACGGGCTGGCCGCCGCCCGGGCGGTCGGCGGCGGCGAGGCGGGCCGGCTGCGGATCGGGTTCTCCGCCTCGCTCGCCCTGACCGTGCTGCCCGGCCTGCTGCGCACCTTCCGGGAGCGGCACCCCGGGGTGCGGCTGGACGTACGGGAGATGACCAGCGCGCCGCAGCTCGCCGCCCTGCGCGACCGCGGCATCGACGTCGGGCTGCTGCGCGAGCCGCCCGCGGACGCGCCGGAGCTGCGGTTCCGGACGGTGCTCAGCGAGCCGTTCGTCGCCGTGCTCCCGGCGAACCACCCGCTGGCCGCCCAACGGTCCGTCCGGCTCAGGCAGTTGGCGGACGAGCCGTTCGTGCTGCTGCCCCGGGAGGAGGGGCCGCAGCTGTACGACCAGCTCACCGGCCTGTGCGCCGGGGCGGGCTTCACCCCGCGGATCGGGCAGCAGGCGGTGGAGTGGCAGACGGTGTGCGCCCTGGTCGGGGCCGGCCTCGGCGTCTCGCTGGCCCCGGCGAGCATCCGGCGGATCCGGCTACGCGGCGTCGCCTTCCGCCGGATCGACCCCGGCACCGCCCGCACCCGCGCCGCCGTCGCCTGGCGGGCCGACGACCGCAGCCCGCTGGTGGACCACCTGCTCGCCATCACCGGGCAGGACAAGACTTAGCCGCTGCGGTCGGCGAGCACCTCGCGGACGACGTGGCGGGCGTGGGAGGTCAGGGCCGGGTCGGTGTGGCGGTAGTACGGGATCGTCACCAGGGCGATGGAGAAGGCCCAGGCGCGGCCGCGGGCCCACATCGCGTCGTCGGCGCGCAGGGCGGCGCGGAAGGCGGGGCGGGCGGCGGCGGGCAGCAGGTTCCAGGCGGGCATCAGGTCGGCGGTGGGGTCGCCGACGCCCATCAGGGCGAAGTCGATGACGGCGGCGAGCCGGCCGGATCCGTTCACCAGCAGATTGCCGGGGGTGAGGTCGCCGTGCATCCAGAC
Source organism: Streptomyces sp. CBMA123 (assembly GCF_014596465.1). Classification (GTDB taxonomy): domain Bacteria; phylum Actinomycetota; class Actinomycetes; order Streptomycetales; family Streptomycetaceae; genus Kitasatospora. The sequence goes on along the minus strand of NZ_MECK01000353.1, from coordinate 130 downwards.
CGGTGGGCCGGCGTGGTCGGGGAGGCGGAGTGCCTTGTCCCACAGGGCGGTTGCGGCCGCGGTGTCGATCGTGCCGGCCAGCTGGGCGATCGCCGCGCGGGTGGAGCCGTCCCGGGAGGCGAGCGGCACG
>NZ_MECK01000352.1 GCF_014596465.1 Streptomyces sp. CBMA123 | reverse complement strand
CCCGCCGGACGCGGCGACGTCCGCCCGTCCCGTCCACCGCTGTCCCGGCGGGCCCGCTCCGGGCCGGGCGGGGTGCGCGGCAGGCTGGGCTGAGCCCGTTGCTCGACGGCTTCGTCAAGCACGTCTTCCGACAAAGCACTTGTGCGCGCCAGGAGCGTGCTGGTTAATTGTCGTCGCTCACTTGACAGCCTTGGGGGAACGCTCATGCAACCGACCGGACCGGCCGAACCTCCGGGGGCCCGGCAGACCGGCCCCTCTCCGCTCCCGTTCGTCCCGCCGCCGGCACCGCCGGCCGCGGACGCGACGGCGCCCGGGGCATCCGCCACGCCGGGACCGCCGCCGATGCCCGGGTACGACCCCTCCGCCACCCGGGTCGCCGTCACCAACCGCATCCTGTGGATCGGGACGGCGGCGTACCCGCTGGCCACCATCGCCCGGGTCAGCATCACGATCATCCTGCCCGACGTCCTCGGCGCGATCCGGCGGTTCCTCAAGTTCATCGGGATCGTCATCCCGGCCGCACTGGTCATCGCCGGGCTCGATGCCCTCGCCAACTCCTCCCGTTCCTCGGGCTTCGGCAGCAGCAGCGACAAGAGCACCTCCACGGGCACGATCGTGGTGGTGACCCTGGTCCTGGTGGTGTGCTACTTCCTGTTCGCCACCCTGCCGGTGCTGCTCCAGCAGCGGCTGCACGCGCTGACCGTCGACACGGCGGGCCCGCCGACCGCACTGCTGGCCTGGAAGGACCCGAAGTACGCGTACGAGCTCCAGGCCAGGATCACCCACGCGATCGAGAACCCGAAGACCGAGTTCCAGCAGTTCGTCAGCAACGTCGTGGTGGACCTGCGGCGCTACCAGTTCGGCGACAACGTCAACATCTACGGCGGCCAGGGCAACACGGGGGTCATCAAATGAGCGGCGGCGGAGCGCAGTTCCAGTTCGGCGACAACGTCACCATGCACGGCGGGCAGGGCAACGTCGGCATCCAGCACAACCACGGGCCGGCCGGCGACCAGGCGCTGGCGCCGGAGCTCGCCGCGATGTTCGCCCGGCTCGCCGCCGTGGTGGCCGAGTTGGCCCGGGACGCACGGGTGCCCGAGGAGGACCGGCAGAGCCTGGAGGAGACCCTGCCGGTGCTCCGCGAGCCGGCCGGCCAGGAGCGGCGCAGCCGGCGCAACACGCTCCACCTGCTCGCCGGGCTGACCCGGGAGCTGGGCGAGGCGGCCGCGCCCGCGCTGGGGCTGGTGACCCAGTTGCTCGCGATGATCAACAGCTGACGGGGGTCGGTCCCTGGTCCCGCCCCGCTCCCGGGTCAGGACCCGGGACCGGTCGCGGGTCAGGCCCGGCCCTGCGGTTTCCGTACGCGACCGTGGTCGGCGGCCGCCTGCCGTCAGAACAACGCCTCCTGGGTGTCCGGCTCCGGCGGGCGGACCCGCTCCTGCAAGGTCAGCCCCTCGGACGCCCGGCCGGCCACCGGCGAGAGCGTCCAGCCGGTCAGCCGCCGGGTGTCCAGCAGCAGCGGGCCGGAGCCGTCCGGCTGGTCCAGGAACAGGTGCCGGCCCACCGGCGGGCGCAGCGTGCCCGCGATCACCGCGCCCGCGGCCAGGCCGGCGATCTCCCGGTAGGCCTCGGGGGCCCCGCCGGCCAGGCCGTAACGCTCCACGTGGTCCACCACCGGGCGGTCGGCGAGCAGCTCCACCGCGTGGCCGTCCAGCAGCCGGTGCGCCTGGGCCCGGGCCTCGGTGAGCACCGTGCGACGGTACGGCGCGTCCCCGTGCGCCCACCAGTGGTCCGTCTTCAGCCGGGACTTGTACCGCTCGCGGGCCATCCCCGAGGCGGCGACGGTGAGTTCGGCGCGGCGCACCGCGGGCAGGCCGCCACGCGCGGTGAACGCGTAGGCCAGCGCGCCCTGTTCGAGCAGCCGGCTGTCGCCGCGCTGCTCGGCGGTCAGGCCGACCTTCAGCAGGCCCTCGCCGAACCAGGCCAGGTAGAGCAGATAGGTGCGGCCGTCGTCGAGGATCTGGTCCCGGGCGAGCGCCAGACCGCGGTCCACGCTCTGGCAGGCCGGGCACTGGGTGGCGCTGCCGTCCGGGTCGACCACCGCGTGGTGCGGGCAGGGCGTGCGCTCCGTCGCCCCCGCCAGCCAGGCCCCGACGCAGCGGCGCGGGCCGCCGAGCAGCCAGCCGACCTCCGTACCCGGCACGACGGCGCGCTCGTGCACCTGCGTGCCGCGCACGGCGCCGAGCAGCGCGCGGCCGTCGTGCCAGCTCAGGCCGGTGGAGACCCAGCCGGCGGGCCGGTCCGGGTGCTGGGGTGCGGGGATCGTCACGGGCGTCCCTCCCTGGGGGTCTACCTGGGCGTCGTCTTCCTGGGGGTCTTCCAGGGTGTCCTCGATCAGGCGAGGCTACCCGGTCGCACTGACAACCCCGTCCCACCGGCCGGATCGACGAGCGAGGTGGATAGGTTGCTCACACCCGATGAGCCCGCTGAGACAAGCCCGGCAAGGAGCCCCGGATGGCCACCGCACCCTTCCCGCTCTCCCCCACCCCGATCCACCTGCCCGACGCCGTCCTCGACGACCTGCGCGAACGCCTCGCCCGCACCCGCGCCCCGCTCGGCGAGCCCGACGACTGGTCCTACGGCGTGCCGCGCGGCTACCTCGCCGACCTGCTCGCGTACTGGCGCGACGACTACGACTGGCGCCGCGCCGAGGCCGCGATCAACACCCACGAGAACTACGTGGCGACGGTCGACGGCACCCCCGTGCACTTCCTGCGCCGGGCCGGTGTCGGCCCGCGGCCCGTCCCGCTGATCCTCACCCACGGCTGGCCGTGGACCTTCTGGCACTGGTCCAAGGTGATCGGCCCGCTCGCCGACCCGGGCGCCCACGGCGGCGACCCGGCCGACGCCTTCGAGGTGATCGTCCCGTCCCTGCCCGGCTTCGGCTTCCCCGGCCCGCTCACCGGCTTCCCGGACGTCAACTTCTGGAAGGTCGCCGACCTCTGGCACACCCTGATGACCGAGACCCTCGGGTACGAGCGGTACGCCGCCGGCGGCTGCGACATCGGCGGGATCGTCTCCAGCCAGCTCGGCCACAAGTACGCCGACCGGCTGTACGGCATCCACATCGGCTCCGGGCTGCCGCTCGACTTCTTCAACGGCCCCCGCGCCTGGGACTTCGCCCGGAACCGGCCCCTCACCGACGACCAGCCCGCCGACGTCCGCGCCCGCGTCATCGAACTGGACCACCGCTCGGCCGCCCACCTCGCCGTGCACACCCTCGACGGAGCCACCCTGGCCCACGGACTGAGCGACTCACCCGCCGGACTGCTCGCCTGGCTGCTGGAACGCTGGAACGCCTGGAGCGACAACGGCGGCGACCTCGAATCCGTCTTCACCAAGGACGACCTGCTCACCCACGCCACCATCTACTGGGCCAACAACTCCATCGGCACCTCGATCCGCTACTACGCCAACGCCAACCGCCACCCCTGGGCCCCCGCCCACGACCGCACCCCGGTCGTGCAGGCCCCGGTCGGCCTCACCTTCGTCACCTACGAGAACCCGCCCGGCGTCCACACCGCCGACGAGCGCGTCCGGGCGTTCGAGACCGGCCCGCAGGCCGCGTGGTTCAACCACGTCAACGTCAACGCCCATGACCACGGTGGCCACTTCATCCCCTGGGAGAACCCCGACGCCTGGATCGACGACCTGCGCCGCACCTTCCGCGGCCGCCGGCCGTGAGCCGCTGTTAGCCTCCGATCCATGATCGACGCACCGACCCCGGTCCCACCGACCCCGATCTCGCCGCTCCGGATCTCACCGACCCCGGACGACCTCGCGCTCGCCCTGCGCCTCGCCCTCGACACCCTGGCGGGCGCCCCGGCGGACGCGGACTGGTCACGGCCCGCCGGCACCCTCGACTGGAGCTGCTGGGAGACCGTCGAGCACCTCGCCGACGACCTCCTCGCCTACGCCGCCCAGCTCGGCCCGGCGCGGCCGCCGCGCGAGCGGTACGTGCCCTTCGTGGCGACCCGCCGCGGCCCCGGCGCCCCGAACAACTTCGTCCGCGCCGAGCCCGCCGACGGAGTACCGGGGCTGCTCGAAGTGCTGGACGCCAGTGGCGGGTTGATGGTCGCCATCGCCCGGGTCAGCCCGCCGGAGGCCCGCGCCCACCACCCCTGGGGTCTGGCCGACCCGAGCGGCTTCGTGGCCATGAGCCTGGCCGAGACCCTCGTCCACCTCCACGACGTCACCCAGGGCCTCGGCCTCCCCTGGGCTCCACCCGCCAACCTCTGCGCGCACACCCTGACCCGCCTCTTCCCCGACGTCCCCCGCACCGCCGCCCCCTGGCCCACCCTCCTCTGGGCCACCGGCCGCACCACCCTCCCCGGCGTCCCCCTCCGCACCGACTGGCGCTGGCACGCCGACGTCCGGGCGTAGCGCGCCGCCGCCGGTCGGCCGTCAGGCCGTCAGACCGACCGACGGGCCGGCGGGCCGGCGGGCCAAGAGCCAAGGGCCCGCCCTCGAACTCTCGCCGTCCGCCCGGAGGCCGGGCGAGCCGACGGGCCGTCACCGCCGCCCGGCCGCAG
>NZ_MECK01000351.1 GCF_014596465.1 Streptomyces sp. CBMA123 | reverse complement strand
ACGGGCTGCTGCCGCGCACCCTGCACGTGGACGCGCCCTCCTCGCACGTCGACTGGACGGCCGGTGCGGTCGAACTGCTCACCGAGCGCGCCGACTGGCCGGCCACCGGCCACCCGCGCCGGGCGGGCGTGTCGTCCTTCGGGATCAGCGGCACCAACGCGCACGTGATCCTGGAGCAGGCCGAGCCCGAGGCCGTGCCGGACGCTGTGGAGACGGCGGGGGCGATGCCCTGGGTGGTATCCGCCAAGTCCGAGGCGGCGCTGGACGCTCAGCTCGGGCGGCTGGCAGACGTCGGTGAACTCCTCCCGGCCTCGGATGTGGCGCTCACCCTGTCCGGGCGGACGACCTTCCCGTACAGGGCGGTGGTCGTCGACGGGGTCGAGGTGGCCCGTGGGCTCGCGGGTGAGGGCGGGACGGCGTTCCTGTTCTCGGGGCAGGGCTCGCAGCGGCTCGGGATGGGACGGGAGCTGTACGCTCGCTTCCCGGTGTTCGCGGAGGCGTTCGATGAGGTGTGCGCGGGTCTGGACGTGCCTGTGCGCGAGGTGGTGTGGGGTGCGGACGCGGAGCTGCTGAACCGGACGGAGTACGTCCAGGCGGGCCTGTTCGCGGTCGAGGTGGCGCTGTTCCGGCTCGTCGAATCGCTGGGTGTGCGGCCGGAGTTCGTGGCCGGGCACTCGATCGGTGAGGTCGCGGCCGCGCATGTCGCCGGGGTGTTCTCGCTGGCGGACGCCTGCGCGCTGGTGGCTGCTCGCGGTCGGCTGATGCAGGCGCTGCCGGAAGGCGGCGCGATGCTGGCGGTGCAGGCGACGGAGGACGAAGTCCTGCCACTGATCGGCGAGTTCGTGTCGATCGCGGCCGTCAACGGCCCGCGCTCGATCGTGGTCTCGGGCACGGAGGAGGCGGTCGCGGAGATCGAGGCCCACTTCGCCGACCGCAAGACGAACCGGCTGCGGGTTTCGCACGCGTTCCACTCGCCGCTGATGGACCCGATGCTGGCGGACTTCCGTACGGTCCTCGACGGGCTGACGTACCACGCGCCGTCGATCCCGGTGATCTCCAACGTGACCGGTGCACTGGCCGAAGGCCTCCAGGAGCCCGGGTACTGGGTGCGCCACGTCCGTGAGGCCGTCCGGTTCGCCGACGGCATCCGCACGCTGGAAGCCGCAGGTGTCACCCGCTTCCTCGAACTCGGCCCCGACGGCGTCCTCACCGCGCTCGCGGCCGCCTCCCTCCCCGACGACGCCGTCCTGGCCACCGTCCTCCGCAAGGACCAGGCCGAGGACACGACCGTCCTGACCGCGCTCGCGCGCCTGCACGTCACCGGCGCGCCCGTCGACTGGGCCGCCCTCCTCGCCGGAACCGGTGCCCGCGCCGTGGACGTTCCCACGTACGCGTTCCAGCACCGGCACTACTGGCCCGAGGTCACCCTCGCACGCGGCGGCGACGTCCGGCTCGCGGGGCTCGGGGCCGCCGAGCACCCGCTGCTGGGCGCGGCCGTCGAGCTGGTCAACACGGACGGCTACCTGTTCACCGGGCGGCTGTCGGCCCGGTCGCACGGGTGGCTCGCGGACCATGTCGTCATGGGCTCGGTCCTGGTGCCGGGCACGGCGCTGGTCGAGCTGGCGGTGCGGGCCGGGGACGAGGTCGGCTGCGACCTGGTCGAGGAGCTGACGCTGGCCGCGCCGCTCGTCCTGCCCGAGCGGCGCGGGGTGCGGGTGCAGGTATGGGTCGGCGAGCCGGACGCGTCCGGGCGGCGCGCGCTCACCGTGCACGGCCGGCCGGACGACGCGGACGGGACGGACTGGACCCTCCACGCCACCGGTGTGCTGGGGACGGGCGCGACGCCGACGCCGTTCGAGGCGGCGGTGTGGCCGCCGACTGGTGCCGAGGCGGTGGACCTGACCGGGCTGTACGAGGGTCTGGCGGAGGCCGGGTTCGGGTACGGCCCGGTGTTCCGGGGCCTGCGGGCGGTCTGGCGGCGCGGGGACGAGGTCTTCGCGGAGGTCGCCCTGCCCGAGGGCACCGACGGAAGCGGCTTCGGCCTGCACCCGGCGCTGTTCGACGCCTGTCTCCACGCGTTCGCACTGACCGGGTCCGACGAGCGCGGGGTGCCGTTCGCGTGGGAGGACGTGGCGCTGCACGCCTCCGGCGCGTCGTCGGTCCGGGTGCGGCTGACGCCGTCCGCGGGCGGCGCGGTGGCGCTGGCGATCGCCGACACCGAGGGGCACCCGGTGGCGACCGTCGGGTCGTTGGTCGTGCGCCCGGTGTCGGCGGGCGAGGCGGGACCGGTGGGCCGGGACGGGTTGTTCCGGGTGGACTGGGTGCCGGTGAAGGTCTCCTGGGCGCCGGAGTTCGTGGCGGTGGGGTCGCTGGTGGAGGTGCCGGTGGAGGTGCCGCCGGTGGTGGTCATCGAGACGGCCGCCGTCGACGACGACGTGCACGCGCGGACGGCGCAGGCGCTGGAGCTGGTGCAGGGCTGGCTGGCGGAGGAGCGTTTCGCGGGCTCGCGGCTGGTGTTCGTGACGCGTGGTGTGGTGGCGGGGGAGGACCTGCCGGGCGCTGCGGTGTGGGGTCTGGTGCGGTCGGCGATGTCGGAGGAGCCGGGCCGGTTCGGCCTGGTGGATCTGGCCGGTTCGGAAGAACTGCCGTCCGCCGCCCTGGGCGTGGACGAACCGGAGGTGCTGGTCCGCGACGGTGAGGTCCTGGCCGCTCGGCTGGTGCGGACGGAGGCCGCAGCCGCCGCGATCGCGTGGCCGAGCGGGGGGACGGTCCTGATCACCGGCGGTACGGGCGGCCTCGGCACGATCGTGGCCCGGCGCCTGGCGGCCGAGCACGGCGTGCGCAGCCTGCTGCTGGTGAGCCGCCGGGGCGCGGACGCCGAGGGCGTCGACGCGCTGCTCGCCGAGCTGGCCGCACTCGGCGCGGACGTGGCGGTCGAGGCCTGTGACGTGGCCGATGAGGCCGCCGTCGCCGAGCTGTTCGCCCGGCACGAGATCCGCGCGGTCGTCCACACGGCGGGGGTGCTCGACGACGGTGTGATCGGCTCGCTGACCCCCGAGCGGGTCTCCGCCGTCCTGCGTCCGAAGGCGGACGCGGCGTGGAACCTGCACCGGGCGGGCGAGAACGTCGAGGCGTTCGTTCTCTTCTCCTCCGTCGCCGGCGCGTTCGGGAGTGCGGGCCAGGGCGCCTATGCGGCGGGTAACGCCTACCTCGACGCGCTGGCGGTCCACCGCCGCTCGCTCGGCCTGCCCGCCGTCTCGCTCGCCTGGGGCCCCTGGTCCGACGTGGCCGGTATGACCGGCACCCTCACCGACGCCGAGGCCGAGCGCATCGCCCGGCTCGGCCTGCCGGCCATCTCCCCGGCCCAGGGCGTCGAGCTCTTCGACGCGGCGCTCGCCACCGGGCACCCGGTCGTGCTGCCGGTCCGCCTCGACCTGGCGGCGATGGCCGCGCACGGCGAGGTGCCTGCCCTGCTGCGCGGCTTGGTGCGGGGCCGCGTCCGGCGCGCCGTGGTCGCCGGGTCGGCGGTGTCGGCGGGACTGGCGCAGCGCCTGTCCGGGCTGGGTGGCGAGGAGCGGCGGGCGGCCGTCCTGGAGCTGGTGCGCGACCGGATCGCGCTCGTGCTGGGCCACGATGCCGGCTCGGCGGTCGATCCGACGAAGGCGTTCCAGGACCTCGGCTTCGACTCGCTGACGGCGGTCGAGCTGCGCAACCGGCTGAAGTCGGTGACCGGTCTCCAGCTGCCTGCGACGGTTGTGTTCGACTACCCGACGGCGAGCGCGCTGGCCGGCTTCCTGCTGGAGGGCCTGTTCGGCGCCGAGAGCGTCGTCCACGTCCCCGAGCCCTTGTCGTCGCTGTCCGACGACCCGATCGTGATCGTGGGCATGGCGTGCCGTTACCCGGGTGGCGTCGAGTCGCCGGAGGACCTGTGGCGGCTGGTGGCCGACGGCGTGGACGCGGTGTCGGACTTCCCGACGGACCGCGGCTGGGACGTCCGGGCGCTGTACAACCCGGACCCGGACCACACCGGTACGTCCTCCACGCGCTCCGGCGGATTCCTGTACACCGCCGGGGAGTTCGACCACGAGTTCTTCGGGATGAGCCCGCGTGAGGCGCTGGCGACGGACGCGCAGCAGCGCCTGCTGCTGGAGACGTCGTGGGAGGCCTTCGAACGGGCCGGCATCGACCCGGTGTCGCTGCGCGGCAGCCGGACCGGCGTCTTCGCGGGTGTGATGTACGCGGACTACGCGAGCCTGCTGGGCGGTGGCGAGTTCGAGGGCTACCAGGGCAGCGGCAGCGCGGGAAGCGTGGCCTCGGGTCGCGTCTCGTACACCCTGGGTCTGGAGGGTCCGGCGGTGACGGTGGACACGGCGTGCTCGTCGTCGCTGGTGGCGATGCACCTGGCGGCGCAGGCGCTGCGCGGCGGTGAGTGCTCGTTGGCGCTCGCGGGTGGCGTGACGGTGATGTCGACGCCGGGGACGTTCGTGGAGTTCTCGCGCCAGGGCGGTCTGTCGGCCGACGGTCGGTGCCGTTCGTTCGCGGACGCGGCGGACGGTGTGGGCTGGGGCGAGGGCGTCGGCATGGTCGTGTTGGAGCGGCTGTCGGACG
>NZ_MECK01000350.1 GCF_014596465.1 Streptomyces sp. CBMA123 | reverse complement strand
CACCGGAGGCGCGGGCGGCACCGGAGGCGCGGGCGGCACCGGGGCCGGGGGCGGCGGCGCCCCCCATACCGCCAGCCCCGCCACCAGCGCCTCGAAGTCGTACCCGCACTCCCCGCAGGTGATCAGCGCCCCCTCCGTCCGCATGTCGCCGCACCCGGGGCAGAAGGTCACCGGGTGCTCGTCGGCCTCGGTGCTCTCGCAGCGCGAGCAGATGAAGTCGGGCTCGACCTTGCCCTGTTGGAAGAACGCCCCGAAGATCGCGAACGGATTGATCTCGCCGTCCTTGCCGTGGGCCGCGCGGACGACCGTCGTGATGAGCTTGAGCCGCCGTCGCCGTTCCCGCATCCGCTGGAGGTCCAGGTTGACGACCTTGGTCTGGCGGCAGTCCCGGCAGGTGCACAGGGTCCGGACCGGCAGCCGGGAGCGGATGCCGAACTGGCGGTACAGGAACTCGAAGGCCGCCCGCTGCTCGCTGCCGACCCGCACGTCCACCACGCCGACCCCGACCGCCGTCAGACTCCCCTCCACGGTGGCGGCCAACTGCGCTATTTCGGAGGCGAGTTGATCCGGTACGCCGTCCGGCCGGCTGCTCATCATCACCGGGATCGCCAGCAGGCCGGCCAGCGCGGCCCGGTCCAGGGCCAGGACGCCCTCCCGGGAGTGGAAGACGACGCCCTGGACGCCGCCCCACAGCGACGGCCCGGCGCTCCGGGGGGCGCCGGAGAGCCGCTCGTTGATGAGGGCGGTCACGCCGCCGACCACCCGCTGGCCGGTCTGGTGGTGCCGGGCCAGGGTCTCCGCCTGGGGTGCGCGGGCCCACCAGCGGGGCTGGGGGAAGCCGGCCGCCGCGTCGGGATCGAGGCCGGTCAGTGCCTGGTCGAGGGCGAACAGCGCGCCCTGGTAGGCCGTCACGTACGGGGACTGCACACCCAGGGCGACCACCGAGACGGCCCGGTCGGTCAGGTGCACGGACATCGTGGTGTGCGGGGCGGCGGCGGCCGGGCCGGCCGCGAACCGCAGACACGCCGCGAGCGGGACTTCGTCGGGCAGCAGCATCGCGGAACGGACGGCCGAGCCGCGCCGGGCCTCCACCACGGTGGCCAGCTCCGAGGTGACCTGGAAGCCGAGCGAGCGCAGCGCCTCCACGGCCGCCGCCCGGACGCGTCCGGCGTCGGCCCGGACGCGGCGCTCGGCGTCGAGGGTGATCGAGGCCAAGACTCCTCCGTGGGACTGGAATTCGGGACGCGACGACCGCGCGACGGTCCGGGAGTCTAGCCACGAACAGCCGTCCCGCGCAGGGCGAATCCTCAGATCGCCGCCCTGGCCCCGGGGCCCCGCCGAGCCGGCCTGAACGCCGCCGTGCCCACCCCCGTACGGACGCGAGTACGGACGCGAGTACGGGGGCGGGCACGCGGGCGGGCACGGCGGAAGGCGTGGGCCGCTCAGCCGATGGTCGAGCCGGCGACCGGCTCGGACAGCTCGACGGTCTTGCCGTTCGCCCCGGCCTTGACGAACTGCCAGGTGAGGCCGTTGATCACGCCCTTGCCCAGTGGGGCGAGCTTGGCGAAGGCGGGCTGACTGAGGTCGATGTGGGTGGAGTCGCAGGACGGACACTGGTCCCTCACCGGGACGGTGATGGTCTTGCCCTGGTAGGTCACCTTGACCGAAATGCCCTTGCACAGCGGGTCGTTGTTCGGGTTGGCGGAGGTCCACCAGGTGTGCGAGACGGCGACCAGCAGTTGGTCGGCGGCGTTGATCCGGGTGCCGCAGGCGCCGTAGCCGGCGTCGTTGTAGTAGGTGGCCTTGCCGGTCATCGGCTTGTTGACCGGTATCGCGGCACTGGCCGAGCCGGCGGTGAGGGCGATGAGGGCGGCGGCCGCGAGCGGGGCGCCCGCGAGGATCCTGAGGTTCGTGCCGATGGCGCGCATGGTTCGTTCCCTCCGGTTCGTCGATCCCGGGAAAGGTCATGGGCATGACAGGCAGAAGTCACCGAAGCCGCAGGGCAGTTCGGCGATCCGATCCGACCCGATGCCCACCCGGTGAAGGGAACGTATGCGTTCCGTCTCGGCGTGGTCCAGACCTCCGCAGTGTTGCCATGAACACAAGTCAAGAATCTTTACCAATGCGGCCGAAGGGGCGAAGATGCGTGACCACCCCGCCACGCAGAGTGTTGACAGGCCGTCACCCCCGCCCGCACCGGAGGCCCGTCCCATGCGCACCGCACTCGCCGCCCTGCTTCTCGGCGCCGTCCTGACCCCGGCCCTCGCCGCCGCGACGCCGGCCGCCGCGACCCCGCGCGAGGTGAACCAGGGCTACAGCATCCCGGTCGGCGGCGTCACCGATCTCGGCGCACTGCCCGTCCTCGGCAGCCTCGGACTGGACTTCGCCCACCTGCTCGGCCAGTAACCTCTCGGGCCCGCTCGGCCGACAACCCCTCCCATCCACTCCGCCGACAACCCCTCCCACCCGCTCGGCCGGCGACCCCTCCCACCTGCTCAGTCGGCAGCCCCTCCCGGAGGCCCCGCCCCGGGTTGGCGAAGATCACGGACCAGGGCCGCCCACCCGGGTTACCCTCGACCCGCGCGGCCCGTCGGCCGCGCTGCCGACCGAGGGGGGAACACGTGATCGGGGACCTGCTGCCGGACTTCGTGGTGACCGAGGTGGCCTACGACGACCCGCCCGAGGCGCGGCTGGAGCCCGCCGAGGAAGCGGCCGTCGCCCGGGCCGTCGACAAGCGCCGCCGCGAGTTCACCACCGTCCGCCACTGCGCCCGCACCGCCCTGGCCCGCCTCGGCGTCCCGTACCGCCCGCTCGTCCCGGGCCTGCGCGGCGCACCCAGCTGGCCGGACGGCGTGGTCGGCAGCCTCACCCACTGCGAGGGCTTCCGCGCGGCCGCCGTCACCCGGACCGGCGCCCTGGCCTCCCTCGGCATCGACGCCGAGCCCGCGCTGCCGCTGCCGGAGGGCGTCCTGGAGTCCGTCGCCCTGCCCGTCGAGCAGCAGCGGCTGGCCGGGCTCGCCGCCGGGCGGCCGGACACACCGTGGGACCGCATCCTGTTCAGCGCCAAGGAGTCCGTCTACAAGGCCTGGTTCCCGCTCACCGAGCTGTGGCTGGACTTCCACGAGGCCGAACTCGACCTCTCCCCCGACGGCACCTTCACCGCCCGGCTGCTGGTCCCCGGCCCGGTCGTCGCCGGCCGCCGGCTGGACGGCTTCGACGGCCGCTGGGCGGTGCGCGACGGGCTGCTCGCCACCGCGATCGCCGTCCGGCCGTAACGGTCGTCAGCCGAGCCGTACCCGTGGACCGCCCCGAGTCGTGACCACCGACCGCCGAGCCGTAACCGCCCGTCACCCGGCGGTTCGCCGTCCGGGCATATCCTCGTCCCCGTGACGGTGACCTATGTGATCGACGGCGAGAAGATCGGCACCCTGGAGGACTTCTGGGACGTGGTCGGGCGGGAGATCGGCGTCGACGGCTACTTCGGCCGCAACCTGGACGCCTTCGCCGACTGCCTGAGCGGCGGCTTCGGCACGCCCGAGGACGACGACTACGTGATCGAGTGGCGCCACCACGAGGCCGCCCGCCGCAACCTCGGCTACCCGGAGACGGTCCGCCAGCTGGAGCGCCGGCTCACCCGGGTCCACCCCACCAACCGCGCGCAGGTCTCGGCCGAGCTGGCCGCCGCCCGCGCGGGCCGGGGGCCGACGGTCTTCGACTGGCTGGTCGACATCATCGAGGGCCGGCACCCGGGCGGCCTGCGCCTGCTCTGACCCTCCGCCTGCCGGGGATGCTCCGGCGGCTGTGACGCTCCGCCTGCCGGTACGCTCCGGCGGCTCACAGCACGTCGGACAGCCGGACGAAGCGCCGCCCCGCCGCCAGCAGCCCCGGCACCGCCGCCGCCACCCCGCGGGCGGTGCCGCGGCCCGGCTGGTTCATGTGCCCGATGACGATCGCCCCCGGCGGCGCCGACGCCACCTCCTGCTGCACCTCGGCGGCCGGGAGCGTCGCCCCGCCGTCGCCGTTCACGCTGAACCCGGCGATGCGTTCGCCCAGATCGGCGACCACCCGGGTGGCGACGTCGTCGTAGTACGCGGTGCCGGAGCGGAAGAACCGCGGCGGGTGCCCGAGCAGCTCGGTCAGCTTGTGGGCGTTGCCCGCCACCTCGTCGTACACCTCGCCGACCCCGCCCGTACCGGCGATCCCCTCCGCCGAACGGCCGGTCACCGAGAGCGGACGGTGGACGGTGCCGTGGTTGCCGATCTCGAACAGCGGGTCGGCGGCGAGTTGCTCGAAGGTCTGCGGATTGGCGTCGATCCAGCGGGCGTTCAGGAACAGCGTGGCGGGGACGTCGTGCGCGCGCAGGAAGTCGATCAGGTCGGCGTCGTAGCGGCTCCCGCCGGGCCCCCCGCAGGCGTCGAAGGTGAGCGCCATGGCGTGCTCGCCCTCCGGCAGCCCGGTGACCACCCCGGGGAGGTCCAGGCCCCACTCGGTCGGCGCCACGGCCCCGTAGCGCTGGACCAGCTCGGCCCGGCCGGGCTCCCGGGGGGCCGCGGACGCGGCGGCGGCGGAGGGCGCGGCCGACGGACCGGCCGAGGGAGTGACGGACGGCGTGACGGACGGCGTGCCCGAGACC
>NZ_MECK01000349.1 GCF_014596465.1 Streptomyces sp. CBMA123 | reverse complement strand
CCCGGCCGGCGCGACGGGGGCCAGGGCGGCGGTGGGTGCCGGCGGGGTCGGCCGCCCGTGGAATGGCCGCCCGTGCTCGGGGGCCGGGCCGTGCGGGTTCTGCATGGGCCCAGCCTGCCCGGTCCGGGGCCGCTCGCGCAGCGGGTCGGCACTTGTACGAATCCACAAGGCGAAGGCGCAGGTCGTGGGCGGTCCCCGGCGGTTCGGCCGCTGGCCCCGCGGCGCGCTTGCCCCTGTACTGGGGCGATGAACACCGCACCGCGCCCGCTGGTGGACCGCTTCGGACGGGTCCACACCGATCTGCGGGTCTCCCTGACCGATCGCTGCAACCTGCGCTGCACGTACTGCATGCCGGCAGAGGGGCTGGACTGGCTGCCCCGGGCGGACGCGCTCGACGACGACGAGGTGGTGCGGCTGGTGCGGGTCGCCGTGGAGCGGCTGGGGATGCGCTCGGTGCGGCTGACCGGCGGGGAGCCGCTGCTGCGGCGGGGGCTGGTGGGCCTGGTCGGGCGGCTGGCCGCGCTCGGCGTGGAGCTGTCGCTGACCACCAACGGCGTCGGCCTGGCGCGGACGGCCGCCGGGCTGCGGGAGGCCGGGCTGGGCCGGGTGAACGTCAGCCTGGACACGCTGCGCGCGGACCGTTTCGCCGCGCTCACCCGGCGGGACCGGATCGGCGACGTGATCGCGGGCCTGGCGGCGGCGAAGGCGGCCGGGCTGGATCCGGTGAAGGTCAACGCCGTGCCGGTGCGCGGCGTGAACGACGACGAGATACCGGAGTTGGCGTCCTTCGCCGTCGAGCACGGCTACCTGATGCGCTTCATCGAGTCCATGCCGCTGGACGCGCAGGGGAGTTGGGACCGCGCCGCGATGGTGACGGCCGAGGAGGTGCTGGCCCGGCTGGGCGAGCGCTTCGAGCTGCTGCCGGTCGGGCGCAGCGGCAACGCCCCGGCGGAGGAGTGGCGGATCGCCGGGACGGACACGGTGATCGGCGTGATCGCCTCCGTCACCCGCCCGTTCTGCGGCGGCTGCGACCGGGTCCGGCTGACGGCCGACGGGCAACTGCGCAACTGCCTGTTCGCCACCGAGGAGTCGGACCTGCGCGCTCTGCTGCGCGGTGGCGCGGACGACGCGCGGATCGAGGCGGCCTGGCGGGCCTCGGTGGCGGGCAAGGGGCCCGGGCACGCCATCGGCAGCGCGGAGTTCGTGCGGCCGGAGCGGCCGATGTCGGCGATCGGCGGCTGAGCGCCGGGGCGCGGACGGGTGAGCGGCGGAGGTCTGTTCGGCCTCCGGCGCCGAGGTCTGGCGGAGCGTGCGCCCGGGGCCGGCGGAGCGTGTGCCCGGGCGGCCTGGCGGAGTGTGAGCTTCGACATGCTCCTTGACGTCCCCGTGGCGTCGGCTTGACCTCCTCTTGGGGCGGCTGGTCTGCTGGTGCGCCGTCAACCCGCCCCTGACCTCGGGAGTTCTCCGTGCCCGCCCGCCGTACCTGGCTGTCCGCCGCCACCGTCTTCCTGATATGCGTGCTCGCCCTGGTCGGCTGGCTGGTCGAAGGCCGCGACCACTCGTCGACCGGCGGCTCCGCCGCACCGGTCGGGGGGATCGGCACCAGCCCGCTGGAGAACCCGGACGGCACCAAGCCCGGCCTGGCGCCGCTGGCCACCCCCGAGGAGCAGAAGGCCGGCCGGGACCTCATCGCCAAGGTCGCCACCGCCCGGACCGGCCCCAAGGACGGCTACGACCGCAACGAGTTCGGCCCGGCCTGGACGGACGGCGTCGAGGGCGTCCCGTTCGGCGGCAACAAGTGCGACACCCGCAACGACCTGCTCTCCCGGGACGGCAGTGGCGTCGAGCGAAAGGACGGCTCGGACTGCGTGGTCACCGCGATGACCATCCGCGACCCGTACACCGGCAAGACCGTCCAGTGGACCAAGCAGCAGGCCTCGAAGATCCAGATCGACCACGTGATGCCGCTGTCCTACGACTGGCAGATGGGCGCCGCCACGTGGGACAAGGCCAAGCGGGTCCGGATCGCCAACGACCCGCTCAACCTGATCCCCGCCGACGGCTCGCAGAACGCCTCCAAGGGCGACTCCGGCCCGGCCGACTGGCTGCCCGCCAGCACCGAGATCCGCTGCTCGTACGCGGTGCGCTTCGCCCAGGTCTCGCTGAAGTACCAGCTGCCCGTCACCGAGGCCGACAAGAAGACGATGCTCCAGCAGTGCGGCGGCTGAGGAAACGATCCTCCGCGAGGTGCCCAGCCCGGGCCAAGGCCGAGGTGCGGCCGTGCCGAGGACACGACAGGACGGGGAGGGCGAGGTGCCCCGACGGCGCGCCGGATGGTATTCGTGGGCGGTGCCCCCGATGACCCCCCGCCTGCCGCGACGCGCCCTGCCCGCCCTCGCCGCCCTCCTGCTCGCCCTGCCCGCCGGCTGCTCCGGCCCGGACGAAGCGCACCCCGCGGGCGCATCGGCGAGCCGCCCGCCGCTCGCCGAGCGGGTCTCCGCCGACGCCTCCCCGGCCCTGCGGGCCTACTACGACCAGCGGCTCGACTGGGCACCCTGCGACGGCGAGGCCGACCAGGACGCCGACCAGGAGGAGGCGGCCGTCCAGTGCGCCACCCTCAAGGCCCCGCTGGACTACGCCGACCCCGGCGGCCGCAGCATCGACGTCCCGGTCGCCAAGGTCCCCGCCGCCGACCCCGCGCACCGGATCGGCTCCCTGCTGCTCAACCCCGGCGGGCCCGGCAACTCCGGCGTCACCATGGCCCGGAACTGGAAGGGCAGTCAGGGTCCGCTGCGCGACCGCTTCGACGTGGTCGGGTTCGACCCGCGCGCCGCCGGCGGCACCCTCCCCGTCCACTGCCTGGACGACCGCACCCGCGCACAGTGGACCAGCACCGACGACCCGGCCTACGACCACGGCCGGACCCTCGCCGACGCCTGCGAGGCCAAGTACGCCGACGTGCTCCCCCACCTCGGCACCCGCGACAGCGCCCGCGACCTGGACGTGCTGCGCGGGGCCCTCGGCGACCGCAAGCTCGACTTCCTCGGCTACTCCTACGGCACCTACCTCGGCGCCCTCTACGCCGAGGAGTTCCCCGACCGCACCGGCCGGCTCGTCCTCGACGGCGCCGTCGAACGCAGCACCGACCTGATGCACCTCAACGGCGAACAGGCCGTCGCCACCGAAGCCGCCTTCCGCGCCTACGCCGCCGGCTGCGCCGCCGACGGCGACGACTGCCCGCTCGGCAGTGACCCGGCCGCCGCCGCCCAGCGCCTCGCCGACTTCCTCGACGGCCTCAAGGACCACCCGCTGCCCACCCGCGACGGACGCACCGTCACCGCCGCCCTCGCCTGGACCGGCGTCACCGACGCGCTCGCCGACGGCCGCCGCAACTGGCCCCGGCTGCGCGCCGCCCTCGACCCGGCCCTCGCCCGCGGCGACGGCGACGAACTGCTCAAGCTCGCCGACGCTGCCACCGGCCGCGACGAGGACGGCCACTACGACACCGCCGCGGACGCCTACGCTGCCATCCACTGCGCCGACGCCCCGCTCGCCCCCACCGACGCCGACCTGCGCGCCGCCCTCGCCACCCTCGCCGACCGGGCCCCGCTCATCAGCCGGCACGACACCCGGGTCACCCTGCTCGACCCGGACTGCCGTCCCTGGCCGTACCGCTCCACCGAGCGGCCGCACACCGTGACGGCCCCCGGCAGCGCCCCGATCCTGGTGATCGGCGGGACGGAGGACCCGGTCACCCCCTACCCGTGGGCGCAGCGGATGGCGGCCGGACTGCAGCACGGCGTGCTGCTCACCCGCGACGGCGACGGGCACATGTCCTGGGACCGCAGCGGGTGCGTGCGCGACGCCGTCGCCGCGTTCCTGGTGGACGGCGTGCTGCCGGCCGCGGGGACGCACTGCGCCTCGGACTGAGCCCCGGGCTGAGCCCCGGACGGAGCCTCGGACTCGGCCCGGACTCGGCCCGCTCGCGGGCGGGTCGCGGGCGGGGAAGGCCGAAGGGGGCGGGCCGCGCGAACGCGGCACGCCCCCTTCGGGGTTCGGGCTCCCGGTCAGGGTTCCGGGAGCCCGGGGCTCGGGACCACGGCTCCGGTGTCAGGACCCGGGGGTCAGGACTGCGGGGCCGTCAGGTCGTAGAAGGTGGCGCCGCCGACCGTCTTGGCGGTGAAGTGGCTGGTCACCCAGGCCTCGATCTGGGCCGCCTCGGTCTCCTGACCGCCCTCGCCGCCCTCGCCGTTCGCGCCGCCCCCGCCGAAGCCGCGGTGCGAGCCGCCCCCGATGAACCAGTGGACCTTGCCCTCCTGGACGTACGTCTGGAAGCCCGCCAGGCTGAGCGAGGGGTCCGTGCCGTTGAAGCCGCCGAGGGCCATCACCGGCTTGCCGGTGGCGAGTTGGTAGCTCGCGGCGTTCTGCGAACCGGTGGTGGCGGCCGCCCAGGTGTACTGGCCGGCGTTCTGCGAGAGCAGCGCCGCCGCCTCGGAGCTCACCTTGGTGCCGCCGAGTAGACCGCCCATGCCGCCGCCGAAGCCGCCCGCGCCGCCCTCCGGGCCCTGGCTGCCGGGGAAGCCGGGCACGCCGGTGGCACCGCCGGATCCGGTGGCGCCGCCCGCGCCGCGCTCGT
>NZ_MECK01000348.1 GCF_014596465.1 Streptomyces sp. CBMA123 | reverse complement strand
CTGCCGCTCGGTGTTCGACCGGCTGCCCGCCGAGGGCCGCTGGGGCGCCGCGCTGCTCGCGGACGGCAATCTCGGCATCGGCGGCGACCCGGACGCCCTGCTCCGCCGGGGCGCCGAACTCCTCGCCCCGGACGGGCTGTTGCTGGTGGAGGTGGAGCCGGAGGAGGTGGACGAGCGGGCCGTCGTCCGGGTGGAGGGGCCGGACGGCCGGCTCGGCCCGGCCTTCCCCTGGGCCCGCCTCGGGACGGCCGCCGCCCTGCGGCGGTCCCGCGCCGCCGGCCTGGTCGAGGCGGAGCGCTGGACTTCGCACGGCCGCCGCTTCCTCGCCCTGCGCAAGGGCTGAGCCGGCCCGGACCATGCGTCACACTGGTGCGCACCGTCCGGCAGACCGGGCGGCACGGCACGGGAGGGGGCTGCGGTGGGCACGGACACCGTCAGGGCGTTGCGGGCGGCACTCGGCTGCGAGGACGCGGCGGTGCGCCAGGTCGGCCCCGGCCACCACCGGCTGGCCGTCCCGGACGAGCACGGGAACGGAGACCGGGGCGAGCACCGGAACGGGCACGGGGCCGGGGCCGGCTTCACCGTGGACGTCCTCGGCGACGAGCGCTCCGCACACCGGGTGCTCCACCTGCTGCCCGGCGGCGGCCTCAACGTCGACGCCGACTACTGCACCGCGCGGGGCCGCAGCCTGGCCCGCTACTTCGCCGACCACGGCTACCTGGTGATCGGCACCACCCCGCGCGAGGACGCGCTGACCCCCGAGCGGATCGGCCCCCGGTGCGCCGGCTGGGGCCTGGACGGGCACCGGGCGGACCTCGAACGGGTCATCGCCGCCGCCGAGTCCGTCACCGGCCTGCCGTACGAGCTGCTCGGCCACTCCGCCGGGGCGGCGCTCGCCCTGGCCACCGCCGCCCGGAGCGTCGGCTCGGGCCTACGGCGGGTGCTCGTCCTGGACACCACCGGCCCCTACGACCCGCGGCGGGAACCGGAGTCGGTGGCCCGGGCCGAGGCGCTGACCGACCTGCTCCAGCAGCAGCTGGACGCCGGCGGGTGGACCGTCGACCCCGGGCTGAAGGGCCTGTTCGCCCGCGCCGCCGCCGACCCGGACGCCCCCAGCGGCCTGCCCCGACCGGTGGACGGGGCGGCGCCCTTCAGCAACCTCGGGCTGCTGCACTACGCGCTGACGAACACCCGGGACCTGCCCGGCCCGGCCAACTGGATCCACCACCGGGGGCACAGCACCGGCAGCTACCGCTTCGGCGCCACCCCCGCCGAGGACCGCTTCGCCCTGACCCACACGCCCCTGGCCGTCTGGCAGGAGGCCGTCGCCCGCCTCGGCAGCGGCCTCCAGCCGACCGCGCTGCTGCGCGACCTGGCGGCGGTCTGGGCCGGCCGGACGGAGACCCACGCGATCGAGTGGTCGGCGATCCGGGCCGATGTGGTCTGGCTGAACGCCGAGTTCGGGCGCGGGGACCACGGCCTCGGCGCCCGGCTGATCGGCCGGGGCGGCGCGAAGGTCGACTACCGGGTGGTGCCGGACTACGGGCACGGGGACGTCGTCTGGTCGGCCACGGCCGAGCGCGACGTGTGGGGGCTGCTGCTGCCCCCACGCTGAGGACCGACCGGCGGGGTGGCACAGCGCGAACGGTGCCCGGAGCGGGTCAACCCGCCAACCGGCCGAGCGGTACGGCCCGTTCCTCGGCCGCGCTGTCGGTCGCGCTGTCGGTCGCGCTGTCGGCCACGGTCGCTGGGCGTTCGTCAGTCCGCCGCCTCGCCGGCGCCCGACCGCACCGGCGCGGGCTCCTCGCCTTCCGGCCGCCACTGCGGGTGCTCGCGCTCGGCCCAGCTCCGCTCGACCAGTCCGGTGCGCATCCCCAGCCGCGACTCGCCGTCCCGCCAGGCCATCCGGACGTGCCCGGCGACCACCACGGCGATGGCGGCGGCCAGCCAGTCGTGCACGAAGGTCGCGCCGGTGCGCCAGGCCGGCGGGGCGAGGTGGGTGAGCCACATCAGCAGCCCGGTGCCGAGGATCACCAGCATCGAGCCGAGCGTCCACTGGGCGTACAGCTTCTGTCCGGCGTTGAACTTGCCGGCCGGCCGGTGCGCGGCCCGGGCCCGGAGGGCGCGCAGCCACTGCCGGTCCGCCGGGGTGAAGCGGCTCAGCCGGGAGAAGTCCGCCCGCAGCGCCCGGGTGGTGAGGCCGAGCAGCAGCGGCACCGGCAGCGCCAGGCCGCACCACACGTGCACGGTGACCACCAGCGGCCGGTTGCCGACGAGTTGGGCGAGCGGCGCCAGGTAGAGGCAGGCGGCGGTGGCCAGGCAGACGCCCATCAGGGCGGCGGTGGCGCGGTGCGCCCAGCGCTCGGCGCGGGTGAAGCGCGGGACCAGGTCAGCTCGTCGGCGCATCGTCCCGCCCGTTCGACCGGCCGACCCAGGCGTCGACGTCATAACCGTTGCCCTCCCAGTACCCCGGCTGCACCGCGTCGGTGACGGTGATGCCGGAGAGCCACTTCGCGGACTTGTAGAAGTACATCGGCGCGACGTACAGCCGCACCGGCCCGCCGTGCTGGTGGCCGATCGGCTGGTCCTGCAGCCGCAGCGCGACCAGCACGTCGTCCCGGCGGGCCTGGTCGAGGGTGAGGCTCTCGGTGTAGGCGCCGTCGAAGCAGCTGAACCGCACGGCCTTCGCGCCCGGCCGCACCCCGGCGGCGTCCAGCAGGTGCGCCAGCGGCACCCCCTCGAAGGGGGTGTCCGGCACCCGCCAGCCGGTGACGCACTGGACGTCCTTGACCAGCCGCCGCTGCGGCATGGCCTGGAGGTCGGCGAGCCGGTGGGTGGCGGGGCGGTCCACCAGTCCGTCCACGGTGAGCGTGTAGTCCGCCGCGCTCCGCTCGGGGACGGAGGTCACCACCGAGTAGTAGCGGAACCCGTTGTTGCCGGGCAGCAGCCCGGCGAGGCCGCTCGGGTCCCGCTGCGCCAGCCCGGACTCCACCCGCTGGAGGAACGGCCCGGCGGCGACGCCGGCGGCACCGAGGCCGAGCAGCCCGAGCACCACCCGGCGTCCGACCGGGGTGCCCCGGCCCTCTTCGTCTGTACTGTCCACGCGACGATTCGACCAGTTCGACCCGGTCCGGGGCCAGTCGCTGCGGCGTCCCGTCAGACTTTCGTCATCTCCTGGCGCGCGGTGCCCGCCGGCCGGACCGCCGCCCGGGTGGCCCCGGCCCGGACCAGCCCGCGCAGCAGCGGCACCACCAGCACGCAGGCCAGCGCGGCGCCGTACGCGGTGCGCTGGGCGTCCTCGCCGCCCGCCAGGTAGAGCACCTGCCCGGCCGCCGGGACGGCCAGCCACTCCCACCGGCCGTCCAGCGCGACCAGGGCCACCACCAGCAACCCGTACCAGGGGTAGCTGGGGGCGACCAGCAGCAGGGCCGTCCCGGTCACCAGCAGCGCGCCCCGCCAGGGCCGGCCGGGGTCACCGCGCCGCAGCACCCACAGCACCACCGCCGCCAGCACCAGGGCGGCCGCCCACGGGGCCCAGCGGTCCGGCAGCACCGCCCGCACCAGGCCGAACCGCTCCAGGTGGCCCTGCTCGTAGCCCTCCTCGTGCAGGTACCCGGGCAGGTACCCCAGGACGCCCACACCGGAGAGCGCGACGTACGGCAGGTAGGCCGCCGCGAAGGTGCCGAGGGCCGAGGCGAGCAGCACGACTCCGGCTCTGGTGGGCCGCCGGGCCAGCAGCCCCGAGAGCGCCCCGGGCAGGGCGAGGGCGGGCAGCAGCTTGGTGGCGACCGCCGCTCCGAGCAGGGCGCCGCCGGCCCCGGCCCGGCGGCGGGCCACACAGCCGAGCCCGGCGACCATGAGCAGCGCGCCGAGGGTGTCGACGTGGGCGTCGTTGACGGCCCACACCGTCACACCCGGGCACCAGCCCCACCGCGCCGCCCGCCGGCTGCGTCCGCCGCCCAGCAGCGCGCCGGTGGTGGCGACGGCCAGCAGGGCGCCGGCGGCCTGGACGCCGCGCACCCCGCCGCCGAAGGGGTGCACGGCCAGGAACCAGGCCTCGGCGACCGGCGGGTAGACGGTGTGCACGGCGGGCCGGTTGATCCGGGTGCAGTCCCCGGCGGCGGTCCGGTGCTCGTCCCAGGCCGTGCAGCCGCCCGCCGTGGGGAACAGGCCGGGGTCGCGCAGGGCGCGCAGGGCCGGGTCGTCCGGGGTGTGGGCGTACGGGGAGATGCCGGCCGCCTGGACCCTGCCGTCCCACACGTAGCGGTAGGCGTCGTCGCTGGTGCGCGGCGGCGCGAGCAGTCCGGCCGCGGCGACCAGGATGCTCCCGGCCAGGACGACCGGCACCACCTGGCGGTCGTCCACCCGCCGCAGCAGGAGCAGGGCGAGCGCGAAGAGGGCGGCGTCCAGGAGGTACCAGTCGTACAGCGGCGCCCGGTCGGCGAGCGTGCCGCCGCCGGTCACGGTCAGCGCGAGGGACGCGACCAGGGCGGCCAGGGCCGCGGCGCAGGGCAGGGTCCGGGTGAGCACCGGCCGCTCAGCGCCCCGGGACACCGGGCAGCCCGGTGGTGAGGCCGTCCAGGGCGTGCGGGCAGGGGCACTCCCGGAGCACGGGCAGGGCCTCCAGGGCCTTGAACAGCACCGTGCGCAGCCGGTCGACGTTGCCGGAGAAGACCTCCAGTACCTCGGTGTGGGTGACGCCGTCGCCGGTCTCGATGCCGGCGTCGTGGTCGGTGAC
>NZ_MECK01000347.1 GCF_014596465.1 Streptomyces sp. CBMA123 | reverse complement strand
GCGGCCATCCGGGCGGTGCGCGGGGTGGTGAACGGGAAGGCGTAGATCTGGCCGTGCGGGTGGGCGAGGGTGACGCCGATCTCGGCGCCCCGGTTCTCGAAGCAGTAGACCTGCCGCACACCGGGCAGCGCGGAGAGTTCGGCGGTGCGGTCCGTCCACGCGTCCAGGACCAGGCGGGCGCGTCCGGGGGTGAGGTCGGCGAAGGAGGCGTCGTGGTCGGCGGTGAAGCACACCACCTCGCAGCGGCCGGCGCCGGGGGCGCTGATCCACGGGCCGTCGGCCTGCTCGAACGGCGGGGCGGGCGGCCCGGCCAGCGAGGGGAAGCGGTTCTCGAAGACGGCCACCTGATAGTCGGCGGCCGGGATCTCGCTGAGCCGGCCGTCCCGGGAGGGGCAGAGCGGGCACTCGTCGGCCGGGGGCCGGTAGGTGCGGGCCTGGCGGTGGGCGGCGATGGTGACCTGGTCGCCGGTGGCCGGGTCCAGCCGCACCTCGGAGCCGCCGGGGCGGGCGTCCAGCGGGCGCCGGTCCACGGCGTCGCGGGGGACGGCCGGGCCGCTGTCGTAGTAGATGAGCTGTCGCCCGTCCGCGAGGGTGGTCGCGGTCCTGGCGGTGGGCTGGGTCAGGGTCGTCCCGGCCATGGCCTTCTTCCTCTGCGTGACGTGCGTGACGTGCGGGGCGAGCGGGGCGGGGCGTGCAGGGCGTGCGTGCAGGGCGTGCGTGATGTGCGGGGCCCGCAGGTGGCACCGCGGGAATCAACAGAAAGCTACAATCTCAAACATTATCCATCAGAACCACGCGCCGGAAGTGGTAGAGGGAGACCCCGATGACCGACAACGTCCAACCGCTCGCCGGACAGCGCCGCGTACTGATCCTGGAGCAGGTCCGCGCCCGCGGCGGCGTCCGGGTGACGGAACTGGTCCGGGACCTCGGGGTGTCCGACATGACCGTCCGCCGCGACCTCGACGCGCTCGCCCGCCGCGGCCTGGTGCAGAAGGTGCACGGCGGCGCGGTGCGGATCGAGGCGCCCGCCACCGGAGAGCCCGGGTTCGAGACCAAGGCGCGCTGGGAGCTGCCCGCCAAGGAGGCGATCGCCCGCACCGCCGCCGCGCTGGTGCCGCCCGGTTCGGCGGTCGGGCTGTCCGCCGGGACGACCACCTACGCGGTCGCCCGGCACCTGCGCGCCGTCGAGGGCCTCACCGTGGTCACCAACTCGCTGCGGATCGCCGAGCTGCTGGAGCAGCCCGACGAGGACGGCACGCCCGCCACCGCCACGGTGATCCGCACCGGCGGCGTCCGCACGCCCTCGGACGCGCTGGTCGGCCCGGTGGCCGACCAGGCGATCCGCTCGCTGCACGTCAACGTGCTCATCCTGGGCTGCCACGGACTGTCCGCCGAGACCGGCCTGACCACCCCGAACCTGGCCGAGGCGGAGACCAACCGCGCCTTCCTCCGATCCGCCCGCCGGGTGGTCGTGGTCGCCGACCGCACCAAGTGGGACGCGGTCGGGCTGGCCTCCTTCGCCACGCTGGGCGAGGTGGACGTGCTGGTCACCGACGACGCGCTGCCGGCGGAACAGCGGGCGGCCGCGGCGGAGTTGGTCGGCGAGCTGATCGTGGCCTCGTGAGCGGGCTCCGACCGGGGATTCGAGCGGGCGTCTATCGCCGCCGCGGAGCATGGGCCTACCGTGGAGGACAGGAGGTATGGCCATGCCCGGTTGGGGAGGAGGACAACCAGTGCCCGAAGTGACGGGAGGAAGCGCCGACCCCGGTCTGGCGGCTCCCACCGAGACGACCGACACCGAACAGCCGGTCGACGAACGAGCCGCCGAGGAAAGTACGCCGGAGGACTGAGTCGTCGCGGCACTGCGGTGGCCGGAGCCCGGAGCCCGGCCACCGCAGTGCCGCCGCGGCGTTGCCCGGTCCGGCCGCCCTTCCTGCGGTCTCAGCCGCGGACGACCGGGGCGCCGGTGAGGTCGACGCCGGCGCGGCGGAGTTCGGTGAGGGCGGCGTCCGTGGTGTCGGCGGCGACGCCGGCCGTGTAGTCCAGCAGGACGCGGGCGTCGAAGCCGGCCCTGCGGGCGTCCAGGGCGGTGGCCTTGACGCAGTGGTCGGTGGCGATGCCGACCACGTCGACGGCGTCCACGCCGTGGTCGTGCAGCCAGTCGGCGAGCGGGGTGCCGTCGGCGGTGTGGCCCTCGAAGCCGCTCTTGGAGGCGGAGCGGGCGCCCTTGTAGAAGACCTCGTCGACCGCGCCGGCTTCGACGGCGGGCAGGAAGTCGGGGTGGAACTCGCCGCCCTCGGTGCCGACCACGCAGTGCACCGGGAAGGAGTCGCGGTAGTCAGGGTGGTCGGAGAAGTGGCCGCCCGGGTCGACGTGGTGGTCCCGGGTGGCGACCACCCGGGACCAGCCCTCCCGCTCCGGGCCCTGGATCAGTGCGGCGATCGCCCGTGCTCGGTCGGCGCCGCCGCCGACCGGAACACTTCCGCCCTCACAGAAGTCCTTCTGCACATCCACCACGATCAGCGCGCGCGTCATCGAACGGCCTTTCCTCACGGAATTCCCATGGATTCGCGGCCCAGCTTGGCGTGTTGACAGCTGTGGACGAAGCAACCGGGCGGCCGTTCACTCGAACGGGTTTCGGGCGGTCGGTCCGTACCCGGCCGACCGGAACGGGCTCCGAACCGGGCCTCACCGGACCATTGAGGCCGGGCCGTTCACCCGCCTACACTCGCGCCCGTCCGTGACCGTGCGTCCCGGAGACCCCCATCCGCCCGGGCCGTCGGATCCGACCCGGGTGTTCGCCGATGTCCCCCAACCATCCCTCATGGAGGACGATTTGAAGGCTCGAACGATACGCCGCACGTTCCTGGCGGGGGTGAGCGGCCTGGCCCTCGCGGCCTCCGGCGCGCTCGCCGTCCCGACCGTCGGCAGCGCCGTGGCCGCCGGCTACCCGACGGTGCACCCCACCGTGGCCGACTACGCCCAGGTGTCGGCCGGCACCACTCCCCCCACCCAGACCCAGTGCGCCGGTGTGGGCCGCCGCTGCTTCTCCCCACAGGCGATCAGGGCCGCCTACAACCTCGGGCCGCTGTACGCGGGCGGGTTCGACGGCCGGGGCCAGACGATCGCCGTCTTCGACTCGTACGGCAGCGACACCATGGCGCACGACCTGCACGTCTTCGACCAGGCGTTCGGCGTCAGCGCCATGTGCGGAGAGGAGGCCGTGACCTGCCAGCCGGGCATGCCGAGCTTCAGCGAGCTGCACGTCCAGGGCGATCCGGGCACCACCGCGCCGCCGCCCAACAGCCACGGCACCGGCCAGGAGAGCAAGGCCGCCTGGGCGCTCGAGGTCGCGCTGGACGTCGAGACGGCGCACGCGATGGCCCCCGGCGCCAACATCCTGCTGGTCTCCACCCCCACCGCCGAGACCCTCGGCGTCCAGGGCCTGCCGACCCTGATGAACGCCGAGCAGTACGTGATCGACCACCACCTGGCGAACGTCATCTCGCAGTCCTTCGCCTCCGCCGAGGGCGCGTTCGCCAGCCCCCAGTCGATCGAGCCGCTGCGGCACGCCTTCAAGTCGGCGGCGCTGAACGGCGTCACGGTGCTCGGCTCCTCGGGCGACAACGGCACGGCCGGCTCGGAGAAGACCCCGGCGAAGTCGGGCGGTTCCACCCTCCCGTACCCGTCGGTGGAGTGGCCCGCCTCCGACCCGCTGGTGACCGGCGTCGGCGGTACCTACCTGTGCACCGACCCCGGCGCGAGCGGCGCCCGGAGCGTGGACAGCACCGACAACCCGGCCGTCTGCCAGGCGAACCCCGGTTCCGCCGAGGTCGGTTGGACCAACTCGGGCGGCGGGTTCAGCCGGGTCTTCGACAAGCCCGGCTACCAGTCGGCGCTGCCGGCCGGCTCCACCGCGATCGGCGCCATGCGCGGTGTGCCGGACGTGGCCCTGCAGGCCGCCCCGGGCACCGGAGCGCTGGTCTACCTGTCGCTGCCGCCGGACGGCTCCTCCGGCCTCAAGTGCGGTGCCACGCCGTGCAGCACCGGCTGGTACGACATCGGCGGCACCTCGCTGTCCTGCCCGCAGTGGGCCGGCCTGGTCTCGATCGCGGACCAGATCAACGGCGGCGGCCTGGGCCAGATCAACCCGGCCCTGTACAAGCTGGGCACCGACCCGGCCACGTATGCGGCCGACTTCAACGATGTGACGCTCGGCAACAACACCACCGACCCGACCGTGCCGGGCTACTCGGCCGGCACCGGCTGGGACCCGGTCACCGGGCTGGGCACGCCGAACGCGGCGAAGCTGCTGCCCGACCTGGTCGGCGCCGTCCGCGCGGGCTGAGCCCGGCCGGCCCGGCGTCCTGAGCGCGCCGCCCCCGTCGAGCAGCCGCTCGGCGGGGGCGGCGCGCTCCGCACGGGAAGTCGGCCGGTCCGACGTCCCGTGCCCGGCTCAGCCCGCCGAACTCCCCCGCACCACCAGCTCGCCGGGCAGTTCCAGCCCGGCCGGGGGCACCGGCTCCCAGCGCACCTGGGCGAGCAGCCGGGCCACCAGTGCGGTGGCGATCGCCCGCAGCGGCAGCCGGACCGAGGTCAGGGCCGGGTGCAGGTGGCGGCAGAGCGGCGTGTCGTGGAAGCCGGTGACCGCCACCCCGGCGGGCCCGACCGCCAGCCCCTCGGCCCGGACCGCCTCGTAGACGTCCAGCGCGAGCAGGTCGCTGCCCGCCGCGACGGCGGTGGGCCGCTCGGGGCCGCGCAGCAGCGCCC
>NZ_MECK01000346.1 GCF_014596465.1 Streptomyces sp. CBMA123 | reverse complement strand
CACCGACCGCCGCATCGTCCTGCACTGCGCCGGCGGCAGCCGCTCCTCCATCGCCGCCAGCCTCCTGCGCCACCACGGCCACCCGCACGCCTACGACCTCATCGGCGGCTACGGCGCGTGGGAGGCCACCCCGACGGCGTGACCGCACCCGGCTGGTCGTCGCTGTTGGCAAGCCCCTGCCGGGCAACCGGAACGACTGCAAGGCATGGGAGGAGCCCGGCGCGAAGGCCGCAGTTGGCCGGACGACGACGATCGCCGACGGCGGCTTTCCGGCACTGGTCTCGTGATCCCGCACCGCCGACCGCGCGGCGGCGAGCTCACCGACTGGCAGGCCGAGCACACGCCAGCCGTGCGGGCGCTGCGGGAGCGCACGGAGCGCGTCGCCGGCATCGCCCGGCGGGAAGCCCCCGGGACGATGCCCCGGTTCATCGAGAGCAGGATCGAGGCGACGGCGGGCGGCCTCCAGGGCGTCATCCCGTCCAACCACTCGGCGACGGGCTTCGTCCTCGACGGGACCCGCCCCCACGTCATCCGGCCCCGGTGGGCGAAGGCCCTGCGGTTCGAGATCGGCGCCCGCGTCGTCTTCGCCCGCCTCGTGCACCACCCGGGCACCCACGCGAACAACTTCCTCGGTCGGGCGCTACGCGAAGGCCGGTGACCTCCCCTCGGTGGTCAGGGAGATGGCGGAGAGAAGCCACGCGCGGTGAGCACGCCCGCGCCTGCTCTGGAACGGGACACGGAATGCTGCATTCCGGCCATGTGAAACCGAAGCGGCTCGGCGCCCGGTAGCCGTACGGGAGGCTGCCTGTGTCACGGCCCGTAACGTGCGGGCGTTGGTGACGTTTCGAGGGGAGACTGAAATGGCTGGTTGGCAGGATTACGTTGACGGCAGCCCGCTGGGAGCGGGCTCCCTGACAAGCTCGGCCATCATCGGCAGCTCCGACGGCGCGACCTTGGCGATCAGCAACGGCTGGAGCCTCAAGCCCGGAGAGGGCGCCGCTATTGTCAACCTCTACAAGGACCCCTCTCAGGTGTTCGCCAAGGGCGTCACCGTCAACGGCGTGAAGTACACGGGCGTCAAGGCTGACTCACGCTCGATCTACGCCACGAGTCGCGAGTTCGGCGTGGTCATCGTCCGGACCAACAAGACCATCATCATCGGCTACTACAACGGCAATAAGCAGCCCGGCCCCGCGGCGAAGGTCGTGGAGGACTTCGCCGACTACGTGATCAAAAACGGCTACTAGAGCAGCTGCGGGTGGGGCCGGCCGGTGCGCAGGTGGCCCCACCCGCGCCGGGTGGCCGTACCGGCGTACCCGGCCGACTCCGGATACTGCCAGGCCGCGTGAAGGTAGGCGGCTCACCGCCGCGTCGATGGCGTTCCGGCTACCCTTGCGCGCACGCGCTGACTGGTTGTGGGCCGGGTGCCGGTGCGGAGCCAGACCGGAGCCAGCCACGCGCCGAAGTTTCACGATCAACACCGAGCCCCACGTCGCCGAGATCGGCGACGTGGAACTCGCCTTCCTGCCCGAAGTCGAGACGCCTACCTGGCAGTTGGTGACCTTGCCGGTGGTGCCGGTGTACTGCCTCGACACACACGCGGAAGCGTCGCCGTCCTTGAGGAATCCGGTGTCGTCGATGATCAACGTCGTCGGCTTCAACTCGGTCTGCATCCTCCACGCCAGCCGGGCCCGCACATGCGCCGGATCCCACGGACTACTGGTCACGAGATGCGCGAGCGCCCTGCCGGTTGCCGTCCTCGCCCAGCCGGGCCGCCATCGGCTCCACCGACCTGCGCCCGCCGTCCAACAGCAGCCCACGCACATAGACCTGTCCCCAACGGCGCTGATCGTTGCGGGTAGACGCCTCGAACAGCTCCGCCGTGAACGCCTCCAGGTCCTCCCGGACCGGCCCGAAGGAGATTGCCTCATCGGCCTGACCGGCCCGGACTTGTCGGACGACCGGTCACGCGGCAGTGGGGCGTCCGCCCTTGTCCCCTGAATCAATCAGCCCCGAGCGAGCCGTCTCGGCTAGGGCCTGTTGCGAAGTCGATCTAGTTCGCTTGACGTCCTGGCGGTACCTAAGGTGGTCGGGAGATGGCCGCGGGGCTGGTTACGGGAGAGGGATCGTCATCGACCGGGTGGAAGTCAACGGTGCCGAAGCTGACAGCGAGGATCTGAAGGTGCTCGCGCGGGCCAGCTACTCGCACTTCTCGTCCATGCAGGTGCGGAGCCGAGCGGTTCGAGGACTGGATCTGCATCTGAAGCGGCTGGACGACAGTACGCGGGAGCTGTTCGGAACGGGCCTGGACGCCGATCGGGTGCGGTCCTGTGTGTGGCACGCGCTCCTTGATGCCCCGGAGGTGGTGACGGTTCGGGACCACTGGAAGTGTCGAACGAGCCAGGTCGTTCGACACGTCGATAGCCGGGCCCGGTTCACCTGACACGGGCGATCAGTTCGTCGATGACGTTGGCCAGCCAGTCGCGGCTGGGTGTGGCCGCAAGGCCGGTGAGGGCCTCGCGAGCTTCTGCGGCATGCCGGTGTGCCATGGCGCGTGCGGTGGACACCGCACCGGATCGGTCCACCACCTGGCTGATCTGATCCTGGGTACTGCCGGGGGGAAGCCGGCCGGTGAGCATCTGCTCGATCAGGGCACGATCGTCGTCGCGCACGGACTGGTGGGCGAGCAGGATCGGGAGCGTGGGGCGGCGGTTGCGCAGATCGCTGTCGGCGGGCTTGCCCATGGTGTCCCGGTGCCGTCCGTACGGCAGCAGGTCGTCCTGGATCTGGAAGGCGATGCCGAGTTCCTCGCCGTAGCGGGACAGCGCGTGGATCTCCCGGAGATCGCCTCCGCCGAGGATGGCGCCGACCTGGCAGGCTCCGCGGATCAACGCCGCCGTCTTGAGCCGGATCATGGTGAGGTACGCCTCCAGGGTGGCGGCGGCGTTCCCGGCCAGCGTCAGCTCGGCCGTGGCTCCGCGGGTCAGGTCGGCCCCCATGCCAGCGATGACCCGCAGGGCGGCCACGACCCGGCCGGCGGCGACACCTCGTTCCTCACATTCGGCCAGGGCCTGGAAGGCGGTGAAGATCAGCATGTCCCCGGTGAGGATCGCGTGGTCGATCCCGAACAGGTGCTGGACCGAAGGCGAACCGCGCCGCAGGTCGTCGCCGTCGATGATGTCGTCGTGCACCAGGCTGGCCACGTGGCTGTATTCCATGCCGAGGGCGGCCGGCATCACCTGTTCGGCCCGTCCGCCCACGGCGACCGCCGATTCCAGGCACAGCAGCGGGCGCACGAGCTTTCCCGCGGGAAGCAGTGCGTAGCGGCAGATCGCCTCCAGCGCCTCCCCACGGTTCTCCCAACGCCGTTCCAGCTCGGCCCGCAGCGCGTCAGGGTCGACCCGACAGCCCCGCAGGCCCTGGGCCGGCCGCCGCCGAGGAATCTCATCTTGGGCTAAGCGCTCCATCTGGTGTGGAAATACCATTCTACTTACGCCTCTGTCTCTCCTGATCCCGAGATGATGATCCCGGAAAAAGTCCGAAATGCAAGAAGGGGTGTTCGCGGCAAATAGTATGATCGTGGTTTTTCCGTGTGGCGTTCGCTGGTTTGGGCCGCTTAGAATCCTGTGGCGAATCGCTGAGTCCATGCCCAGTTATCCTGCTGCAGACGCGGAGGTCGGAAATGTCCGATCGTTCATCAATCGAAGTTCCGATTCCTGTGCTGTCTCGCCTGCTTCCTGCGCCGCGACCGTTTCCGGATGCCGAAGCCGTACGGTCGGCAGCGGACGGGTTCTGGTCCACTCCGGCGGCACGCCGCCTGCTGCCGGAGCCCGCGGCCTACGCCGACTACCGGGCGCAGCGGGCCCACGAGTTCACCTACTGGTCCTACCCCGCGCTCAAGCCGGACAGGCTGCCGCTGATCGTCGCGCTCAACGAGTTCGGGTTCTCCGTGGACAGCGTGTTCGATGACTCTGGCGCGGCAGGGTCGATCATCGGTGGTTCTGCCGACGGAGAGGCGCCAAATCTGGGCCTGTCGCGCTTTGTCGAGGTTTTCGAGGAGCTCATCCGGCAGGCCCGGCCGCTGCTGTCGGCGCGGCAGCAGGAACGGCTGGACGCGGCGGTGGTCACGACGTTTGAGTTTCTCATTCATGACCATGCCGACCTGAGTCAGCGGTCCAGCCGGGACATCTACCTGGAGCACCTCAATTCCGGCTGGATCTGGGTCGCCGAAATGGTCATCGAACTCGCGATCGGCGTCGATCTGTCGGACCATTTCGACGAGGACAGCCTGCTGACGCAGTATTACCACGCAGGTAGCTCGGCGGAGATCCTCGTCAACGAGATCTTCTCGCTCCGCAAGGAGCTCCACTGCGAGGGAGGGGTTCCCAACGTGGTTCCGGCCCTGGCCGCCGAACGCGGCATCAGCCTCGCCGACGCCGTTGCCGAGGTGGCCGAATGGGCGCTGGCCGAGGAGCAGCGCTGCTTCGAGCTCCGTGACCGGATTCTGGCGACTCCGGCCGGGGCCGATGACCAGGTGCGCGCGTTCATCACGGCGTTCGAATACTTCCTGGCCGGCAACCTGCACTGGAGCAGGCTCACTCCCCGCTATCACGGAAAAGGTTTCGAATACGACGGCACCACGGCGGGGACGATGGTGCTGCATCCCGACCGGACGGTCTACGTTCCCGCCGCGACGGCCGACGCCGTTGCGGAGCCGACGGCCGGGATGCCCGACCTGCCGCGTGACCGGGTCCCGGTACATGTCGCCGTGGTGATGGACGGCAACGGGCGGTGGGCCGAGCAGCGGGGGTTGGCCCGTTCCGAGGGCCACTGGACCTCCCAGGCCAGGATCTTCGAGACGGTGGACGGCGCCCTGGCGATGGGTGTGCGGTGGCTGACGCTCTTCGCCTTCTCCTCCGAGAACTGGCAGCGCTCCGAGGAGGAGGTCAGGCAGTTGCTCGACTGCTGCAGGGGCGGCGCCAACGGCATGCTCGGGGAGGTGCTCGAACGCGGCATCCGGTTCCGCTGGTGCGGCCTGCCGGACGGCATGCCCGACGACCTGATCGAATCCCTCCGCGAACTGGAGGCGGCGACCGCCTCCGGGACGGCGATCACCTGCACCCTGTGCTTCAACTACGGGGGCCGTGCCGACATCGTCCGAGCCGCGAGAAGCGCCATGCGCGAAGCCCAAGCCCGCCGGCTGGAGCCGGCGGACCTCGATGAAGCCACGCTGAGCCGGTACATGCTCGTCCCCGACATGCCGGATGTCGATCTGCTCATCCGCACCGGCGGCGAGCAGCGGCTGTCCAACTTCATGCTCTGGCAGAACGCCTACGCGGAGATCGTCTTCCTGCCCGACCTCTGGCCGGACGTCACCCGTCAACACCTCTGGGACGCCATCGCCACCTACGGACACCGCAAGCGCCGATTCGGAACAGCATCATGAAGTAGCTGTCATCGCGACAGCGCTGCTCGCGGGGCGATGCGAACACCACATTCCAGCTCAACGCCCCTCGCACCATTGACGACCCCTACCCCCACCACGCCGAGCTGCGCGAGACATCGCCGGTCCACCACGATCCCGAACTGGACCTGTGGGTCCTCAGCCGCTACGAGGACGTTGCCCTCGCCCTGCGCGACGTCCGCCGGTTCTCCTCCGCCCTCGGAACATGGTCCGACCTGACGGCCAACCCGTTCGCCTGATCCCGTACGACTCGGTCCGCCGTGTGTCGGCCGAGCCGGAGCGCAGCCGCAGTCGCCTCCTGTGCATCGAGGTCTCCCCCGAGAACTCCGACCAGGTAGAGGTCCTGGCCGTGCGCTGCGGGCGCAACGACGCGCTCGGCTTCGCGGAGGTGGTCAACCGCTCGCTCTCGGGCGCGGAGCCGCACGATGCGACACCACACAGTGCGACATCGTCCAGCGAGCTGAGTACGAAGGGCAAGGTGGTGTTCTGGTGCACGGTGGCCGTGCTGGCGGCGGCGTGGCTCGCCCAGTTCCTCAACCTGCTGTCCGCGCATCGCCTCGGCGCGGCCGTGGGCACCGTCATCGGTGTCGTCCTCTGGGTGGCGACCCTCCTCATGCTTGTCGCGGCAGATCCCTTCCTGGGCAGGGCCTGGCGGGTCTGGCGGCACGGCGTCCATTTCGAGGCCAGATTCGCGGGCATCCGGACCCAGCACAGCCGCCACTACAACAGCGCCAGCCATTTGTCCAGGTCCGTGACCACGACGGTGTACGCCTACGAGTTCACAGATCTGTACGGCCGAATCCGGCGACACGAGAGCTCCAGCACTCACGGGATGACCCATACGATGCTGGCGGTGTCGGGCAGGGAGGACGACGTCGACAGTGCACGGGGTACGTACCTGGGGCGGTGGGCGTGTTCGTGGTGTGCCTTCGCCGCGGGCTGGTTCGCCGTGCTGTGCATACCGTCAGAGCTTTTCCGCCGTACCCGCGATGGCCCGGGTGAGCCACTCGACCCAGAAGGTCTCCAGCTGGATGCTCGCCTGCAGCACGAGGTGCTGCAGGCGGTTCTCCGAGGCCGCCTGCTCCGCCGGGAAGTTCCGCTGCTCGACGGCCAGATGTGGTCGGCGGCGGTGTTGGCCGAGGCGTTGCCTGGCCGGAGCAGGCCGGCCAGGGCTTCGCCGGTGTTGTCGAGGAACACAGCAGCGGGTGGAAGCCGAAGCCGTGTTTGTAGGTCGGTGCGGCGTGTTCCTTCTCGGAGTGGCAGGTGGCGACGGTGGCCTCGATGTCGAGGACCAGGCCCGGTAGTTGATACCCGTCCGCGTGTGGGCGGGGATGCCGTTCAGAAGGCACTTTCGCGTTCCTGATCATGGTTCGGACACCGGCGCAAGTGAAACGCGCAGGCTGAAGACCCTGTCGCACGTGGTGATTCGTCAGCCGCTTGTGGCAGGTGATGACGGCAGCGCGGTCGCAGGCGGCCAGGTGGAGCAGATGGCCGCGCTCGTAGCGGCAGGCGATTCGGCGGTAGCCGGTGAGCCAGGCCACGGTGCCAGCCGAGGGTCTGGATGAACTCGATGCCCGGGCGGGCGACCCTGGGCAGGATCTGCTGTCGACGGAGCTACTTCCGCAGGCCAGGGTTGCTCTGCGTCACTGCCACCTCATGGGTGACGGCGTCCAGCACGTTGTACTCGGCATCGCCCGCCTCCACAGCCCGCTTCAGGCCGCATAGGCCGCGCTGCTGCTCTGCCTCACACTTTGTGCGCTGGGCAGGGTCCCCCCATGCTCAGCTCGGGGCAGCCGGGGACAGTGAGGGGCATGGCCTACCTCAGAATGCTCCAGCCCGTCGAGAAGGCGAACAATATTCCCTCGATTGGGTGACCTGCGCATAGTGAAGCCCGGACTTGGGCAGGACTGACGCGCCCAACTCCGGATCGCATGAAGGGAAATAGCTATGTTCGATCAGGTGCCCACTGGAATTCTTCCAATGTGTTTCGTATGCGGCGACAGCGACGAAGACGGACGGATCAGCAGGCTCGAATGGCTTGAGTTCTTCCAAATGGTAAGCGGCGGCCCCCTGGAGGCCGCAGAACGTCTGTTCGATTTTTACGATTCCGACAGGTCGGGCTTTCTCGAAGAGGCGGAAGTTCTTCCCCGACTGGGCAGCCAAGCAACGGCGTACGAGACTGTCACCCGCACGGTTTCCAGCCTCAAGGCCCCGTACCCCACCGAGCAAGTGAGGATCGTCAACACGCGCGGCGGCTACGGAGGCGGCTTCGAGTACACCGACGGGATCGTCCGCAAGGCATGGGCTGGCGACGATGGCTCCGATGTCTGGGGAGTCACGGTGTACCAGCCCATCTACAGGAAAGAGGTGATCGTCTACCCCAAGGGCTCGGACGTGGTCACCGAGCCCACCCGAACAGACTTCTCTGACGCCTCCTACAATAAGCGGCGCGAATGGGAACGCAGTCTTTGGACAAGCGCGAGCTAGTAGCCTCCCGTCCTGGTGCTGGGCTTGATTCGCTTTGACGGACCCCCCTGATCAGGGGGGTCCGTCAAAGCGAATCAAGCCCAGTGTGCCGAACGCGCTACCTTGCCGAGCCTGGTTCGGCGAAAACCGTTGGTGCAGCCGCGGCTGCGGTATCCCGGTCGAGCCAGCCTGAGATGGCGCGACGACAGTCGGACTGCTAGGCCATGGCCCAGATGTCCTCGAGCTGGTTGAGGATGTGGGTGAGGGTGTTGGCGAGGGCTTCTTCGAGTGTGTCGGGGGTGGGTGCGGCCGGGGTGCCGAGGGAGGTGGGGAAGGGGGCGGTGTTGTTGAAGGCGAGCATGAACTTCGCTGCTTGCTGGACGAGGCTGGGGGTGCCGGGACGGGTGCGGTCGATGACAGCGGTGAGGACGCGCTCGCACACAGCCGGGTCGAGCAGGCGGGTGCGGAAGATGCTCGGGTCGACCTTGAGGGCTGCGGGGCGGCCGGTGCCCGGGGCGATGGCCTGCTGGTAGGCAAGGTCGAGGTGCGGGTCACCGGGAGGGCGGCGTCGCCCGCGGTGATCCAGTGGTAGCCCTCGGCCTGGTCGGAAAGGGCACGGGCGGCCAGGCCGGCCGCGACGGTGTCCTGGGGGACGAAGTCGATCGTTGTGCCGGGAGCGCTGGGCAGGAAGGGCAGTTGGCCGGCGGTCGCGGCGCCGAGCAGGTGGTGAAAGGCCTGGGGACGGGCGATCACGCCGGTCCGTGAGTCGCCGATGACGGTGGACAGCCGGACGACGACGGCGGGCAGCCCGGACTCCCGGACGAGGGACTCGGTGCGGCCGTCGCATGTGACGGTGAGCGGGATCAGCTGCTCCGGCCGGTCTGCCGGGTGGGCGGCGCGCAGGTCGGCGGCGACCTCGACGGTCGCGGGGTGTGTGGTGAGCAGTCGGGCGATATGTTCCTTGGCCGCGATCAGGGCGAGGATGTCGTGCGGTCGGGTGCCGGCCGGGAGGGCGTAGAGGCCGGTGGTTGTGCCGGGCGGGGTGTCGAGCGACTCGACGGTGTCGCGGTGCAGCACCGTCGTGTCGCTGTCGGTTCGGGAGCACATCAGTTCCGGTACCGGTCGGCGGTCGCGCAGGTAGGCGCGGCGGCGCGGCGGCGGCGCGGCAGCGAGTGGGCCGGCCGGAACGAGGACGACGGTGAGCTCGAACGCGGCCAGGACCGCGGAGTCGGCGCACAGTTGGAGGTCGACGGAGACCAGCCGCGGGTTGTCTCGGTGCCGCCCCGCGAAGCGAGCCTCGGCCTGGACCTCGCCACGGGCGGGCAACGGGTCTAACAGGGTCAGGTTGCGGATTCGGTGCGGGAAGGCGATGGCGGCGGGATCGATTGTGGCGTCCCAGCGCCAGAGGCGGTCGTGCGGGACGACGTGCAGGGCGCCGTCCAGCAGGCCAGCCGGGAGGGCGCCCGGCGGTACGGAGCCGCGCTCGGCGAGCAGGGTCCCGGTGGCGCCCCGGGAGCCCAGGTGCCAGGACGTGAGGTACTGGAAGGCAGGGCCATGGAAGAGCGTCGCGTTCTCGTACGGGCAGGGCATGGCACAGGAGTCGGCCAAGGGGGCGAACCTGGCCGGGCGGACGGTGGGCGCGAAGTATGCGGTGGCGGTGGCGACTTGGGTGAACCGGGAGAGCGCCGGGTCCGGTGCCTCCCACCACTGTTCCAGGACGGCGGTCGGCCGCTCCGGCGGCCCTTGGCAGCTGAGCCGCAGCCGGGTGGGGCCGGGGACGGGAAGTCAGCGTCGGACCTGGACCTCGTCGAGGGAGCGCACCGTGCGGCCGCTGTGGCGGGCGAGAGCGTCGGTAAGGAGATCGGCCATCGACATCAGTGGCATGGTCGGCACCGTCCAGGACGGGCGGTGGTCGAGCAGCCAGCGGTCGGTGGCCGGATCGCACACCAGCTCGCGCGTCGTCCCGGACGCGCCGCCCCCGCCACGGGGAGCGGACAGTCGAGCGAGCAGGTCACCCTGCAGCCGGGGGAACTGGGTGTGCAGTGCCCCGACGCGCCTGTACCGGCCGTATCAGGTGTCCAGCAGGCTCTGACGACACGCCTGATGGGAACCCGGACGGTTCCGCTCATCAGCGACCGACTGGGCGACGGGCTTCCGCGATGACGTAGCCGAGCTTCTCGGTGTAGATGGTGATGCCCGTGGGGAGCAGCTGGTCCATCTGGGCGGTGAAGTCGGGGCCGTAGTGGGCGGCGAGGTGTTCGCGGTCGTCGGCGTAGCGGGATTCGATCCAGCGGATGTTCTGCCTGGTTTCGGCGGTGACATCGTGGATCCGGATGTCTTCGAAGCCGGCCTGGGCGAGGGCGTCGGCGTAGGTGTCGGCGGTCAGGAGGGAGGAGAAGGCGAAGCCCTGGGTGAGGAGGCCCCAGTCGGTGTCGGTGAGGGGGCCGGTCTGAACGAAGTCGGCGAGGACGAGTCGGCCTCCCGGTTTGAGGACGCGGCGGATCTCGCGCAGGACCTGGAGGCGGTCGGGGACGTGGAAGAGCATCTCGATGGCCCACGCGGCGTCGAAGGTCTCGGGCTCGCAGGGCAGGTCCATGGCGTCGGCGCGGATGAAGTCGAGCCGCCCGGACAGGCCGGCATCGCGGGCCTTCTGCGTTGCCCGGTCCACCTGGGTGGGACTGATGCTGACGCCGAGGACCCTGGCGCGGGTGCGCTCGGCGAGGCGCATGGCGGGGTGGCCGGTGCCGCAGCCGACGTCGAGGAGGTGATCGCCGTCCTTCAGGCGCAGGGTGTCGATCAGGCGGTCGGTGAGGCGGGCCTGGGCTTGGGGCATGGAGAGGTCCGGATCCTCCCAGAGTCCGAAGTGGATGTTCTCGCCGTAGAGGGTGTTGAAGAACGCTGCCATGTGGTCGTAGAAGTCTCCGACCGCCTCGCTGGTGGGGGCGGGCGTGGTGTTCGGATGCTCTGGCATGGGTGAGCCCTTCTTGGGTGGGATGGTCGGCCGGGCGGCTGTCGGGGTGTCAGCTCACCGGTTACGGGTGCGGTGCCGGGGTGAGGCGGCGGGTGAGGTGGCCGAGGGCGAGCAGGGTGAACACGTCGGCGAGCGCGGGGACGTGGAAGCCGAACGGTCGCGGCCCGATCGAGTCGGGGATGCTGCGCACCGACCCGTCGGGGCGTTGCTGGGTGAGGAGGTAGGCGGCGCCCCGGGCGGCGGGGGCCATGGTGGTGTGTCCGGTGAGGGTGATGAGCGCGTATGCGGTGCTGAGGGCGTCGCTCGGGTGGCCGTCCTGGTGGCCCCAACCGCCGTCCGGGTTCTGGGAGTCGAGGACCAGGCGGGTGGCTCTGCGGGCGATGAGGCGTGCGGCGCTGTCCGGTGGGCCCGGGCGGTGGGCGGCGGCGAGGGCGGCGCGGAAGACGGCGTGGTGGCGGCTGCTGCTCCAGTCGGGCGGGAACGATCCGTCGGGGTGTTGCTGGGTGGCGAGGTGGTCGAGGGCGGCGTCCAGGACGGCCTGGTGGGTTTCGCCCTGGGTGCTCAGGGCGTTGGCGGCGGCGGCCGTCATGCAGGCTTCCGAGGGGGCACCGGACGGGTAGGTGGGGAAGCCGCCGTCCGGTGCGCGCAGGGCGAGCAGTGCGTCGGCGGCGCGGCGGATGCTCGCACGGTGGGTGCCGGGACCGGTGAGGTGGAGTGCTTCGAGGGCGACGGAGGTGCAGTCCGCGTCGATGAGGTGGGCGCCTTCGGTGTAGGACCAGCCGCCGCCGGGGTGCTGGAGACCGGCCAGCCGTCGGGCGATGGCGTCGAGCGCGGCGCGCGGGGCGCCGGCGGTGTGCAGGCCGACGGCGGCGTTGGCGGTGATCCAGGTGTCCTCGTCGGCGATGAACGGCATTCCCCCGTCGGGGCGTTGGTGTCGCAGCGCGGTGCGGATGCCGTCGGCGACCAGGTCTTGCTGGCCGGGCAGCGGGGCGAGGGCATGCAGGACGGACAGGTGGATGAGGAGGTTGCCCTCCCACAGGGTGCCCGGGTGCTGGGTGGAGCGCAGCAGGGCGAGGTCGCTCGCGGGGGCGCTCTGCCGGTGCGCGTGGGCCAGGACGGTCTTGACGGCGGTCATCTGGACGCGGGCCCAACTGTGCAGGCCGTGCGGGGAGGTGGCGCAGGGAGCCGGTAACCGGGGGAGCGGGACGGCGCCGGTCATGACGAAGATCGCGTGCAGGAGGGCGTGTTTGCGTGCGCTGGTGAACTCCGGTGCGTGGGCGAGGAAGTCTGCGAGGTCCAACGGGATCGGCGAGGGATCCGGACCTCCCAGCGCGGCCCGGGCCAGCAGCCGGTCCAGCGGGCGGGGCGAATCGCGGTGCCCGGCGAGGTAGCCGGCGAGCCTGGCCCGTGCCATCGGTTCCAGGCCCGTGCGCTCCAGCAGGGCAGCGAGCAGCGCCGATTCCAGGACGCGGCTGCGGCACGGGGACCGTACTGCCCCGTCCGTCGCGATCCGCCCCTCGAGGTGGCGGCGCAGCCGGGTGGTGGCCGGTAGCAGATCGGCGGGGAAGGCGGCGTGCGGCCAGCGGGGCAGGCGCGCGGTGGTCGCGGCAGGTCTCATCCGAGTCGGCTCCGGCGCTCCGGATCGGGGGCGAAGCGGCCGGTGGTCTCCAGCCAGTGCAGGGTCGCGGTCAGGAACGTCTCCACCAGGTCCACGTACGCGCGCAGTTCGCGCAGCAGGGGCGGCGGCAGAGCGGACACCGTGCGCAGCTCGGCCGCGGTCGTACGGAACTCGGCCCGGCGTTTTTCGATCATCGCGGCCGCCCGGGCTCGGGCCTGGCCGGTGGTGCACCCGTGGTGGCGGGCGAGCAGGGACAGCAGGTTGTCCTGGCCTGCGGCCGTGTCCTGCCGCTGCGAGGCCAGGTCGTTGGCCCAACCGGCGACATCGGCCAACGCCAGGCGCAGCTCGCGCAGTTGGGCGTCCACGAGCGTGTCCTCCAGCAGGGCGGCGTGGCCGCTGCGTTCCAGCACGTTCAGCATCGGCAGCAGGGTGATCGTGCGCCGCCGTAGCGCGACGTATTGCGCCAGAGGCAACCGGTGCCCGGAGCGGCGTAGGGCGGTCTCCTCCTCGCAGGCGTCCAGGAAGTCCCCGTAGTCGGCGGCGAAACGTTTCCGCCAACGATCGGACATGCCCTCCGCCGTCGGCTCCCACAGCTCCGCCAACACCCTCGCCTGCGGCGCCTCCGCCTCGGACGGCCCGGCGGCCCGTGCGAGCACCTCGCGCAGCGGCGCGGTGAAGTGCTCCAGTTCCCCGGGTGCCGATCCCAGGCCTCGGCGGTCGATCTGGTCGTCCAGCCAGCAGATGAACACCGCCCAGCGGGCCGTCAGCTCCACATCCGCCGCATCGCCCCGGGGGAGGGCACCGCGGGCCAGGACGTCGACGCGCATCGCGGCCAGGCGGTGTTCGTCCCGGCTGTTCGATGCCAGGCCGTGCTTGCGCGCCCAGCGCAGTAGCGCGGCGGGCTCGAACACCCGCATGTCCGATGGTCTGTCAGGCATGGTTCAGATCTTGGCAGAGCATCATCAAGCGGGGAAGATGCCCTCCGATGCACCGC
Organism: Streptomyces sp. CBMA123; assembly: GCF_014596465.1. Classification (GTDB taxonomy): domain Bacteria; phylum Actinomycetota; class Actinomycetes; order Streptomycetales; family Streptomycetaceae; genus Kitasatospora. Next base: position 35,276 of record NZ_MECK01000346.1, on the reverse strand, counting down.
CATATGAGGCTCTACCGCGTTGCCGACCGCCGACTTACGGAGGGCCCGAATGGCTCGAACCTCGAACTGGGACAGTGCCGTTGTCATCGGCGGCGGCTATGCCGGGCTGCTCGCCGCCCGCGTCCTGTCCGGGCACTTCGGCCGCGTCACCGTGCTGGAGCAGGACACCTCGCCCGGCCCCGACGCTCGCCCCGGTGTCCCCCAGGCCCACCACCCGCACGCCCTGCTGGCCCGAGGCGCCGCACGGCTGGAGGAGCTCTTCCCCGGCCTGCGGGCCGAACTCCACGCCCAGGGGCGGCCCGTGATCGACTTCGGCGCGGGCACGAAGATCCTCTTCCCCACCGGCTGGACGCCCCGCAATCCCGTCGGGATCGAGGTGCAGCTCCTGCCCCGTACCGCTCTCGAACACGCCATTCGCGAGCGCGTCACGGCTCTGGACAACGTCGCCTTCCAGAACGGCCTGCGCGTCGAGCGACTGCTCCTCGATGCCGACCGCGACGCGGTCACGGTCGCCGCCCGTACCCGCGCCCCTGGCCATCCCAGTGCCGAAGAGCAGCTCTTCCACGCCGACCTGGTCGTGGACGCCACCGGCCGCGGCAGCCGACTCCCGCAGTGGCTCGCCGAGGCCGGGTTCGCTCGCCCCGCCACCCTCACGGTGGACGGCCAGGCCGCCTACGCCTCCCGCCTCTACACGCTCGAGCCCGACCCGGCACGCGACTGGTCCGCCTCCTACCAGCCCACCATCGCCCCGACCTCCCCCCGCGGGGGCGTAGCCGTCCGCATCGCCCCCGACCAGTGGCTGCTCGGCCTGATCGGCGCCGCGGGCCACACACCACCCGCCGACGAGGACGGCTTCCGCGCCTTCGCCGGCGGCCTGAGCAATCCCGACTTCGCGCGGATCATCGACCAGGGCACACCCGCCGGCCCCGTCCACCGCACCCGCACCACCGCCAACCGCTGGCACCGCTACGACCGCGTCCCCCACTGGCCCGGACGCCTCATCGCCCTGGGCGACTCCGTCTGCGCCTTCAACCCCGTGTACGGCCAGGGCATGACCGTCGCCGCCCTTCAGAGCGCCCTGCTCGACACCCTGCTCTCCCAACACACCCTGCGAGTGGACCTGGACCGCCTCGGGCCCACCTTCCAACGCGGCGCCGCCGCCCTCGTCCGCAACCCCTGGCTGCTGAACATCTCCACCGACCAGGGCTGGCAGGACACCGGCATGCCCCTGACCAGCCGCATCGCCACCGGCTTCCTCGGCGCCCTCACCGCGCGACTCCCGCACCACCCGGGCCTGTACCTGCGCTTCGTCCGCACCATGCAGATGCTCGACTCACCTGCGAGCCTCTCCTCACCCCGTGCCCTCGCCCAACTCGCCTCCATCCCCTCGACCCGACGCCACCTCGCCCGCTCCACCTGCCCGGGAGCGACCGGCTGAGCCTGGGGCTCGGGGTCGCAGGTCTTGGACGTGTTCGTGCGCGCGTTGTTCCAGCGGTCGGCGTAGGAGCCTGCCGACGGCGTTGCGTGGCAGTTGGTTGACGGGGATGAAGTGGCTTGGGCGTTTGTAGCCGGCCAGTTCGCGGATGTAGGTCGGGATCAGCTGGAGTTCGTCGAAGTCGGTGGGTTCGGCGGGCTGGAGGAAGGCTACGGGGGTCTGGCCCGTGGTGGTGTGGGGTGCGGGGACGACGGCTGCGTCGGTGACCCAGGGGACGGTGTGCAGGATGTGCTCGATCTCGGCGGGGTAGACGTTCTGGGTGCCGCCCAGGATGAGTTCGGAGCGGCGGTCGACGATCCACGGGTAGCCGGCCGGGTCCAGGTAGCCGAGGTCGGCGGTGGTGAGCCAGCCGTCGGTGACGGTCTGCGCGCTGGCGTGGGGGTTGTTCCAGTACACCTGCATGAGGCCGTGGCTGTGCGCGTGGATGGTGCCGATCTCATGCGGCGGCGCGGCGGTGCCGTCGCGGGAGGCGACGCGTGCCGTGACGCCGGCTTTCAGGGTCAGTAGCTGCCGATTTTGGGCAAGCAGAGGTCGAATTATTGCTGAAAGACATCAATGGATCACGAAGTGTGATGTGATCGGCTCCTGTCAGGTTGGCCGGTCTGGCGGTGATCGATGCCTGCTGCTCGGCGTCCGGTGGTGTGTGTCATGGCCTGGCCCTGTCCGTCGGGTCGGTGCTGTCGTAAGCGTGACCTGTGTCGGCAACGAGGGGATGTCTTATGTCGGTGTCCGTTGCGGATCTGCTTGACAGCTTTCCGGCGCAGGGCGAGGACTTCGTTCTGCGCCTGGACCTCTTCGAACTCCCTGAGCTGTACGAGCTGTTGGGAACCGGCAAGGAGCTGGTGCTCAAGGAGGCCGAGGTCCTGCGGGACCAGCTGACCGTGGCCGGCCAGGCGGTGCTGCTGCAGGGCGAGCGGATGGCGCGGCTGACGCTGAGGTTCGTCGCGGACGCGGCGAACGCGTTCGTGACCGGGGTGACGGCGAGGGTGGACGCGGCCCTGGAGCTGATCGAGCTCGCCACCGCGTGGGCGGTGGACCTCGCCGAGGCCCCGCTGGCGTTCCTGGGCGAGCTGAGGGAGCTGGCGGCGCACTACGAGCTGACGGTGGGCAGCGTGGCGATCACCGCGCAGACCGAGCGGCTGCGGCTGGTCTTCGCCACGCCGAAGGCCGGCTCGGGCCTGACGGCGATGATCGGCATCAGGGGCAGCGACGCCTACCTGTCCCGACTGCCGTACATCGGCGGGGAGATCCCGCGGGGTGACGAGGTAGGTGTGCGCGGCGTCGAACTGGTCGCGGTCGGCCCGGGCGGGGTGGACGCGGACCAGGGCGCGGCCTTGAACACGGCGGTGGCCGCCGCGGTCGGCGGGGAGCCGAACTGGCCGCTGATGCCGGACCAGGACCTGGCGGCGGGCCTGTGGGTGGGCGCGTCCTTCGCGCTCCCCGACCAGGACCCGCGGGTCTGTTTGACCGAACTGAAATCCCCCACCAGCGTGCACTTGCGGTTCCCCCAGGTGTCCCTCGGGCATTGGCACCTCTCCGCTTTCCAGATGACCTGGTCGCGAAGCGGCGATGGCGTCATCATCTACTGCGACCTCGGGATCGACCTGGGCTGGCTGGCGTTGACTCTCCCCTCCGTGGGCTTCATGTTCGGGCTGCCACCGGTGGGCGACCTGCCGCTAACGGCGCAACTGCCGACCCTGTCGCTGCGCCTGGGCGGGCGCGAGCTGCGCTTCAGGGTCTCGCCCGGCCCGGGCCTCCCGGACTGGCCCGGTCTCCCCGGTCTGCCCGGCCCCGGCGTGCTGACCGGGTGGTGGTCGGGCCAGCCCAGCCTCGCGCTGCCGGACCTGGCGGAGCTGTTCGGCCTGACGCTGCCGCCGTTGCCGGAGGTGTTCACGCCGGAACTGCCCTCGCTGGGGCTGCGGTTCGACGTCAGGAGCGGCGAGTTCGCGCTCACCGGGCTGTCCTCGTGGCTGCGAGGGGTCTTCGCCGCGCTGCCGGCCGGGCCGGACTGGAGCGTGGCCTGGGGCAAGGTCGCGCTGCTCGGACTGGGTGACCTCACCGCGAAGCTCGGCGACCTGCCCTTCATCGGCGGCCTGATCGGCGATCTGATCCCCGACCTCGACTTCGGCCTCAATGGCATCACCCTGGCCTCGATCGGCCCCGGTGGGCTGACCCCGCCACAGATCGGCAGGCTGAATGACTGGCTCCGCTCACTGCCGGACACGTTGGGCTCCTGGTGGCCGAAGCTGCCCGAGGGCGCGGGCCCCGCCGGTGCCGCTCTCGCACTGGACTGGCGCCTGCCGGGCCTGCCGTCGCTGGACTGGGCCATCCCGTGGCCGCCGCCCGCCGGTGTGCCCGGTGTCTCCTGGAAGGACCTGCCGCAGCTGAACCTTGGGCCGCTGGGCCTGCCGAGGATCGGTCTGACCTGGCCCGGTCCGGGGGAGCCCGGCGGTGGCGGAGGCTCCGGCAGCTGGCTGCGCCTGGTCTTCGACGCCGACTTCGACCTCGGCGGCATCACCATCGGCCTGCCAGGGCTCGGCTTCGACGTCGACTTCACCGGCCCCGCGATCCGGCCCCGGTTTCCGAGCGTCTCGCTGCGCCTGCCTGGCGGCGTGGACCTGGTCCTCGCCGTTCCGCAGGTCCCGGGGCCGCCATGGCCGTTCGCCCTCACGGCTGTGTGGGAGGACGAGGAGGGCGTCTCCGCCGCGGACCTGGCCGCGGCGCTGGGCCTGGACCTGTCCGGCCTGCCGCCCATGCTGGTACCGCAGCTGTTCCAGGCCGCGGTCCACTACGACTTCCGCACCAGCGTGCTGCTGGTCACCGCGGTTACCCGGCGGCTGGGCTGGGTGCTGGCCAGCGAGCCGGTCACCGGCACCACGACGCGCCGCTACGCGGTGGCGGTACGCGGCCGGGTCAGCGCGAAGGCGTCCGACCTGCCGCTGGTGGGCGAGTCGATCACACCGGACCACGACGTCGCGCTGACCGGCATCGCGCTCGCCTACGCCTCGGCGCCGTGGCCGGTGGACCGGGTCGAGGCGGTGAACACCGTCCTCGGTGAGATCGACACCGCGGATCCGCAGCGGCTGCCGCGCCTGCCGGACGAGGCACTGGTGCGTGGCGCGCTGGCCTGGGCCGATCTGACGGCCGACGGCCAGACGCTGCCGCCGCTGATCGTGCGGCTGCCCGACACCGTAGGCCTGGCCCTCCCCTCAGGGGCGCCGGTTGACGTGGCGTCAGGCGGCGCAGTCGTCCTGGGGCGCGAGCGCGGTGAGGCCGCTCGGGAGCTGGACCTGCGCCTCGGGCCGGTACACCTCCGCCAGGTGAGTCTCGGTTACTCGCGCGGACGCCTGTTCCTGGCCTTCGACGCGACCCTCACGCTCGGCCCGGTGGCGCTGGACCCGATCGGACTGGGCCTGGCCGTGGACCAGGAATTCACCGTCATCCCGGTGCTGTCCGGCGCGGGGGTGCGGGTCGCGGTGCCGCCGCTGAAGGTCAGCGGCGTGCTGGAGGTGCGCCAGGACCCCGCGTACGAGGTGTACATCGCGGGCCTGGCGGCGGTGGAGATCGGCTTCTTCGCGATGCAGGCGGCCGGCAGCTACGCCCGCAGCGTCGACGGCTGGTCCTCGCTGTTCCTCTTCGGTGAACTCACCGGTGGCGAACAGGGGCTGTTCGGGCCGCCGCCGTTCCGGGTGATCGGCATCTCGCTCGGCTTCGGCGTCAACAGCACCGTCCGCACCCCGACCATCGACCAGGTCGGCGAGTTCCCGCTGGTGAACCGGCTGGACGGCAGCGGCAGCGGCGACACGCCCGCGCAGGTGCTGGAGAAGCTCGCCGGCCCGGGCGGCTGGATCACCCCGCGGGAGGGCCAGTACTGGGGCGCGGGCGGGATCGAGTTCAGCTCGTTCGAGTTCCTGCGCTCCCGGGCGCTGCTGCTGGTGGAGGGCGGCGAGTCCTGGAAGGTGCTGCTGATCGGCCGTACCACCATCGACCTGCCGCGCAACAAGGCCGCGAAGAAGCCGATCGCCCGGCTCGTCATCGACCTGGCCATCGGCTACCACCACGACCAGGGCCTGTTCTCGATGGATGCGGTGATCGCGCCCGGCTCCTACGTCATCGACCCGGCGGCCGAACTCACCGGCGGCCTGTCGCTCTACATCTGGGGTCAGGACCGCACCGCGGCCGGCGGCGGCAAGGGCTTCGTGTTCACCCTCGGCGGCTACCACCCCCGCTTCAAGCGGCCCGCTTACTACCCCGACCCGCCCCGGGTGGGCTGGCGGTGGGCGATCGGCCCGGTGGCGATCCGCGGGCAGGTGTACGCGGCGCTGACCGACGGCGCGTTCATGGCCGGCGGCGAGCTGGCCGCGACCTACGACAAGGGGCACGGCATCCAGCTGCAGGCGTGGTTCACCGCCTGGCTGGATGCACTGGTGCAGTGGAAGCCGTTCTACTTCGACCTGTCGATGGGCCTGAACATCGGGGTCGCGGCCACCGTCAAGGTGCTCTTCATCCGGGTCCGGATCTCCCTGGAGGTCGGGGTGGCACTGGACCTGTGGGGGCCGCCGATCGGCGGCCGGGCCAGGATCAAGGTCTGGTTCATCAGCTTCACCGTCGAGTTCGGCACCGGCCGCGACGGAGTACCCGCGATCGACTGGGCGGAGTTCAGCGTCCAACTGCCCGCCCCGCTCTCCATCGCGCCACTGCGCGGGCTGCTGGTCGACGTCGACCCCGAGGAGAGCGCGCTCCGCTCCGCCACGGGGGAGCCGCTGCTCGTCTCCATGGACGGCTTCGCCGTCCGCACCGAGGCCGCGGTCCCCGCCAGCCGCATCATCCTCAACGGCGACACCTTCGCGGGCGCGGCCGCGGACACCATCGACATCCGGCCGATGGGCCCCAAGGGACAGGGCGTGGTCTCCGAGCACCACATCACCCTGACGCGGCTCGAGGGCCCCTACACCCCCACCGGGTGGACGGTCGCCGTGTACTGGCAGGACATGCCCAAGGCGATGTGGGGCGCGCCACTGGGCGAGCCCGGCGACGTGCTGGACGGCGACGGGCTGCTCAGCGGCTGCCTGGCCGGCCTCACGTTCGAGATCCCGAAGCCCGAACTGGCCCCGGCGGTGGGCTGGGTCGACGCCGAGGCACTGGACGTCGACGGGCTGCCGGACGCGCCGATCGCGCGGCTGGGCTCGGCGCCGGAAGGCCCGCCGTCGACCGTGGGCGACGGCAGTATCGCCGCCATCGTCGACCCGGCCACCGGGATCGCCGCCGCCACCACCGCAACCCGACGTGCCTCGGTGCACGCCGCCCTGGCCGGCCTCGGGCTGGCCCCGGGCACGGACGATCCGCTGACCCGCTACGCGGACCTCGCCCAGACCGTGTTCACCAGCGCGCCCATGACCACCACAGCCGAGAGGTGAACCGACGTTGAGCGGCACCGAAGACCTCCGCGTCGCCTTCCACGACTACCGCCGCCCGCTGGCCACCGCCGGCGTCTACACCCTCACGGCGGAGCACCGCCTGACCAAGGACGGCGCCCGCGTTGACACGCCCGCCATTCCCACCGCCACACAGCAGTTCGAGATCCGCGCGGCGCGCTTCGTCCTCGACCCCTCGTCCGTGCACGCCCACTACCCGGCCGACGGAGCAAGCGGCGACTTCAGCCGCACCCTGCCGCACATCACTCTGGACCGCTCCATCCTGCCCTGGGAGCGCCTGCTGAAGGCCCGGGCCGTGCCCGAGCAGGCCCCGTGGCTGACGCTGATGGTGTTCCGCGCGGGTGAACTGCCCGACGACCCGGAGGGCCTGGGCCAGAGCACCAGCCGCACGATCGCCGAGCTGCGCCGCCCGGGAGCTGGCATCCTCGGGCCGGACCTCAGCGACACCGGCATCACCCCCGGGATCGAGGCGAGCCGCTGCCGGAGCATCGACGTCCCGGCCGAGCTGTTCACCGCGCTGGTGCCACGCGAGGAGGAACTCCACTACCTCGCCCACGTCCGCGACGTCTCCACCCGACCGCAACGACGCGACGACGGAGAGATCCTGACCGAGGGCCAGTACGCCGTCCTGGCCGCCAACCGCTTCCCCCGGCTGCCCGGCACCTACACCGCGCACCTGGTCTCCCTGGAGGGCTTCAACGACCGCCTCGACCCCGGCCAACTCCCCACCGGCACCAGGGCGGTGCGGCTGTGCGTGCTGCATTCGTGGACGTTCACCAGCGACCCGGCCGGCACCCGCGACGCCGCAGCCCTGCTCGGCGACCTCGTGGCACCCGCCCGCACCGACCGTGAGAACCTGACTCTGCGCCTGCGCCCGAACGGCAACGTGGCAGCACGCTCCACACCGGACGCCGAGCAGTACGCACGCCGCCGCCTGCACCTGGGCTACACCCCGCTGCCGTACCGGCTGCTGTCGGGCGAGACCACCTACGGCTGGTACCGGGGCCCGTTCGTACCCGTCATCGCCGCCGAGACCCGGGACTTCGCCCGCGACACGCCGAAGACCACCGCCGACCACGCGCTGATCTACGAGCCGGAGCACGGCCTCTTCGACGTCTCCTATGCCGCCGCGTGGACGCTGGGTCGCGCCCTGGCCCTGAGCGACCCGGACTACAGCGAGGAGATCACCCGAGCGCGCCGCGAACTGGCCAACACGGCTGCGACATTGATGACCCTGGCCGCCGATCCGGTGCTCGCCGCCGCCGACCCCGGCGACCTGGACGGGCGCAGCCTCGGGCAACTCGCCGCCCCCACCTTCGCCGTCGACCTGCTGTCCGCGCTCGCCGGCCCGCTCGTCCCGGCCGACCAGGCCCCCGCCGCCGGCCGCGGCCGCCGTACCCGGTTCACCCAGCGGGCCGCCCGTGCCGCGCTCACCGCCGAGCCTCGGAGGGCGGCCCTGCAGGCCACCGCCGAACGGCACACCCGCGCCCTTCCGGCCTGGCTGGACGAGCTGACACTGCTGCGCCGGGTGCCGTTCAACTACCTGGTACCGCACCCCGCGATGCTTCCCCCCGAGTCGATCCGGCTGTTCCGCATCGACGAGAACTGGATCGAGGCACTGCTCGCCGGAGCCCGCGACATCGGCGTCCACACCTCCCTGGACCGACTCGTCGACACCGCGCTCACCGCCGCCGTGGAGAGCCGCCGAACCCGCACCCGAACCGGGCAAGCACACCGGGCCGGGCTGCTGATCCGCTCCGAACTCGTAGAAGCCTGGCCGGTGTTCGACATCCTCGCCACCGCCGCCGGAGCGACCGTCACCGAACTGCGCCGCGACCACCCCGCCCCCGACACCCTGCTGCTGCTCCTGGACGCCCTGCCCGACGAGATCGTCATCCGCGAGCCCGGCCAGGGCATCCACTTCGGCATCGACAGCACCAGCACCACCGGCGACAACAGCGCCATCAACCTGCGAGACCACCGCCCCGGCGACAACCTCGGCTACCCGCTGCGCCGCGACTACCCCGCAGGCGGCGGCCTGCTCACCCGCCACCTGCGGCCACGCGCGGGGGACGACGCCCCGGACGTCCTGGCCCTGCGCGGCGACCGGGGCCTGGTGCCCGCCCTCGCCGCCGCCCTCGACCCCGCCCTCGGCGACCTCGCGCCGGGGGAGTTCGCCCTGCAACTCGTCAACGCCCCCGTCGAGCAGCGCCTGACCCTCGACGCGACGCCCGGCCAGGAGAGCGCCCGATGACCGACACCGACCTGATCGTCCCCGTGGAGGTCCACGCCCTGCTGGCCACCCGCGCCGTGGGCGAGTTCGACGACTTCCGTCGCTGGAGCCCGCGCTACCCGTGGACCTTCTCCAAGGAGCACCGCAGCAACGCCGAACCGCCGATCCAGTACTCCGAGGGCAACCCCGGCGAGGGTATCCACGTGCAGTGGCAGCTGCCCGAGGCCCTGGCCACCGGCGTGATCGACCCGGCCACCGGTGTCAGCGCCTTCCCCCTGGTCCCCAACCGCTGGCTCGTGGTGCGCTACGCCGAGGTGCGCGGCACGATGAAGGCCGCCGGGTTCCTGGTGCACAGCGACTACTTGCAGATGCCTGGCGAGGAGCCCGCGGTGGCGTTCACGCCGTTCGTCGACCCTGAGGCGACACGTGAGGCGCCGCGCCACTGCTACATCGGCCGCGTGCACCCCTTGAGCGACGGGCCCTGGCGGGAACCGGCCGACCGGCCGCTGTTCCTGACCGCCATCGGCAGCGGCCTGCCCGCCTTCGCCGCCTTCGCGCCGTACCACGAGAACGTCTTCCTCTTCCACGACACCCTCGCCGACCTCAAGGAAAACGAGAGCTACCCACCGCCCTGCACCGTCAGCTACTGCGTGATCGGCTGGTACAGCAAGGACAGCGCCGACATCCTCACAACCGCACGCGACATCACGGGCCTGCTGCCCCCCGACGCCGACCCCGACAACGCGGCCGACGTGCTGCGGGCCCTGGGCTGGGCCGCCCCCGCCGGCCTGCCCGACACGATCACCCGCACCCGCTGCGTCGGCACCGCCCTCGGTGTCCCCTGGAACCGCGAGGGCGGACACCCGGACTCCGACCGCCCCAAGACCCAGGACGTCAAGGTCGCGATCGGGCACAGCACCGCCGACGCCGTCGCGGCGCTCGTCGACCACCAGGCCTCGGGCACCCTGCTCGCCGACCAGGTCCGCGCGCTGTTCCACGGCAACCCCGACCAGCTCGACGGCCCCGACTGGCAGAACTCCCTCGACGAGATCACCCGCCGCGCCTGGTTCAGCGGCCACGAGGGCGGCGCCACCTGGCAGGTCGTCAACCGGCCCAGCGACACGTCGGACACCCAGGCCCCACCGCCCGAACAACCGGACTGGATCACCGCCCTCAACAGGGCCCAGAACGACTACGACCAGGCCCGCAACCAGCTCGCCGCCGCACAGTGGCGGCTGTGGTCGCTCTGGTGGCTGGCCAACCTGCCGGAGAAGCGCCGCCCGCTCGACTACAGCTTCGACGAGCGGGCCTGGGAGCAGAAGACCGTCGAAGCCCGCGCGCGCGTGACAGCGCTGGACACGGAGGTCACCCGGCTGAGCCGCCTGGTCCCGCACGGCCTCACCCCCGAGGAGACCCAGGCAGCGATCGACCGCTACGCCGAGACCAAACGGCTGCCCGAGGAGCTGGAGCTCAAGCGCACACCCCGGCAGGGCTACCACCGCCCCACCGACCCCGCCCTCGCCCTGACCGGCACAGGAACCACCCAGCCGCTCGCCCGCGACGAGGACGACCCGCTGCCCTGCCGCCTACCCTCACGCCTCCTCACCAAGGTGAAGATCAACGGCACCCTGGTGCCCGCACCCGCCAACCCGCTGCTGCCCGCCAACACGCCCGAACTGCCGGGCGTCATCAAGTCCGTGATCGCCGAGTTCGCCCTGCTTGACCAGGCCGTGCGCACCCCGGCCACCGGCGGCACCGGCACCGCGCTGCACGCCGTCGTCGCCGACCCCGCCGGCCACACCGAAGGCCCCTGGCCCGAATACACCCGCGTGTGGCGCCAGCCCTGGCTCCCCCTCTACCTCCAGTGGGAGATCAAGCACTGCGCCACCCCCTACCAGAGCCAGGACACCACCCCCCACTGGGAGTTCGGCCGCGGCCGGGACGGCGACCCCGACCCTGACCGCTACCGCTACCGCTGGAAGGGCACCGGCGCGGCGCCCGGCAACGGCGACGGCGGACGGCGCTGGAACGCCTTCGGCGGACGCGCCTTCCTCACCCCCGCCACCCGGTACGTGCTGCGCGAACAGACCCGCCGGCTCGCCGAGCACGCCCCGCCACAACTCGCCGGCCGACTGCGCGCCATGCGTGCGGAACTCGACGGCATCGATGTGCTCTCCCAGGCCCTGGACGGCTTCCACGACTGGCTCATCCAGCTGGACGGGGCCGCGCAGGCCGTCACCGACCACGCCGTCCTGCCCCTGGCGGGCGAGACCAACCACGTCCCCGACGGCGCCGAGGGCCACGGCGCCGAGCGCTTCCAGCCCGTTCGGGCAGGCCAGTTCCACTTCATCGAGCTGATCGTCATCGACCGCTTCGGACGCGTGTGCTCCCTGGTGCAGCCAACCCAGAGCCAGCCCATCCAGTTCCAGCCGATGCGCGCACCCAGCGTCCTGCCCGACCAGGACCTGTTCCCGAACCCGCCCGGCCCGCAGCGCTTCGTTCAGCTGCCGCCCCGCCTCATCCAGCCGGCCCGGGTCCGCCTGGACACCGTCGCGCTGCGCGACGACCAGCCGCCCGCAGGGCTGTCCGAATTCGGTGATGCCGCACAACTCCCCGGCGCTGAAGCGCCGTTGGTCGGCTGGCTGCTGGCCAACCACCTCGACCGGACGCTGCTGGCCTACGGCCCAGACGGGGAACCGCTGGGCGAACTGCGTGTCGTACGCGACGCCCGGAACACCCGCACCACGGCCTGGAACGCGCTCCCGCACGCCCCCTACCGCCACCCGGGCGACGCCGACTTCGCCGCCGCCTACCCGCACCTCGCCGCCTTCGCCCGGAGCCTGCTCAGCCACACCCCCGAGGCCTTCGAAGCACTGGCCGAGACGATCGACACCGCGCTCGACCACATCCTCGAACCCGCGCCCGACGAGGACCGCTCCCCGGTCCGGCTGATCGGCCGCCCCCTCGCCCTCATCCGCACCCGGCTCAGCCTGGACCTGATGGGGGAGCCGCTGACCGACCCGAGCTGGCGGCAGATCCTCAGCCCACCGCCGGCGAGCTACCCCGACTACCGCTGGACCGTGCGCCTGGGCGACCCCGACCGGCTCTCCGACGGCCTCATCGGCTACTTCGCCGCCGACGACCACGACCAGCCCACCCGCTACCACCGCTTCCACGCCGTCGACCCGAACGGCCCGGCCAACACCTACATCACACCGATCGACGCGGGCACCCACCTCACCCTGCCCGCCCGTCCTGCCAACCGCCCCGCCACCCACCACCTCACCCTGCTCGCCTGCCCCCACACCGCCGTCCACGCCACCACCGACATCCTCCCCGTCGCCTCGGTCTCCGTGGACGCCGACACCACACACCGGGCCCTCGCCCGCATCCGCGCCTCCTTCCGCCTCAACCCGCTGCTCGCCCCGGACCGCTTCGGCCCGCCGACAGCCACCGCCTCCCTCAAAGCCACCCCCGGCAACCCGGCCTCGGCCATGACGGACGGCGACCCGACCACCCGCTACGAGAGCGACGATGCGCCGACGGCCGGCGACTGGGTCCGGCTCGACCTGCACACCGAACGGCAGGTGGAGGCCATCGCGATCCTGCTCGGCCGCCCGGACGGCACCGGCACTCCCGTAGCCACCGAACTGGAGGCCTGCGGAGATGACGGCGAGGAGTGGACGGCGCTGCACGGCTACGCCCAGGTGAGCGAGATCCACTACGTGCCCCAGACGCCACTCACCGCCCGGTTCCTGCGCCTGCGTCACACCGCGGCCGCCGCCGGGCCCTGCGCCGTCCGCGAGTTCAGCGTGCAGGCCCAACCACCGGACAAGTCCCTCGTCATGCCCCGCCCCGCAGCCTGGCACGGCGACTGGACCTGGGCCGAACCGCTCCCCGTGGACGGCACCGCCCCCGGCCAGCCGGTGCCCGACTGGGACGAGCACCTCATCCACAACGCCGACCACCTCTCCCACCCCGACGCGCCGCTGCCCGTCGCCCGCTCGGGCTACCTACAACTCCAGCCGGCCGCCGTCGTCCTGCCGACCCAGGAAGGGACCGCACCGTGACCAGCCCCGACTCCGCCCTCCTGCTGCCCTACCGCCTGGAGCTCACCCCGGCAACGGCGCAGCAGCCGGGCGAGATGGCCCTCAACCGCGTGCGCCTCACCATCGGCGACGATCCGCAGGGCCGCACCAGCTGGCCGGTGCAGTGCACCCGGATCGCCGTCAGCCTCCCGCACGCCGACCCCGCCGCGGCGCGAAGCGGCGAACCCGTGGTCTACCGCGCCCGGCTCGACCTCGAACGCGGCCCGGGCCGCGGGCGACAGTGGCTGGTCGAAACCACCACCACCGACCCAGCCGCCACCACCCTCACCCTCACGCCCGCCGAGCCCGCCCACTTCGACGGCAACTGGACCCTCGCCCTCACCCTCGACATCAGCACCCGGCCCGGCACCCGGAGCCACATCACCGAGGACACCGCCCCCGGCGACGGCAGCCCGCAGCGCCGCACGGGCAACACCACCTCAACCACCCAGGAGGCATAGAACCGTGACCACCCCCAAGCCCCCCATGCTGCTCCCACCAACCCTGGTGGAGAACCCGAGCCCGCTCCACGTCTCCACCTTCGCCAAGCCGGAGTACGCCGATCTGACGTTCACCTACGGCAGGGTCAAGTCCGGTGGCAGCTGGCCAGTGCACTGCAAGTCGTTCACGGTCAGCATCCCCACGGGCCGTCAGGCCTCCGCCCTGACCAGCGAACCGAGCCTGATCCACTATAAGTTGACCGTTCCCGCAGGCAGGCTGCCGTGGGCTGTCGAGGCCGACACCCGGGACCCCAACCAGGTCGTCTTCACCTGCTCGCCGCCGCCGGGCGAGCCCGCCGCGTTCGACGGAACCTGGAGCGTCGAGCTGAAGCTGTGGGGCATCGAGGTCAACGGTGGCGCCGGGGCGGTCGAAATCCTCTGGGAGGAGTCCACCTCCGCCACCGGACCGGAGGGCCCGTACCAGGAGCGCAGCGGGAAGGGCACGGTCAACAAGCGCGACGACTCGTTCTACCTGCACAGCTTCCGCCCGGACTCCGTCGCCATCAAGCGCGGCAACAAGCCCACGCTCAAGTGGGAGGGCACCCCTCACGCGGCGTACACCATGTACTACCGCAAGCCGGACGGCACCCAGGGATCGGCCACGGCCAAGGACGGCAGCTGGCAGTGCCCGGTGGATCTGGTGGACGACTCCTGCTTCATCCTCGAAGCGAAAATGGGCAATGAAGTCCGCTACCTCACCACCTACATCAAGATCAACGCCCCCGACATCGCCGTCACCAGCATGGCAGCCGAAGGTAACGTCACTGTCGACCCCGGGAATAATGGGTATATCTGGCTGAAGACGGGCCGCCTTGATATCAAGGACACTGCTGGCCTCAACGTCTATGGCGGTGCAAAATTCGACGCTGCCCTCGCCGCGAACGGCGATGTCACAGTTGCTTCAAGTAAGACGCTCACCGTGAAAACCATCAAGTCGCCCGCAGATAAGCTCACGATTGAAAGCGGCATCGTTGACATCGCGGGCGGTGCCGCCGTCAGTGGCTCCCTCGCTGCCAACAGTGCCCTCAGTGTCAACGGCGCGTTCACCGCCAATCAAGGAACAACTTCCGTATGGGGATGGCACGGACTGGACGCGCCCAGCGACGGTTATCCCAAGGTCGCTACGGCGCCTACTGACGGGATCCTCGATGTGAGGACCAATTCGGGCACCCTTCAGATCGGCATCACGAGACCCGGCAATTCAGGTCGCACTTTCGTCGTGGTCGCCGGAAATCACGAGTCGTTTTCCGTTCCGAAGGGATGGAAGGTGGAGTTGAGGTGGTCCGGCTCGAAAGGGACTGCTTTCGTCGACTGGTATGGCTTTGGTGGACAGCGCCTACCGCTTCCCTCATGAGGAGCAATGGGAGTCGGTGACGCGGTTGGGGGCGGGTCTTCGGTCGCGCATTGTCAGATGGTGCGTACCGGCAGCCGCATCCGGGGCCGCAGGCCGCGCGGCAGGCCGCTGAGCAGAACTGTCGGGAACGCCTGATTCGAACCGGACTCGCTGCCCGCCCGGCTGGCGGCCCAGCACTGCTATCTGATGGCGCAGGGCCGCGCCGTCGCCCGCGCCTCGGGCAACGGAAGCCTCCCTGCCGCCTTCCCCGACGCTGATGGCGCTCTCTGAATTTGGCTCTGACCGGAGTTCCGTGAAATCCCAGGTCAGCAGCATGCATGCAGGATCGCTTCCTTGCGGGATAACCTGCGCGTGACTCTCGGTGACCGGTTCCAGGTCGTGCGGGTGCTTGGAGACGGTCGCACCGAGCCGGTGGACGCACTGGTGCGGGTTGAGCCTGGGCTCGACGGCGGCGGCTGCGGGCGCGGACGCCGGCGCGGCGGCGGCGTTGGCCGGTGAGGTGGTGCTGCGGGCGAGGGCGGCGCGGGTGCGCAGGGCGTCGCGGCGGTACTCGGGCGGTTCGGGCAGCGGGGTGGAGCGCTTCTCCAGCCACTCATCGGCGGCGGCGTGGTCCGGGAAAGCTCCCTCGCGCACCGTGTAGATCCACTGATCGGGCTGAAGCGTCTCGATGAACAGGCGGACGGGCAGCTCCTTGGCCTCGCTGTCGACGGCGATGCTCCAGCCCTCGGTCTCGGCCCCGTCGATGACCTGGTAGTCGGCGACCTCCAGGCGCTCGCCCGAGCGCCGGATGCGGTCCTCGACCCGGACGGACAGCTCGTCGGCGGGGTTGGGGCCGCCGAGGACCGGTGCGAGCGTGTCCGGCGGGCAGCCGCGGTTGACGAGCCAGTTCTGCGCGAACGCGAAGGTGACGTGCCGTTCCCGGTGCATGCTGAACACGCCTCGGCTGCTGTCGCGGTCGACGTCGAAGGAGACGATGTTGGCCTTGTTGGGGTAGCCCCAGGTCGCCGTCTTGTCGAAGGCGATGATGAAGCTGCGCTCGCCTTCGCGCACCAGGGGCGGGTGGAGCCGATCTCCTGGCCGTAGACGGGTAGCAGGAGGTGGGTGACCCAGGCCGAGAGCTCGGCCAGTTCAGCGGCGTACTGGGCGCCGCCCATGGCGAGGATGAACAGCGGTGGGGCGGTGGCGGGTTCGGCCCCGGTTCCCGGGTCCGGCTGCGTGGGGCCGGCCCCGGTCTCGTCATCGGGTTCGGAGCCGAGGCGGTCGAGGATGACGCCGTGCTGGCGGACCTCAGCCATGGTGCGGGTCAGGGCGCTGACGAGGTCGTCGAGGTCCTCGTCGGCGATTCGGATCGGCTCGGGCTCGGAGGAGCCCGGCGGCGGGACGGACTCGGAGATGGCACATCCAGGGGATTCGGACGGACGGGGAGGGCGAGGTCGGAAGGCGTTCTTCGGGTCATGGCGGGGCGCCGTTGAAGCGCGGTGGTGAGGGACAGAATCCGCAGGAAAGACGGTTTGGTCAGGCCGCCGACTCGTGCTAGGCGCAGGCCAGTTGGGCGCCGCGGTCCTGGATCAGGCGCAGGCGCAGGCGCAGGCCCAGGGCGACGGCGTCGGCGAGGGTGCCGGTGAGCGGGTGGCCGGCGGCGGCGAGCTTGGCGGGGTGGTGCAGCCCGCCGGTGTGCAGCACCGCGTACGCGCCGTTGGCGTGCGCGTCGTCCGCGTCGTCGACGGCGTCGCCCACCAGCAGCACCCGGTGCGCCTGCCCGGTGAGGCCGAGGGCTTCGAGGTGCGCGGCGAGCGGGGCGGCCTTGGTGCCGCCGGAGGGCCCGGTGCGGCCCTCGAACCGGGTGAAGAAGTGCCCGATGCCGGCCTGCTCGACCTCGCGCACGAGGGTGTCGTGCGGGCACAGCGACAGCAGCGACTGTGTGTGGCCGGCCTCGCGCAAGGCGGCCATCAGTTCGGCGGCGCCCCCGCGCACCCGCACCGGCTGGGCGCGCAGGTGTTCCAGGAAGGCGTTGTCGCTGGTGATCCATTCCTGCTCGGTGATGGTGCGGCCGAGCAGGCGGGCGTAGAAGTTCGGGATCGGCACGGTGTGCTTGGCCCGGTAGGTCTCCTGGTCGACCGCCTCGCCGCCGAGGGCGGGCAGGGTCGCGTTCAGCGCGTCGACGTGGTCGTCCTTGACCGTTCCGTTCCAGTCCCACACAACGTGCAGGCGGGCGGAGGGAGTTGCGGCGGCGAAGAGGGCGGTGTTCACGGTGGTGTCCTTCGAGATGAGCGTGGCGGTCAGGAGGAGAGGAGGTCGTTGAAGCGGCGCAGCAGCCACAGCGCGAAGACGGCCCCGGCGAGAGGGACGGCGGCTACGAGCAGCGGGCCGGCCGGGTCGGCGAGCGAGGCCAGGGCGGTGCCGGCGGCCTGGCCGACGCCGATGCAGGCGATCAGCCAGGCGAACGCCTCGGTCGATTCGCCCTCCGGGGCGAGTCGGTCGACGGTGAGGAACGCGGCGGTCAGCAGCGGCGCGAGGAAGGTGCCGGGCAGTACGGCGCCCAGGACGGCGACGGCGGGCGCGGGGTCGGGCAACAGCGGCAGCCATCCGGCCGCGAAGCCGATCGAGGCGGCGACCAGATGCCGGGAGGGGGCGCCGGGCCAGGCGTGGCGGCCGTAGGCGAGGCCGCCGAGCATGCTGCCCACGGACAGCGCGGCCGGCATCACCCCGGCCAGCCACCCGGCGTGGTGGCGCTCGGCGGCGGACAGTGCCGAGACGTTGACGGCGCCGAGCGCGACACCGGTGCCGATCAGCGCGGCGAACAGCACCCGAAGTCCCGGAACCCGCAGTGGACCTGCCCAGTGCATGGCCTCGGTGAACTCCGCAGGTCGCCAGGTACGGGAGGGCTGGGCTGTGACGTTGTGGCCGGTGCTGCTGCCGGACGCCGGGCGCCAGCGCAGCGCGCTCTCACTGGACAGCAGCACCCAGGGCCTGGTGTTCGTCGCAGGACCCCTGCTGGCCGCCGGCTTCGCGGGCACGGCAGCAGCAGGAACGCCGTGCTCGCCGTGGCCGTGGCGGCGACGAGGACCCGGGTCTGGCCGTGGCGGTCGACCAGGCGACCGAGCAGCGGCTGCCCGAGCGCGGAGGCCAGGCCGTACAGGCCGCCGCAGGCCGCCCAGGGCGAGCGGCCCGTGCTCGGCGCGCGCCAGCAGCAGGATCGCGATCGGCGCCATGCCGGTGGGAAGGCGGCCGATCGGGGTGCCGCCGAGCAGGCGGGCGACGTGCGGCGCACCCAGGACAGCGCGGTAACTGCTGCTGTCTTGAGCCGGGCCGCGGTCGGTGGTGGTGCTCAAGGAGAAGGTCCTTCGGTCGTACGGCCGGCGGCGCGCGGGCGCGCCGGACCGGGGCATGCGCAGGGCATGACAGCCCCTCGATTCGGTGCGGCTGCGGGGAGAAGAGTCCACGGATTCCGGGACTTGGTACGGCCGGGAAAAGCAGGTAGAAGCCCCCTCAAGCGGTACGGCAGTGCGGGAACGGAGGGGCCAGCAACTCCAACGCCCGCTTCGCCAATTGGGGTACGACGCCGTTGCCGAGGGCGGTGAGCTGGGCGGGTCGGCCGAGGCCTGGGGTGGCGTCACCCAGCCCGGCGGAAGCCCTTGCCTCCATTCGACGAACTCCGCGCGCAGCTTGCCGCCCTCGTTGGTGGCCGCCGGAGCCGGGCGGGTAAGCATCGGAGTGGTTCTCGGTGCACTGCTTCCAGGATCGGTCACGAAGGGGCGGCTGTGCTGGTACGTGAACTTCGAGGAGCCGTGCCGGCGCCGCGCCGGTGTCGGCATCGACACACTCGACCTGTGCCTGGACCGGGTCGTCGCCCCCGACCTGCCTTCGTCTCTGCTGGGCGCCGGAGCGGGTTCCGACATTATGTGAGGTGATGTCAAAAGCTCTATGCAGCAGTACCGTTGTGTTGCAGTGGGACGGCGACGGGTATCACTCGGCCGGAGCGGTGAAGGCCGACAATGGGAACGTTCTGCATCGGGGGAGGAACGTGGACGCGGCATGGACCGGTCTTGCTGAGGCGATCCAGCAGTTGCGCGCTGAACTGGACGCGGCAACGGCCGAGGGCGACGGGAAGCGGCTCCGGTTCGAGCTGGGCCAGATCGAGCTGGAGTTCCAGGTGGAGCTCAAGCGGACCGGATCGGCAGACGGGGGCCTGCGGTGGGGCATCGTGTCGGCCGGGGCGAGGGGCGAGCTGGCCCACGGTTTGGGCCAGCGGATCAAGCTCGTCTTACAGCCGACCGACACCACGACCGGGCGGGCCGCAGAGGTCGCCTCCCAGTGGACCGATCCCGAACTCGGGTGACACGCCGAAGAGTCGGGGGCTTGCCACATGGACCGCTGCCGGGTCGTCGAGGTGCTGTCCGAACAGTCCCGGGGAAGCGGATACTTGGTCGCCGACCGGCTGGTGTTGACCGCCGCCCACGTCCTGAGGTCGGGTGAGGTTTTCACGGCCGAGCCCCGGGTGCAGGCCCTGGACGGTGAAGGCCCGGTACGGGCCCGGACGCGATGGATCCGCTACGACGGGCCGGAGGAGGGCGTCGACGCAGCGCTGCTGGAGATCGTCGACCCGCGGTGGGTGCCCCCGCCGGGTTCGGTTCCGGTCGCGTGGGCACGGATCTCGGACGTCGAGCCCGGCCACCGGGTGCAGGTCGGCGGGTTCCCCGACGCGATGGCGGGCCGCCGGCGGGACGTCGACCAGGTGCTCGGGACGGTGAACCCGCTGAGCGGGGTGCGCTCCGGACGGCTCCAGCTCACCATGGCGTCCGCGCCGGTCCGGGCGCGGGACGGACGTTCGGGGTGGGCGGGCGTCTCGGGCGGGCCGGTCTGCACGCTGGCGCGGGACGGCGTCCCGTCAGCCCTGCTCGCAGTGGTTGTGGTGGATCCGCTGCGCTACTCGGACCGGCTGGCCGCGGTCCCGGTCGACGCCGTCCTGGCGGATGCCACCGTGGCCGAAATCCTTCGCCGACATGGCCTGGCCGACATCAACGTGTCATCTTATTCGGGTACTGACCATTCGCCAGTCATCCGATCGACACGGGCGGCAGCCATGAGAACCCTTCCCCGAGACCTCTCCGTCTTCGTCGGCCGGGACCGCGAACTCGCCCGGCTGAGCAACGCTGTCATCGGGGCGAGCGGAGCCGGGCGGGTCATAGACATCCACGCCATCGGCGGCATGCCAGGCGTCGGAAAGACTGCGCTCGCCGTCCACCTCGGCCACCGGCTGGCCGACCGGTTCCCGGACGGGCAGCTGTTCCTGCCCCTACACGGCCACACCCCCGGCCAGTCCCCGGTGGATCCGGCCGACGCGCTGGTCGCTCTGCTGTCGGCCAGCGGCGTGTCGCCCGAGCAGATCCCCGGAGGCCACGACCGGCAGACCACGATCGACGCCCGGGTCGTCCTGTGGCGGGACCGGATGGCGTCGAAGCGCGTGCTGCTCATCCTCGACGACGCGGTCGACCATCGTCAGGTCGAGCCGCTGCTACCCAACGCGGCCGAGTCCCTGGTGCTGATCACCAGCCGGCGCCGGCTCTCGACGCTGCCGGACACGGTGGTGCTGTCCCTCGAGACCCTGGACGAGGCGACGGCTGTCGAGATGCTCTGCGGGCGGTCCGGACGGACGGCCGAGGGTACGGAGGCCGCTGCCGCGGCGGCCGTCGTCGAGCACTGCGGTCGGCTGCCGCTGGCGGTCGGGCTGGTCGCGGGCCGCCTGCGCAACCATCCCACCTGGTCCTTCGCCCACCTCGCCGCCGACCTGGGGCGGGCCAGGCGACGACTTTCCCGGCTGCGCGCTGGCAACGTGGCCGTCGCGGCGGCCTTCGCACTCTCCTACCGGGACCTGCCGGAGGACCGTCAGACTCTCTTCCGCCGGCTCAGCCTGAACCCGGGCACAGAGTGCGACGCCGAGATCGCCGCCGCACTGCACGGCACGGACCCCGACTATGCGGCCGACGAGCTGGAGTACCTGTACGACGATCACATGCTCATCGAGTCCGCGCCCGGCCGCTATCGGATGCACGACCTCGTCCGGGAGTATGCGGGCCTGCTCACCGACGAGGACGAACCAGCCGACCGGGACGCGGCACGGGAGCGGCTCTTCGCATTCCTGGAGGAGCGTACCGTGGCCGCAGGTGCCGCGGTCGCGCCCGGAGCGGCGCCCGGAGCGGCGCCCGGAGCGGCGCCTGGCGCGGATGCCGCCCGAGCGGCCCGGGACTGGTTGGACACCGAGATCACGAACCTGCTGGCATGCGCCCGGTACTGCGCCGACCACGGCCACCCCGGGCGCGTCGTCGTGCTGGCCCGTGCACTCAGCGGATTCCTGCGGTTCGTCGGGCCCTGGGACCAGGCCGTCGCCCTGCATTCCGCAGCGGCAGAGTGCGCCCGGGAGTCGGCACAGCCCACCCTGCAGATCGAGGCGCTCACCAACCTTGCCCTGGTGCGACGCCTGGCCGGCGACTACCGCGGTGCGGCGGACGACCTGCGTGCCGCCATGGCCGTCGCCCAGGCTGTCGGGGACCGCCGACTCGAAGCGCGGGTGCTGAACGACCTCGGCGCGGTCTATGGCCAGACCGGCGACTATCCGGCCACGATCGCAGCCCACGGCGAGGCCGTGCCGATCTTCCGCGAGAACGGAGACCGCGCGGGCGAGGCCAGCGCCCTCAACTACCTCGGCGTGGCACACCGCCTGGTCGGCCGCTACGACGAGGCCAAAACGGAACTCGCCCGCTCCGCCGAACTCTTCCACGACCTCGGAGACCGACGGGGCGAGGCCGTCGCCCTCGCGAACCTCGGGATCGTCCACCGCCAGACCGGCCACTACGACTCCGGGACCAGCCTCGTCGAACAGGCCCTCACACTCTCCCGGGGGATTCGCGACCGCCGCGGCAGCATCTACATCATCCACGCGCTCGGCGTGCTGCGGTTGCTGACCGGGCGGCCGGACGAGGCGTGCGACCTACAGAGCGAGGCACTCCAGATATCGCGTGAGCTGGGGGACCGCCGCGGCCAGGTCTACAGCCTCAACTACCTGGGGGCGGTGCACCGGTCCGTGGGCGATCCGGCCGCCGCAGCCCTGGCGCACCAGGAGGCGTTGGAGCTGGCCCGGGAGCTGGGCGACCGGCGGGCCCAGTCGCACGCGCTGCGCCACCTGAGCGCGGCCCACCGGCTCCAAGGCAACCTCTTCCCAGCCAGCACCGCAGCGGAGGGCTCCCTGCTCATCGCGGAGGAACTGGGCGACGGGCGGGGTCAGGCGAACACGCTCCGGACCCGGGCCGAGGTCCGTCTGGCCTCGGGCGAGCGCGAGCTCGCGGCCCGCGACCTCGACGACGCGCTCGACCTGGCGCGGGCCATCGGCGACCGGCACGGCGAAGCGCAGGCCCTTAATGCCCGGGGCAGACTGCGACGTCCGTCGCACGCGTCGGCCGCGCTGGCCGACCACGAGTCGGCACTGGTACTGGCCCGCGAACTGGGAAACCCGTGCCAGACCGGCGCGGGCCTGCTCGGCGCCGGCCGGTGCGAGCGCGACCTCGGGCGGGTCGACGCGGCCGAGAGATACCTGCGCGAGGCATTGGCGGTGTACGAGAGCCTCGGCTTACGGGAAGCACTGTCCGTCGCTGCCGAACTCGCAGACCTGCGGGCCTGAACGGGCTGCGGATCGCGGAGGGGCCGGGTTCGGTCTCGGCGTGCCAGGCGACGGTGCCGCCGAAGGCGGCCAGCACCCCAGGTCGAGGCCGCCGTACCTGCTGCACAGGCTCCCGATCAGCGGGCCGGGACGGGCGGACAGGGGCGTCTGCGTCATCGCAGACGCCGGTCGGTGTAGGCGGCGGCTGTAGGGGGTGCAGGCGCCGGGCCGCCCAGGTCAGCCGGGACAGGCACGGGGGCGTTGGCCGATCGGCTCGGCGCGGCTTGCTGGCGAACGTCGTTGGGCGGTCGGGTGCATGTCAGCGGACCCGGACGTACAGGGTCTCCGGTTTGCGGGTGCGGCCTGGTGGCGCAGGGTCGGTGGCGAGGTGAGGAGGGCGGCGAGGTCGTCGAGGGCGGCGGAATGGTTGTGGGTGAGTTGACCGGCGAGTTGGCGCAGTGCGGCGGCCGGGGTGACCAGGGTGGTCTGGGCGTCGAGGAGGTCGAGGTAGACCCTCATGCCATCGGTGGGCAGGTGGACCGGGCGGGTCCGGGCGATCTTGTGGCCGGTGGTGATGAGCGCGGAGGAGGCCATGGTGATCGCGTGTGCGATGACGGGAGCGAGCAGGGCGTCGCTGAGTACGGCGCGGTGGTGGATGCGGCCCGTTCGGGTTCCAGCGTGCCGGTTCAGCGGGAGCGGGCTGTGGTTCGCTGGGGCGCTGCGGCGGCGGGTGGGGCGGTCCTCGGGACAGTGCCGGCGTACCCGGGCCTCAGGGTCCGAGCGTCCTGCCGGGTCGGCCTTCTCTGCTGCGGGGGAGGGGAGTTGGTTGGCCGTGTGCCAGCGGGCGCGTACCTCGTCGAGCGGGTCGAGGGCGTGCAGGGCCTGGCCGATGAGACGGCCGGGCGCCATGGCCGAGCCCTCGGCGAGTGTTTTGATCGCGGCGGCGGCTCCGGCGGCGGTGCGGACGACGGAGGCGCGGATGACCTGGTCGCCCAGCCACTCGGCCGAACCCGCTCCGGGGCCGCCGAAGAGAGCGTCGAGCTGTTCGCGCGAGAGCGTGCCATCGGCCAGCAGACCGCGCCGCTGGACCTCCCACAGGGCGGTCACCTCGTCGATCGGCTCGCCCCGGTGGTGGAGGGCGCCGAGGCAGCGGTAGACCTGGCCGTGGCCGGCGTCGGCGAAGTCGCCGGGCCGCAGCCAGTCGTAGACCTCGGCCATCGCCGCCGGCTGGCTGACGAGAGCGGCCAGGAGGAACCGCTCGTCCTCGGCCTCCTCGGGCGCGACCGGTGAGGGAGGAGCGGTCGGGCCCGTTGCGGGCGGCGGGATGGGCGCTCGGCGCCCCAGCGCCGGGCGAGGTTGCCGAGCACGCCGGTGAGGACGTCGGCGTGGTGCAGGACGCCCTCGACCTCTTGTGCTTCGGCGTCGATCCGGGCGACGTGCTCCAGGCGGACGGCGTGCTCCAGCACCGTGCGGTGGATGGATCCTTCGAGGACCATCCGGCCGTACACCGGGGCGTTCTGCGGGCGCTCGCCGTCGGCGACGAGCCGGGGGCGCGTCCCGCCGCTCTCTCCGAGTACGACGGTTACGGCGTGGTCCTTCATCAGCCGACGCACAGCACGAAGATCGACTCGCTTCTTCCGGGGCTGCCACACGGTGCCGGCGTCATCCAACAGCTGCACGGGCGCTTCGAGCTGGTCCGGGTTCATGGAGAAGGGCTGCATGGTGAGAATATTCGGCACCGCGACGGGTGAGGTCATCCTGGTTTTCACGGAACTCCGGTCAGAGCCCTGATCAGCGGTCTGCCAATGCCTCCAGGACCCGGTGACAGCACCTTTTCGATCATGATCGACTGGGGCAAAAAGTCATGCCGGGCCCGGAGGCTGGGAGCCCCATTGCGGGGCCACGAAAAAGGTAACGGGCAGTGCAGACGACGAACAAGAGCTGATACCCCTGAGCGTCCCAGAGATCCGCCGCCTGATGGGCCACCTGGTCAAGCCCCGCCACCGCAACAACGAGCACCATCTGCGCTGTTCACGCTTCCGACGCCGCTGCCAAGCCCGAGCATGCCGGTCCCACTACAAACGCCGAGGCCACAACCTCCAGATGCGGTTGCAGTATTAGGGCACGGTCGAACTTTCCACCGATGCGGATGGTGCTGTGGTCGGTGTGCAGTGCCGATGAAAGGCCACGAAGGAGTAGAGTCCGGCAGCCACCGTGGAGACCCCGCCAACTAGGAAGATGAGGTCGATTCTGCCGAAGTCCAGGCCCGCCCAGTGCCCATGGAACCCGTCCAGCAGCGTGCCCGCGATCACGCCTGACAGGGCGGCGGAGATCAGCGAAGCGAGTTGGGAGATCGGGTCGAAGACCGCCATGATCCGGCCCAGATGGTCGCGCGGCGTCTCCTGAAGGATCAGCGGGGAGCTGACCGTGTTCAGTGCGCCGAGTGCCAGGCCGAAGAGGACTGAGACAACCAAGGCAGCCGGGATGTTGGTGGTCCGTGAGTAGCCGATCAGCAGGAAGCCGAAGAGCAGCAGGCCGCTTCTAAAGACCCGGGTGTGCCCGGCTCGGTCGCCCAGACGTCCGCTGAGCAGGGCACCACCGATGGTCCCGGCGCCGAACACGGCCTGGAGCGAGCCGTACCAACTCGGCGAGGCGTGCAGGTTTTCCGGGACGAAGTACACCTCCAGCGTGTTCAGTGCCCCCGTCCCCACAGTGGTGAACACGGCTGCGGTCAGAATGGCCCGGAGTGTGCGGCTGCCCGCCAACAGCCGTGCTGCTCACAGGAATCCGTGTCGCGTTGGGAGCCTTCCCTGTTGTGTCGTCCCGTCGCTTTCCGTGTGGCGTTGCGGGGCGGTGTAGCGGATCTCTCGGATCGCCAGGTACGACGCCAGGAATGACAGCGCGTCAAGGGCGAGCATCCAGCGCCCCCCGAGAGTGAACACGAGCGGCGCGGCCGCCATCGGCCCGATGATCGTGGCCAGTGCCGCGGCGGTCTGGGTGTAGCTGAACGCACGGCCGTGCTGCTCGGGAGGAACCACATTGCTGATCGCGACGAACCGCGACAGGCGGAAGAACGGGTCCGCCGTATAGATCAGCGCCTCGGCGGCGCTGATTCACAGCAGCAGTGGCAGAGGCGAAAGGTATCGGGAGGGCAGGAACGCCAGCAAGGTCACCAGGCCGGTGAGGACAGCCCGGAAGAGTTCGGAGCGCAGCATGGTCTGCCGTTTGTCCCACCGGTCGACCAGGGTGCCAGCGACGGGTGTGACGACGATGGGAACGATGGACACGGCCACCATCAGCGCAGCGGTAACGCTTGGCGCATACGGCTTGTCGCGCAGGACGTCGGTGGTTGCCCACAGCAGCACGGCGGTGCCGCAGGCATAGTCGCCGACCAGCGAGAGGGCTTGTCCGAATCAGAGGAGCGTAAAGTTCTTGTTGATCAACATGGCGCGGGGGTGAGACCGTTCATCTCGGCGACGAGATCGAAGCGTTCTTGGAGTGTGAACTTGTACGGCGGGCACGGCGTATTGCCCTCGCGCCATTGTTTGGGACAGGCGCCGCCGCAGATCGGGAAGAAGTAGCAGGCATGACACGCTGTCTCGCCTGCGGCGACCGCGTCGTGCCAGTCGTCGAAGGGGCCGAGCGGGCGTGGCGCATGCACAGGAAGTGTCTCGATCGAGCCGAGCCCGCCGGCTGCCTCTTGTTGTGGCACTAGGGGGTATTCCGAGCAGGAGAACATCGCCCCACTGCTGCTGTGGATCTCCACGGACTGCGAGACGGCAGCGCACAGCACGCGCTCCGGTTCTGTCGGCAGCGCCACGAAATGCAGTCCGAGTCCGTGCATGCGGCGCATCCACTCGACTTCTCGCTGTCCGTAGTAACGCCGGTCGAGCTCTATACGCGATACATCGTTACCCCAGGAGTACACCGGAGCGAGGTTGAAGAAGACCCGGTTGTCGGCGAATCCAAGAGTTGCCATGGTGTCCAGGTATTCGGCCACCCAATCCGCATTGGCCACATCGATGTTGGAGCGGAGAACGAAGGTCACATCGGCGAGGGTGTCGTCTTGCAGGGCCTCGAGCAGGACGCGCGTGATCCGATCGAACGACTTGCGCCCGCTGCGCAGCGGCCGGTGAGCGTCATGGATGCGAGCCGGGCCGTCCAAGGTGATGTCGTATTTGGCCACGTGGCATTCCTGTCGCAGGACTCGCAGCTTGTCGAGCGTGAGGAGCGTGCCGTTGGTGACCATGCCCGAGACGTATCCAACGCCTCTGTCGTGTGCTGCCGCGGTGAAGCGGGCGCTCAGATCCAGGATCATCGGGTAGCCGATCATCGGTTCCGCTCCGAACCAGCTCACCGTCACAGTGCGGGTTGTCTTCCTCCCGATCCCCGCCAGCACGCGGCGGGCGACGGCATCCCTGTGACTCCCGGAGAGCCGACCACGAGTGTGCTGCTGGCCGCAGTAAGAGCAGCCCATGTTGCAGTAGGTCGTGGGCAACAGCACATAGCGCAGGTCGCTGAGGCTGGCAGTGGCCGCACGCTGGCGGTCCAGAACGGTGTCCAGTTCCCCCCGGCCATCCGTGACGACTGCTTCGATCTCACGGAGCCCATCGAGCAATTCGGGGGCGATTCCCTCGAGCGTTCCCCGGGCCAGCCGTCTGCCCGCCTCCTCGGGCACAGCGACCATCGAGCCGGTACGCGTCGCATACACCATGCGCACGCGCTGGTGGCCGGCATGGAGATAGGCCCGGTCGCTGACCCTGACGTAGTCGCTCACCCGCTCCTGCGGGGTGGGTGAAACGAGATCGGTAAGCTCGGTGTCGTTTGCAGGCATGGCTGACATGGATCTCCCCGCCGACTTGTGTGCCGTGTGACGGCCCCGCACGGTGCGAAGGGTGAAGGGCCGTCACACGGCAGGCTGAACCGATGGACGAACTAGCAACCGGCCCCGCAGACACCGTTCCTGCTCGGCTGTTTTGGAGGTATCGGGCCGACTGTGGGGGTGGCCGTCGACATCTTGAGCATGGGATTCCTCTCTCTTCGACTCGTTTGAGAACAGGTCTAACTGACCCCGAACGAGCTCCACCGAGCCGCAGATGACCGGCGTCGTCGAGCTATCGGGCCACACCATGGTTGCGAAGCCACGTCCTGTGCGCCAGCTGTTCGGTGCTGGGCCTAATAGTCGCGAAACCACCCTAGACGGTCGTGCTCATGGCGCTATCGTGATGTTCTGGACTCATCGGGACCACGGAGGGCAACGATGCTTGAACTCCACTTTGGTGTAGCCGACATAGCAAACATCCGGTTCCGTATCTCGCCCATGGACCATGTGCTCGGCGGCGTCGCACGGGCGGCGCACCACTGCGCCGGTGCCTCGGTCAACCGTGACCTGTGGTGGCGCCAGGAGAAGCGGCATGTGCCTCTCCGGGCTGCACCGGTGTTCGAGCTGGTCAACGCCAGTTTCAAAGGCGTTCCGGACTTCCTAAAGGAGGCCGCCAGCCAGCGGCTCACCGACGAACTCGACACCATCCTCGCCGTTCCCGACCCCGCCTTCTACGAAAACCTCGCCTTCTACGACCAGGAACTGGAACTACCCAGAATCGTCGCAGAGTTACGCGATGGCGGCACCCGAGAGCTCCGGCGATTCACTGACGGCGTCTGGGCGCTGTTCCGGACCTGCATCGCCCCGCACTGGCCTGACATCCAGCGTCACCTGCAGGCCGACATCGCGCATCGCGCGCGGACTGCGGCCGAAGCCGGGGTCGGCGCCATGCTGAACGAGCTGCATCCGCAGCTTGCCTGGCACGAAGAGGGCATCCTCCGGTACGCCGAACCCGAATGGGACGGCACCTTCTGGCTAGGCGGACGCGGGCTCGAACTACGCCCCAACTTCTTCCTCCAGAGCGGAGTCATGGCCATTCCTGCCGAGCACCGTCCGACTGCGCTGAGTTACCCGATCAGCGCGCGGCCGTCGGGATACACCTCAACCCGGCAGACGGACGGGCTCGCCTCGTTGATTGGCTCTGCCCGGGCCCGAGCCCTGCGCGCGATCGGCCAAGGCTCCTGCACCACCCGGCAGTTGGCCGGACGCCTCTGCATCACTTCCCCATCCGCCTCCTCCCATGCCACCGCCCTACGCACAGCAGGCGCGATCACCACCGAGCGTGAAGGACGACAAGTTCGCCATACTCTCACCTCACTTGGCCGTGACCTGCTGTACAGCAACCCTGTGGTACACCACGCGATCGCCGAGGAGAGACAGTAGATAGAGCGGCTCCGGCTCAGTCCCGGTCTCGTGGTGCCGACGGGCTGGGCCTCTGGCGACTCCCGGACGGATGTGTGTGGGGTGGGGGCCATGATGCGTGTCACGCCACCACATCCGTCCGGCCACGCTCCATACCGGAGCCGGTACCGGAAGGCGACATCGGGCGGGCTCGTGTTGGCCACGGTCCGCAAGTACGCGCATGCGGTCGCTGTCGAGGACCTGTTGTGTCCACCGCGGCAGAAGTGGAACATGTTGCAGCCCTGGGCCAAGTACCTCAACATGCGCTGGCAGGAGGGCTGCACCGACAGCGGACGGCTGTTCCGTGAGATCCAGCAACGCGGCTATCGGGGCAGCAGCCGCAGCGTCCGTCGCTGGCTCGAACCCCTGCGATCCTCCGAGGCCCCGACGCCCAAGAGGTCCGAGGCGCCCACCGTCAGGCAAGTAGTCGGCTGGCTCACCCGCCACCCCGACAACCTCACCTCCGGCCAGCAGCTCCGCCTCAAGCGCATCCTGACTGTTTGCCCCGAACTCGCGGATCTCCGCAGGCATATCGGGGACTTCACCAGGATGATGAAGAACCTCGACGGCCACCTCCTGCCACGCTGGATCAAGGCAGCCAAGGGCAGCGAACTGGCACCCTGCACAGCTTCGCCAGCAACCTCAACAAGGACTTCGACGCCGTGACCGCCGGCCTGACCCCTACTCCAGCGACATGGTTGAAGGGCATGTAGAGCGGGTCAAATTTCTCAAACGCCAGTGGTACGGGCGAGCCAACTTCGACCTCCTCTGGCGGCACGTGTTGCTCGGCCCGTAGCGGTCACGCTCGGTCATCCCGAAATTTTGATCAGAGCCTGACAAGCGATTCTGGTCCACTTCTTGTGGCCCGGTGACGGTGCGTCACTCCTGGCTGGAAGGATGGCGTTCGTGTAACTGCAGCATGCTCTGGTCGGCGTTCTCGCACCTGACGACAGTCGCGGTGGAACGGGTGGTGGTCGACGAGCGGGTGGTGACGTTCATGGCGCGGGCCGTGGTGCCGAAGGCGCCCTGCCCCGGGTCCGGCACGCTCTCCCGGCGCGTTCACGGCAGCTACCGGCGGCGCCTGGCCGACCTGGCGGTGGCCGATCGCACCGTTGCGATCGATCTGCGGGTGCGGCGATTCCTCTGCTCCGCCGCTGATTGCCGCCGCCGCACCTTCGTCGAGCAGATAGACGACCTCACCGAGCGCTACGTGCGCCGTACTCCGGCCCTGCGCAGGGCACTGGAGCGGATCGCGCTGGCGCTGACCGGCCGCCCGGCAGCCCGACTGGCTGCACACCTGTCCGTCCCGGCAAGTCCGAACTCCCTGATCAGGCTGCTGCGCAGGCTCCCCGAGAAGCAGACCACCCCGGCGCCGCGCGTGCTGGGGGTGGACGACTTCGCCCTGAAGAAGGGGCACGTCTACGGGACCATCCTGCTGGACATGGAGACCGGCGAGCGCGTGGACGTGCTCCCCGACCGCACCGCGGAGACGTTCACGGCCTGGTTGCGCGAGCATTCAGGAGCCGAGATCGTGTGCCGGGACCGCGCCAGCGCCTACGCCGAGGCCGTCCGCAGCGCCTGCCCCGACGCGACGCAGGTCGCAGACGATTTCACTTGTGGAAGAACCTGTGCGAGGCCGTCGAGAAGTGCGTCGCCGCGCACGGCTGCCTGGCTGACGGCAGCAGAGACCGGCTCGACCAGCTGGAGGCTCAGCAGCCCGCCGTCGAAGATCCGGTAGCGGACCAGCTCGATCGGCCACTGCCGACCCAGGTCACCAATGGCAACCCGGTCGTGGTGCGAGAACCCGGCCGCGATGCACAGCGCCCGGGGAGCACGCCAGTTGATGGACTCGGTCGCCTCGGACCCCAGCTTCTCCCTGGCGAGAGCCTCGAAATCGTGGTGGCTGCTCCTCAACCAGGTGAGGTAGGAGATGGCCTGCGAGACGACTCCGCTGTCGTTGCCCTTCTTGAACTCGATCACGACCGGCACGCCGTTCTCGTCCAGGCCGAGCGAGTCCACCCGGCCCCGGTGCCACGGACCGGTCGGGTATTCCGACGCCAGGAACCGGATGCCGAGCATCGCCTCCATGCTCGCCTCCACCCGGCGCTGCAACTGCACCTCCAGCGCCACCGTCGAGCTGCGCAGCTCCACGTCCTGGCCGTCCGCCCCGAGCCGGAACACCTTGAGATCGCTCGCCCAGCCCCCTTCGCACGATCGTACGAAGGAGCCAATCGAAAACAGAACCCCCGTATTCCGGATCTGATGCGTCATTGGTGGGCCACGTCGAGCACCGCCGAGCCGACGGCACCGAATACCCGACTGGGCCGCTGGTGTGGTCGGCAGAAGCCGATGTCAGGTGAGCACATCGACGTTGGCCTCGGTCTCACACCTCGCTGGTCGGGGAGGTCGGGAAGAAACCGGGCCGGCCTCCGCCAGGGCCCGTGAACCGGTACGTCGTGGCGGAGGAGAGCACGTTGCTCGGTGGGTCGCCGTTCTCGATGACGATGGCCTGGCCGGGGAAGGTCAGCATGTCCTGGTAGAAGTGGTCGACGACGTTCGACGTAATGTCGACGTCCTCTCCGACCGGTTCGCGGTAGGTGACCACAGGGGAGTCGAGGACAACGAAGCCGGGGTGGGGCAGGCCGCCGTTGAGGCAGTACCGCGCGAGAGCGGTGGTGAACGCCGAGTGCAGCACCGAGCGCACACCCTGGCCCCGTCCGGCCCGGGGCCGACTGCCGGCCCGGACTTCCATGCCGTATTGGTCGTACTCGGCGAACTCGACCGAGGGAACCGACCAGGCGTCCAGCGTCCGCCTCAGGACATCGTCGAACCTGGAGAGTACGCGGACCGGGATGTGGCTGGCGGGCCGTTGAGAACGGACCGCACCCGCGCCGTCGAGCTTGTACCGTCGATCCTCCAGCTCCTCGATGCGGGCGTGGAGTTCGAGCTCGCGTTCGGCGGTTGAGCGGGCCGCAAGGAGGTCGTCCATGTGGGTTCGCAAGGGCGCGAGGCGTTCCTCGGCCTCTGAGATGTCGGCGTCGAGTTCTCTGGCCCGCAGGAGCAGGACGCCCCTTCGCCCGACCAACTCGTCCAGCTGGGTTCGCAGGTCGGCGATGGTCGGGAGGAGGTCCGCGAGGAGCGAGCTGGTCTTGAGGGCTTCGGCTTCGACGGCCGTGTGCAGTTGGGTCGTCTCCTGTTCTCCGTGGCCGTGGTGCTGGTGTTCGGGTTCGGCGCCGCAGAAGACACACGTGCCGACGCGGAAGTAGCCGAGGATGCCGCCCGCTTCGCCGACCATCGCGAGCCGGTCGAGGTCGGAGCGGTACTGCTGTTCCAGCAGCCCGAACCGGGTGAGCAGGTCGTGGACCTCCGCCAGGCGGGACTCGACGACGGCGAGCTCCTGTGCGGCATTCATACGGTCGGAGACCGCGCCGACATGGCGGTCGGTGATCACCCGCAGGGAGCGAGACTGGCCGTCGATGGTGGCCTGGATCCGCGTCAGCCGTTCGCGCAGTTGGGAGGCGTTCTCCCGAGTCGTCAGCTTGGCGGAGAGTTCCACGACGATCTGGTCGAGGAGCCCGATCTGGCCCTTGTGGACCCGGCGCTGATCGGCGTTCGGCCCGGTCTCGACGATCGGGTCGTCCTCGCCGGTCAGCAGGTACTTCATCACCGAGGCGGCAGCGGTCTTGCCGGAAGCCGCACTGGACCGCAGGACGGGAGAGAGCGGGTCGCCCATACGGGTCTCGGTCACCAGGGACAGGTGGACGAGGTCGGTCAGGGACAGGCCGCGGGTTCCGCCGGCGTCGTTCTTGCGAATCCGGGCGTCGGCATAACCGAGTTCCGCGAGGAGTATGGCGGAAAGGCTGCGAGAGCTGCCCGCTCGATGGACCGCGGTCAGTTCCCGGTCGGATCGCCGGGTGACCAGGTCGCGTAGGTCCTCGTAGTGGACGTGGACGGTGCCGGCGCCTGGTCGCCGGACCAGGGTGATCGGCGCCCCGTCGGGCATGTGTAGCCCGAGGAGGATCTGACTGTAGCCCTCGGCTTCGGGGATGAGCGGGAGCCGCGCACCGCCGAGCATGTACTCGATGGACTCGACGATGAAGGACTTGCCGGTGTCGGAAGCGCCGTAGATGACGGTGAGCTCGGGGCCGAAGGCCACGCGGGCGGTGGGCTTTCCGGAGCCCGCGTAGGTGAGGTGGGTCAGTCGCAGGTCAGCCACGGGGGACCTCGGGGGGTAGGGGCGTCTCGGCCGGGCGGTTGAGCAGCGCACGGATGGCGTCCCGTACGTCGGCGCCGGGCGCGTACTGGTGGACGGCCCATTCGGCGCGCTCGCGCAGACGCTCGACGTAGGGGGCTTCGAGGAGTTCGACGAACGCGGGCCCCCGCTCCGTCGCGCGGTAGACGAGGCCGTCGTCCGCGGGCTCCAGCCGGGCCAGCTCGGCGCGGATCAGAACGAGCAGCGCCTTCTCCAACAGGCCTCGCTTCATGCCCAGTTCGCCGGTCCGGGCGGGAAGGTCGGGGTGGAGGCTTGGTGGGCCGTCGAACTCGCCGCTGTGCAGCAGCGCGTAGTCGAGGAGAGTGATCTGGGCCAGGTCGAGTGGTTCGGGATGGCTCTCGGAGAGCAGGACCAGCGCGCGCATCCCGACTTCGAGCGGGCTGTTCAGCGGGTTCACGCGGCACCTCCGCGGCACCAGATCAAGCGGTCGGCGTTGGCCAGGTGATGGCAGACCCCTTTGCGGTCCAACGGCCGCACGAACTCGGTGAGGATCGTCTTGGTGAGTTCGACGTTCCCGGAGGCGGTCAAGACTGCCTGCACGCGGTCGTACCCGAACTCGAACCTGCCGGCCGCGACCTCGACCACGATGTCGTAGACGTCGTCGAGGACCGCTTCGAAGTGGTCGCCGGCGGTCGCGTCGCGGGCGAACAGGCGCAGCGATTCCGCGGCGTAGAAGGCCTCGCGCTGTCGGCGCAGGTGATCGCGTGCCTCGTCGTGCTCGGCGATGCGCTCCAGGCTGTCGGCCTGCTCGCCCCAGAGTTCTCCGTAGGCGCGCACCAACTGCTGGATGTAGCGGGCCTCCTCCGGGGCGTGGGCATCGGGCGGGAGCATCCTCTGCGGACGTGGGGCCAGCGGTTGTGGGAAGCGCACCGCCCAGTGCGGCGTGGTCTGGTGCAGCGACAGCATCTCGTCCATGTCGATGGTGGTGAACATGGAGAATTCCGTGGCCTCGGCGAGTTCGCGGAGTTCGTGCTGCCTCTCAGGGGTGAGCGAGGTGATGACGGGATCGCGAGTGGACGCCAGCTCCTTGAGGAACTCGGCCTTGGACTCGGTCTTCTTGGACAACCGTCGGACGAGGCGGGGGCCGATGATCGGCGCGGCGAAGATGTACTGCTGGGGCATGGTGAAGTGGCCGCTCACTACCGATGCGAACATCTTGCGCATCTCGGGAGCGGCCTTCGACCAGGTCAAGGCCTCCCCGTAGTGCTTGCACTGGTAGTTGTGCCAGGTGCCCTCAAGGCCATTCGGGGTCAGGTATCCGGCGACATCGACCCCGTGATCCCCCGAGCCGCCGTGCCGCTGCACTGCCACGTACTTCGTTTCCAGAGCGGAGACCCACTCCTTGACGAACTCCTCGAACTCGTCAGGATCGTACGAGAAGACGATCTTCTTCGGAGACGGTACGGCGTGAGTTCTCAGCCAGGGACCGACGAGGGTGGGTGGTGGTGGAGTACCGCTGCTTGCCTCGGTGTCAACGCCATCAGACACAGTTCCCCAGCCCCCGAGTACCGCACGTTGGTGATCAGCTGATCACTCGGGGTCAAGTGATACCACTGTCACCCCGACCGAGAGAAGAGTGCGAACCAGGTCCGACCGACCATGACTGCTCCAGGGGTAGCCAGGGATCCACCGGGAGTGGCGACAGTACGGCCGTGCCCTGTAGAGGCGTTTGCGAGTCAGATGGGACTCAAGGCAGTCCTCTGGCGTGAGATTACACCCCTGGTCTTCCCCGCCCACGGCGCCGGCTCCGCCTGCGGCAAGAACCTCTCCACCGACCGCCAGTCCACCATCGGCCGCGAGCGCGCCACCAACTACGCCTGCGCCCCGATGGACCAGCCGACCTTCGTCGCCCTGGTCACCGACGGCCAGCCCACCGCCCCCGGCTACTTCGGCTACGACGCCGACCTCAACCGCCGCGAGCGCGGACTCTTCGACCCGGCCGCCGTCCGCGCCCTGGCCGC